>NZ_BAAJXA010000069.1:0-33965 GCF_057537855.1 Streptomyces diversicolor
AGACGCACTCAAGAAGGTAGGGCGGCATGAGCACCGACTCCCTGCGCATCGTCCGGCTCGCCAACTTCGTCGCCCCCGCGTCCGGCGGCCTGCGCACCGCGCTGCGCGAGCTGGGCAAGGGCTTTCGGGCGGCGGGCCACGAGCCCGTGCTGATCGTGCCCGGCGAGCGCCACAGCGACCGGGACACCGAGCAGGGCCGGGTCATCACCCTGCCAGGACCGCTGCTGCCGGGCACCGGCGGCTACCGGGTGCTGCTCGACAAGCGGCGGGTCGCCGCCCTCCTGGAGGACCTGGCCCCGGACCGCCTGGAGGTCTCCGACCGCACGACGCTGCGCTGGACCGGCCGCTGGGCCCGGCGGGCCCGCGTGCCCGCCGTCATGGTCTCCCACGAGACCGCCGACGGCGTGCTGCGCACCTGGGGCCTGTCGGAGGACCTGTCCCGGCGCGCCGCCGACGCCCTCAACGTCCGTACGGCGCACACCTACTCACGGGTCGTGTGCACCACCGAGTTCGCCGAGCGGGAGTTCGTCCGCATCGGAGCGCGCAACGTCGTACGGGCCCCGCTGGGCGTGGACCTGACGGACCGGCACCCGGCGCTGCGCGACGGCGGGCTGCGCGCCGTCCACGCGCGCGTGGACGAGACGCTGCTGGTGATGTGCTCCCGGCTGTCCGTGGAGAAGCGGCCGGGTACGGCGCTGGACGCGCTGGAGGCGTTGCTGCGGCGCGGGCGGCGGGCGTTGCTCGTGGTGGCGGGGGACGGCCCGCTGCGGGCACGGCTTGAGCAGCGGGCGCGGGAGCGCGGGCTGCCGGTGACCTTCCTCGGGCACGTCTCCGACCGCGCTGAGCTGGGCGCACTGCAGGCCTCGGCCGATGTGGCCCTGGCGCCCGGGCCGGCCGAGACGTTCGGGCTCGCCGCGCTGGAGGCCATGGCGTGCGGCACGCCCGTGGTGGCGAGCGCGTCGTCCGCGCTGCCCGAGGTCATCGGGTCCGCCGGGGCCACGGCGGCCGACAACGGAGAGGCGTTCGCCGACGCCGTCGAGACACTGCTCGGGCGCCCCGCGGCCGAGCGGCGGGACTGCGCACGCGCGCGTGCGGAGTGCTTCGGCTGGGGTGCCGCGGTGGAGGCGTTCCTGGCGGCGCACGACGCGCCGGTGGGCTGCCGGCCGGAAGAGGACGACGACGTGACGGGAGCGTCCCGTCGCACCGACGACACGTCGGTACCGTCCCGTTCCGACGCGGACCAGACGGCGACAGCCCCCCGAGCACCCCGCTCCGACGTGCGCGACGTGTCCGCGCCGTCCCGTCGTGTCGTGCCGGAGGGCGTGGCATGAGACCCGTCCGTTTCGTGGCGCTCGGGGACTCACTGACCGAGGGCGTGGGCGATCCCGTCGGCGACGGATGGCGCGGCTGGGCCGAACTGCTGGCCGACGGGATCGCCGACGGACCGGTGCAGTTCACCAACCTCGCGGTCAGCGGGGCGCAGACGCGCGACGTGCTGGAGCGCCAGACCCCGGACGCACTCGACCTGCGCCCGGACATCGCCTCCGTCGTGATCGGCGTCAACGACACGCTGCGCTGCACCTTCGACATCCACGCGGTGGCCGCCCGGCTCGACCAGGTCTACGCGGCGTTCACCCGGCAGGGCACCGTCCTGCTCACCGCGTGCCTGCCCGACCCCGGCGCGATGCTGGGACTGCCGGGCGCCCTGGCCCGCCCGCTGGCCCGCCGCCAGCGCGCGGTCAACACGGTGGTCCACGCGCTGTCGAAGCGGTACGGCGCCGTCCACCTGCACGCGGCCGAGGGCGCATGGCTCACCGACCGGGCCATGTGGAGCGCGGACCGGCTGCACCCCGGCGAGCGGGGCCACCGCCAGCTCGCGCTGCGCTTCCACGCGCTGCTCGCCGCGGCGGGCGCCGCGACCGGCACCGCGCCGTCGCCCGAGCCGGAGTTCCCCGCGCCGACCAGGTCGGCGAGCCTGTGGTGGCTGGCGACCGCCGGCACCGGCTGGGTGGCCAGGCGCTGCACCGATCTGCTGCCGCAACTGCTCAGGCTGGCCGCCGACGAGATGCGGCACCGCGCGCGGGGCACCAGCGCCCGACTCGACCTGCGGGCCGCGGCCGCCGTGTCGGCGGCCCTCGCCGCCCTGTCGGTGGCGGAGCGTACGGATGCCGCGGACGCCGCGTGAGGGCCCAGCGGTGCCGCACGGCCACGGAACGGACCGGGATGCCGGGCACCGCCTGCGCGGCGGCCGGCACGCCGGCGGCGCGGACCACCGCGATCACCGGGTAGCCCCCGGTGGTCGGATGGTCCGCGAGGAAGACCACCGGACGCCCGTCCGGCGGCACCTGCGCCGCCCCCAGGACCGTGCCCTCGCCGGGCAGTTCACCGGCACGCGCCCGTTCCAGGGCGGCCCCCTGCGTCCGCGGCCCGATCCGGTTGCCCGCCGACGAGACGCCGCGCCGAGCGGTCGGAGCCGGGCTGCAGGGAGCGGCCGGGACGCGGCCGAGGCGTGCGGCCTGGGGCCATCGGGGCGAGGGCGTCTCGCGCTGCTGTGACGGCGGTCGCTTCTGCGTCGTTTGGGTCGTTGTCAGACGGAGGACCTAGTCTGTGCACCGTGACTTCGCCTGCATCCACGGACAGCGTGCCACCACAACTCGGCGCGGGGCCGCGCCCCGCCCCGGGCCCGGCCGCCGACGAGGGGCTGGCGCGGCGGCTGCGGGCGCTCGCCTGCACCGCGCCGCTGCACGACCTGGACGCGCGCAAGGCCAACCTCGCCGGCGAGTACTCGGTGTACGGCATGGCGGAGGTGGCCCTGGCCGCCATCGACCTGGTCACGCTCAACATGGACTTCGACACGGGCGCCGACCACGAGCAGATCGTCGCCCGGCTCATCCCGCGCATCGCCGCCCAGGCCCCGCGCCGCCCGGTGTCCGAGCACGAGCGCGTGGCCCGCTGGGTCCTGGAGAACCTGATCAACGTCGGCAGCGTCGACCGCGGCTTCCGCGCCGCGTACGGCACGTTCGCGCCGGACGGCACCTACGTACGCCGCGACTACGACTTCAAACTCGTCGAGGAGGTCCCCGGCCCCGGCGGCACCGTCTACCTGCGCACCACCGACGAGGCCGTCAACGTCCTGGTCGGCGCCCTCGACACCGACGTCACCAGCGCCCAGATCGCCGCCGAGGTCAAGCTGGAGGTGCTGATCAACCGCGGCCGCCTGGCCGACGCCCAACTCGCCGCGGAGCAGGCGCGCTACCGGACCGTGCAGTACTCGGAAACGCTGCGCAGGGCCCTGGAGGCCACCCGGCGCAACGTCCGCGCGGTGGACTGGCTCAACGCCGTACCCGACATGATCGCCGAGGCCCTTGACCACGTCGCCGACCGCTATCGCCACGAGAACGCCATCCTCACCAACATCCGCAAGGCACGCGACGAGTCCGAGGACCCCGGGCACAAGCGGCGCGCCGCCGAACTGGTCGACATCGTCAAGGACTGCATCCGACGCCACACCCAGCTCCAGTCCCGGCTGCTGGAGGCCGGCCCGCTGTTCCGCGCCGAACAGGACCGGCAGGCCTTCGCCACCCCCCTGACCACGTCCGGCATGGACCTGTACGGCCATCTCGTCGCCCCCGTCCTGCCGCTGCCCGTCGAGCAGGCGGTCAGGGTCACGGACGCCTTCTTCGCGCGCGGCACCGGACTGCGCACACCGGTGTCGGTACGGGTCGGCGACCTGGTCGACCTCCTGCTGACCCCGCCGGTGGAACGGGAGCACCTGGGCGCCGAGATGCCCGAGCCCGATCTGATCGCCACACCGGACGACAGCCGGTTCAGCGACGAGCAGCTGGCCGCGGCCACGGAACTGCTGGACCTGCCGGCGGACGCGCCGCGCCGGCTGTCCGGGCTGCTCGCCGAGGCACGCCGCCGGGACCCCGAACTGCCCTACCTGGTCGCGCTGCTGGCCGTGCACGCGGCCAGCCCCCCGGTCGGCACCGCCTACCGCCAGGGCGAGGAGAAACTGCTGTTCGCCGTGGACGACGGTACGGAACTGGACGACCCCGAGTTCGGCGGCGCCGACCTGATCGTCGGCACCGCCCTGCTGGATTCGGCGGGCATGGCGGCCGACCGGACCGAGGCGGCATGACCCCACCCGACCGTCCCACCCGAAAAGGCCAGCGCAGCAAGGAGCCCCGACCGTGACCGAGCCCGCCGACCGCAGCGAGCCCGAGCCCGCCGCCACCCCCGCGGGCTCCGCCGTCACCCCCGCCGACGCCGCCGACGCCGCCCGGCTCGTCGCCTTCGGACTTCAGCCCAAACTGCAGCCCGCCCGCGACCAGGAGTACACGGAACTGCTGCGCCGCCACCGCGAGGACCCGGCGTTCGCGCGGCTCGCGGACGCCGTGGCCGCCGGACTCGGCCTGGTCGTGCTGGAGGTGTCACCGCGCGCGGGCATGGCGGTGACCGCCGCCGAGGACTCCGTCTTCGCCGTCCGCATGGGCGACTACGCCCGCCGCACCGCCGCCGACTCCGCGGACCGGTTCCTGCACGGCCTCGCCCATCTCGCCATCGCCGCGCTGGCCTTCCCCCGCCCGGAGGACCTCGCCGACGACGGCTACATCGGGCGGGTCTCCGTCAACGGCGTCGACGCGTTCGTACGACAGGCATGCCGGCGCCTCGAAGAGCGGGCCGCGGAGCGGGGCGAGAACACCGACCCGGCCACCGACGCGCCCGGCCTGGAGGCCGCCTGGCGGATCTGGGTGCGGCGCAGCGCCACCGGCGCCACCAAGGACGCCCGCCGGCCTGCCGGTTCCACCACCGGCATCGTCGGCAAGGCGGTCGCCTTCCTCACCGACTCCGGCTTCCTGCAGAGAACCGGCGACGACAACGGCGGCACCTACCGCACCACGGCGCGCTACCAGCTCCAGGTCCGCGACATGGCAGGCGGCGCCGCCCTGGCCGAACTGCTCGAACTCGGCGTCGTCCCGGTCACCGACGGCACGGCCAGCCTGCTGCCCGCCGAGGACACCGACGACCTGGATCTGGTGGCCGACGCCGGGCTGCCGTTCCACTCCTGACGGTCGCCCACCGCACCTGACCGTAGCCCTGCCCCTCCGAACACCTGCCCCTCCGTAGCCCCGCCCCTTCGAAGACCTTCCACGAGAGTCCGCCATGTACGAGCTGTCCCGGGTCCGCCTCTACTCCATCGGTCCTGCCGGTGCGCGCTACGCCGACACCGTGCTCGACCTGCGGGGCGTGGGCGAGCCGGTGCCCGACCCCGCCCCCACGCAGGCGGAGTTCTTCGAGGACGAGCCCGTCGGACCGCCGCGCCGCCCCGCGCCCGCCAGCGTGCTCTTCCTGGAGAACGGCGGCGGCAAGTCCGTCCTGCTCAAGCTGATCTTCTCGGTGATGCTGCCGGGCCACCGCAACACCCTCGGCGGCGCCAGCTCCGGCGTGCTGCGCAAGTTCCTGCTCGCCGACGACTGCGGCCACGTGGCCCTGGAGTGGCAGCACGTGCAGACCGGCGAATGCGTCGTCGTCGGCAAGGTCAGCGAATGGCGCGGACGGCAGGTCTCCAACGACCCGCGCAAGTTCGCCGAGGCATGGTACTCCTTCCGGCCGGGCCCCGGACTCAGCCTCGACAACCTCCCCGTGGCCGAGTCCACCGCCGTACGCCCGCCCGCCGAGGGCCAGTCGGGCGCCCAGGGCCGCCGGCGCACCATGAAGGGCTTCCGGGACGCCCTCACCGAGGCGGGCAAGGCGTATCCGCACCTGGAGGTGCACTGGGAGGAGACCCACGAACGCTGGACCGAGCACCTGGGCGACCTCGGCCTCGACCCCGAACTCTTCCGTTACCAGCGGGAGATGAACGCGGACGAGGGCGAGGCGGCCGGCCTGTTCGCGGTCAAGAAGGACTCCGACTTCACCGACCTGCTGCTGCGCGCGGTCACCGACACCCGGGACACCGACGGCCTCGCCGACCTGGTCGGCGGCTTCGGCAACAAGCTGGGCCGACGCGCCGAACTGATCGCCGAACGGGACTTCACCGCCGGGTCGGTCGACCTGCTCGGCCGGATCGTCGAGGCCACCGAAGCCCGCGCACGCGCGCGTGACATCCACGCCGGCGCCGAACGCCGCACCCGCACCCTCGCCCGGCGGCTGTCCGCGCGCGGCGTCGTGGAACGGGTGCGGGCCGCCGACCTCGCCCAGCAGGTCACGGCCGCCGCGCACACCGTCACCCACTCCGAGGGCGCGCGCGAGCGCAGCGCGCTCATCGCCGCCGAACTCGCCTACCGGCACGCCTCACTGGCGCTCGCCGCCGGCGAGAAGTCGGCCACCGCGCAAAAACGCGAACTGGCCGACGCGCGCACCCTGCACTCCGCCTGGCAGGCGGCCGAGGCCGTGCTGCGCCACCGCGCCGCCGCCGACCGTGTCACGCGCGTGGCCACCGCGATCCAGGAAGCCGAACGGGACGCGGCCCCGGCCCTGGCCGCCCGCGCCAAGGCCGCCGTAGACCTCGTACGGGCCCTGCACGCCGCCGCCGAGAACGCCGAGACCCTGGCCAACGAGGGGGAGGAACGCGCGGCCGCCCTCCAGGAGGCAGGCGAGGCGGCCCACCGGGACTCGACCGCCGCCGCCACCGAGGCGCAGCGCGCCCGCAGCGAGATCGGACACCTCAGACAGCGCCTGACCGAGGTCGAGCAGGAGACCGCCGAGGCGGTGCGCGCGGGCTGGCTCGACGACAGCGCCCCCGACGCGGACCCGGCCCGCGCCGCCCTCGCGGCCAGCGACGCCGAGAAGACCGCCGTGGCCGCCTGGGACACGGCCCGCGACGCGGCGCGCAAGGCGGCGGACCACGCGCGCGAAGCCGCGTCCACCGAGTCCCGCGCCGAGTTGACCGCCGCCCGAGCCGCGGACGCGGCGACCGCCGCCGACCGCGCCCACCAGGCCGAACGCCGCATCGCCGAGGCACTGGCCGCCGAGGAGCGGCTGGGCGAACTGCTCGGCCTGCCGGGCACCCGGGGCGGCACACGGGCCGGGGTGCCCGCACCGCGCGCGGGCGGCGACACCACCCGGACCTCGGACCCGGGCGCGGCACCCGGCGCCCCTGCCGAGACCGCGGACGCGGACCACGCCCGCCCCGGCGGCGACGGACCCCTCACCCCCGAGGACCTGGACCGCTTCGCCGACGAACTGCGCGCCCTGCTCGACGACTCCGTCTCCTCCGCCGAACGGCACCTCTTCGAACTGCGCACCGCCGCCGCCGACGACGCCCGCATCCTCGGCGCGCTCGGCGACGGCGGACTGCTGCCGCCCGGCCCCGACGTGCTCGCCACCGTCGAATTCCTCGGCGAACACGGCATCCCCGCGCTGCCCGGCTGGCGCTACCTCGCCCAGGCCGTCGACCCGGCCGACCACGCGCGTGTGCTCGCCGCCCGCCCCGAACTCGTCGACGGCGTGATCATCACCGATCCGGACACCCACGCCCGCGCCCGCGAAACCCTCGGGGACGCCGCGCTGCTGCCGCGGTCCGCCGTGGCCGTCGGCACCGCCGCCGCCCTGCTCGCCCCGACCCCCGCCGCCGACGCGAGCGCCGGCGAGGTGTTCCTGGTGCCGCCGAACCCGGCCATGCACGACGAGTACGCCGCCGACGAGGAACGGCAGGCGCTGCGCGCCCGGGCCGCCGAACGGGACGAGGAGATCCGCGCGCTCGCCGCACGGCTCGCCAAGGACCGGGAGCTGGCCGCCCGGCTCGCCTCCTGGCGCACCGGCTGCCCGGCGGGACGGCTCGTCGAACTGGCCCGCGCCGCCCGGGACGCCCGCATGTTCGCCGAGGAGTCCGAGGCGGAACTCGCCGAGGCCCGGACCGCGCGCGCCGAAGCCGACGAGGCCGCCGCCGAGGCCGCCCAGGACCGCGACGAGCGCCAGGAGGCCGCGCAGAAGGCCCGGCGCGCCGCCGACGCGCTCGCCGGGCTCGCCTTCCGGCTGCGTGAGCGCTCCGGCTGGCAGGCCAAGCTGCGCGAACTCGCCGACGAGGCCGCCGAGTCGGAGGCCCGGGCCCAGGTCTGCCTGGAGCGCGCCCGCGCCGCCGACGAGGACCGCCGCGCCGCTCAGCGCGCCGCCGACGACGCCCGCCGCACCGCCCGCGCACTGCGCGCCGAACGCTCCGAGATCGCCGGCGCACCCGACGACGTGCCCGCGGCCGAGGGCGACGCCGACGCCTCGAAGGCGTCCCTGCCCGCACTCCGCGAGGCATACCGCGCCGCCTCCCAGGTGTACGAGAAGGTGGGCGTCGGGGCCGATCTGCGCGCCGAGCAGGCCCGCGCGGAGAGCGACGAGAGCGCGGCCCGCGCCGAACTGGACCGGCTCAGCAACAAGGTCCGCACCCGGGCCGAACAACTGCTGCAGTCGCCCGACGGCTCCGACGGCCCCTCCCGGCAGGCCGCCGCCGCACGCGCCGAGGAACTGGTCCAGCTCCTGGAGACCCGCATGTCCGCCGCGAGCGAGCAACTGGGCCGGCTGCGCGGCGAGGCCGAACGGCACGCCCCCGAGGACGGCGGCGCGCACACCGAACTGCCCGAAGAACTCCTCCCGCGCGACGCCGAGCACGCCCAGGCGCTGCTGCGCACCGCCACGACCGAACTCGCCTCCCGCACCGAAGCGTTGGCCCAGGCCCGCGACGCGCACGCCGAACTGCTCGCGGCCCACCGCGCGGCCGAGGACGCGGCCGGCGGCTTCGACGAGGTCGCCGCCATGCTCCGCGACCTGCTGCGCGAGCACACAGCCGACGAGGAGCAGGAGGAACCCGAGCCGTACCCCGGCTCCCTGGAGGAGGCCAGACGGTCCGCCGCGGAGGCCCGTCGCTCGCTGCGCGGCTGCGCCGCCGACCTGTCCGCCGCCGAGGCCGCCGTACGCGAGGCCGGCGACGTCCTGGTCCGGCACGCCAACTCAACCCGCTACGAGCAGGTGCGCACCCCCGCCCGGCAGCAGATCCGCGAGCTGCCCGCCGCCGCGCTGCCCGAGCACGCCCAGAAGTGGGCCGCCGCCTTCGCCCCCCGACTGCGGGTCCTCACCGACGAGTTGGCGCAGCTCGAACGCAACCGCGACTCCATCGTGGACCGGCTGCGCGGACTGGTCGAGTCGGCGCTCGCCACCCTGCGCTCCGCCCAGCGGCTGTCCCGGCTGCCCGAAGGGCTCGGCGAGTGGTCGGGACAGGAATTCCTGCGCATCCGCTTCGAGGAACCCGACCAGGCCACGCTCACCGAACGGCTCGGCGAGGTGATCGACGAGGCGACCCGCGCCGCCCTGAAGAAGAACTCCGACCTGCGGCGCGACGGCATGTCCCTGCTGCTTCGCGGAGTCGCCGCCGCGCTGCGGCCCAAGGGTGTGGCCGTCGAGATCCTCAAGCCGGACGCCGTCCTGCGCGCCGAACGCGTCCCCGTCGGACAGATGGGCGACGTCTTCTCCGGCGGCCAGCTGCTCACCGCCGCGATCGCCCTGTACTGCACGATGGCCGCCCTGCGGTCGAACGACCGCGGACGGGACAGGCACCGGCACGCCGGCACCCTGTTCCTCGACAACCCCATCGGCCGCGCCAACGCCACCTATCTGCTGGAGCTGCAACGCGCCGTCTCCGACGCGCTCGGCGTACAACTCCTCTACACCACTGGCCTGTTCGACACGACGGCACTGGCCGAGTTCCCACTGGTCATCCGCTTGCGCAACGATGCCGACCTGCGGGCCGGGCTGAAGTACATCAGCGTGGAGGAACACCTGCGGCCGGGACTTCCGCAGCAGGCCGCGGCCGGGGAAGCGGTGCACAGCGAGATCACGGCGACCCGCATGTTCAAACGCCCGGCGCCCAGCACGCCCTGACCGGGACAGCGGCCGAGCGCCACGGGCCGCTACCGGGCGGCCACGGCCCCGGCCTGCGCCGCCCTCACGGCCCCGGCCGGCGCCGACCGTGTCTCAGGAGTGCGACAGCTGGCCGGTGCCGCCCCGCCTGCGTATCCGTTCCCGTTCCCGCGCGGCGGCCTTCGCCTGCCGCCGGGCGGCGCGCCGCTCCCGGCGCAGCGACCGCGCCGTGCTGCTCGGCACCGACACCACGCCATTGCGCTGGTTCCAGACCTGGCGCGTCACCCAGACGTCGAGCACGCCCCAGGTGGCGACCACCGTGCTGGCCACACTGCTGATGACCATCGGGAAGGCCAGCCAGGACCCGGCCAGCGTGCACAGAAAGGCCACCATCGCCTGCATCAGCGTCACCGCGATGATGATCACCGCCCGTACCGCCGCCGTGCGCACCGGATCGGGCAGCCGGCGTCTGCGCGCGGGTTCCTCGACCCACAATGGCCGGTATCCCGGCTGACGCCGTATCCCGGTGGCCTCGGCAGCCCACTCCTGCGACGGAACGCCGCCACTCGACGCCTCCGGGACCCGCCGCGCCGCCCCGCGCCCCGCCACGCCGTCCTCGGGCGCCTCGCGCCGCTCCGCCGTGCCCGTCACCATGTCACTCCCCACCGCCGGCAGACCCCTCCTCCGGCGCCCCGAGGCACCGGCTCCCCTGTGGTTGCCCGGCTTGCGCTGTTTTACGCCGCCAGGATGGTGGATGCGGCTCCTGTGGCCGATTCCGCCCCCATTTCCCGTAGAGAAGGACGAACGACGCGTCAGGAAGATTCCCGGCCCCGAAGAATTTCGGCCAACCGGCCCGGCGCACCCGGCCGGACACCCGAGCCGCGGACCCCCGGCCGAGGCGGCCATCTCCCGTAATGCCCGGACAACTCGCCATGTCCCAGAAGTGAAGGTGAAGTTCAGGCTCCGGACACGCCTTCGAGTTGACCCTGCGACGGTAGTAGGCTCGCGCCGTTTGTTGACGCACCTGTGCACCCCCGTCCGCAGGGGGACCGAGCTGGGGGAGGCCATGCGTTTTCGCGGGAAGTCGATCCGCCGGAAGATCGTGGCGCTGCTTCTCGTGCCGCTGGTGTCCCTGGCCGCCATCTGGGGCTTTGCGACCGTGCTCACGGGTCGGGAGGTGGCCCGGGTCTTCGATGTGTCGCACGTGGTGGAGAAGATCGAGTACCCCACCGAGGACACCGTCCGTGCCCTGCAGCAGGAGCGCCGTCAGACCCTTGTCCACCTCGCCGACCCGCGCGCCTCGGACGCTCTCGGCGCCCTGCGCCGGACCCGGACCGCCACCGACGAGGCCATCGCCGAGATCCGGAAGAACGCCGGGACCTCCGACGTCCGCGACAGCATGAGCGCGGGCGACGACGAACGGCTCACCGCGGTGCTGGACGCGCTTGACGGCGTCGACTCCCTGCGCCGCAGCGTCGAGGACGGCACGGTCACCCGCCATCAGGCCCTCGACCTCTACAACCGCGTCGTCGACCCCTGCTACTCGCTGCTGGCGAGCCTCGACGGCGTCGACGACGTGGAGATGGACACGCAGGCACGCGCCCTGGTCAACGTCAACCGCGCCCGCGAACTCCTCTCCCGCGAGGACGCGCTGCTCGGCTCCGCCCTGGTGGTCGGCAGGCTCTCCCGGGACGAGACCCGCGACGTCTCCGACCTCGTCGCCCAGCGCACCCTCCTGTACGACATCAGCCTGCCGCTGCTTCCGGCGGCCGAACGCGACCGCTACGACCGGTTCTGGAGGAGCGCCACCACCGCGCCGGTGCGGGTGGCCGAGGAGGCGGTCATCGGCTCCGGGGCGGGCACCGCGAACGAGGTCGGCGCCAAGAGCTGGGACGCCGCCGCGGGCACCGTGCTCGAAGAACTGGGCACCCTCGACGACCAGGTCGGCGACCGCTATCAGGACCGCACCCGCCCCGTCGCGGTGAGCGTGATCATCCAGGCGGCCGTCGCCGGGCTGCTCGGACTGGCCGCGTTGCTCACCTCCCTCGTCCTGTCCGTGCGGGTCGGCCGCGGACTCATCCGCGATCTGCGGCAACTGCGGCTGGAGGCGCACGAGGCGTCCGCCGTCCGGCTGCCCAGTGTGATGCGCCGCCTGTCCGCGGGTGAGAAGATCGACGTGGAGACCGAGGCCCCGCGCCTGGAGTACGACAAGAACGAGATCGGCGAGGTCGGCCAGGCGCTCAACACCCTCCAGCACGCCGCCGTCGAAGCCGCGGTCAAGCAGGCCGAACTGCGCGCCGGGGTCTCCGAGGTCTTCGTCAACCTCGCCCGGCGCAGCCAGGTGCTGCTGCACAAGCAGCTCACCCTGCTCGACAGCATGGAACGCAGGACCGAGGACACCGACGAACTCGCCGATCTGTTCCGTCTCGACCACCTCACCACCCGTATGCGCCGGCACGCCGAGGGTCTGGTGATCCTCTCCGGCGCCGCCCCCTCGCGGCAGTGGCGCAAACCCGTCCAGCTGATGGACGTCGTCCGCGCCGCCGTCGCCGAGGTCGAGGACTACGAGCGGATCGAGGTCCGCAGGCTGCCGCGCGTCGCCGTCACCGGTCCGGCCGTCGCCGACATCACCCACCTGGTGGCCGAACTGCTGGAGAACGCCACCGTGTTCTCGCCGCCGCACACGGCGGTCCAGGTCCTCGGCGAGCGGGTCGCCAACGGCTTCACCCTGGAGATCCACGACCGGGGCCTCGGCATGGCGGCCGAAGCACTGCTGGAGGCCAACCTGCGGCTCGCCGAGACACCGGAGTTCGAACTCTCCGACACGGACCGGCTCGGCCTGTTCGTGGTCAGCCGCCTCGCCCAGCGCCAGAACGTCCGCGTCTCCCTGCAGCCTTCCCCCTACGGCGGCACCACCGCGGTGGTCTTCATCCCCGACGTGCTGCTGACCGACGACGTCCCCGACACCAACGGCCTCGGCTTCCGCCTCGACCGGGACCGGACCGGGCGGGAGGCCGACCGGGAGGAGCGGCGGGCCGCCCTCGCCCAGGTGCCGGTGCACCTGCCGGGCCCGCCCGCGCCGGTCCTGGACGGCCCGGTGGAACTGGAGGCGCCCGTCGACCTGGACGCCCTCGACGACCTCCCGGGCGCCCTCACCGACGAGCCCAGTGAACGCGGTGGCATCTTCCGTGTCCGCCGCTCCCTCGCCCGTGCCGACGAGGAGGCCGCGGGCCGCACCGGCGCGGATCACCGGCGGTCCTCCGGCACGGCGGACCGGGCGGGGACCGACGATTCCTCGGACGCCCTGGTGCCGCTGCCCCGCCGCCGGACGCCCAAGCTGGTCAGCTCGCACGGCCGGCCGATCAAGGAGCAGCGCTCCCGCCGGGGTGAGGACGACGAGCCGTCCCCGCCCGGCGCCGAACCCCGTCTGGCGCCGCTGCCCTCCCGGCGCCGGGACGAGACGCCGCCGCGTTCCGGCACGGGATCCGCGGCCCGTTTCGACGCACGCGCGCAACCCCCGGCCGACGGCCCGGAAGAGCCCTCCGCGTCCCCCAAGCTCCCCCGGCGCACCAGTGGCCCGGAGAACCCCTCCGACGGCGAGGGCGGCACCGCCCCGCCGGCCGGCGCCACACCGCAGGACACCCGGTCCGGCACGGGACCGCTGCCCAGGCGCGTACGGCAGGCCAGCCTCGCCCCGCAGCTCAAGCAGGGTCCCGCGGGACGGCCCGGGCGCGAGAGGGAACCCGCCGAACGCGACGCCGACGAGGTGCGCAGCCGGATGGCCTCGCTCCAGCGCGGCTGGCAGCGCGGCCGGGAGGAGAACGCAGCGGGCGACGGAGCCCGCAACGGCACAGCACAAGGAACGACTAAGGGGGACGGTCGATGACCGCACCAAAGGCGACCGGCCACACCGCACCGGACAAGGGCGCGCTCAACTGGCTCCTCGACGACCTCGTCGACCGAGTCGCCAGCATCCGCAAGGCCGTCGTGCTCTCCGGCGACGGACTGGCCACGGGCGTGTCGAAGGATCTGACCAGGGAGGACAGCGAGCACCTGGCCGCCGTCGCGTCCGGGTTCCACAGCCTCGCCAAGGGCGTGGGCCGGCACTTCGAGGCGGGCAGCGTCCGCCAGACGGTCGTCGAACTCGATGAGGCGTTCCTCTTCGTGACGGCGGCAGGAGACGGCAGCTGCCTGGCCGTCCTCTCCGACGCGGACTCCGACGTCGGCCAGGTCGCCTACGAGATGACGCTCCTCGTCAAGCGGGTCGGCGCGCATCTGGGCACCGCCCCGCGTACCGATCTGACCGCGGGCGGGTAGTGGGATGACATGAGCGGAGACGGTCAGGGAAGAAGCCACTGGTTCGACGACGAGGCCGGACCGGTCGTCCGTCCGTACGCCATGACGCGCGGCCGCACCACCACGGTCGGCCAGCACCGCCTCGACCTGATCGCGGTGGTCGTCACGGAGCCGCACGCGGGCGACCCGGAAGCGGACCGGTCGCTGTCCCCGGAACACGTGGACATCGTCGAACTCTGCCGGAACACGCCCCAGTCGGTCGCCGAACTCGCCGCGGAACTCGACCTGCCCATCGGCGTCGTACGGGTTCTCGTCGGCGACCTCGTGGCCGCGGAACTCGTCCACGTGACACGTCCCGTACCGCCTGCGGAACTGCCCGACGAGAGTATTCTGCGCGACGTGATCAACGGCCTGCGGGCGCTGTGACCGGCGCGGAAGCGGAGAAGTGACGTGACAGGCTGGCAGTTCTGGGTCGACCGGGGCGGTACCTTCACCGACATCGTCGCGCGGCGCCCGGACGGCCGCCTGCTCACGCACAAACTGCTGTCCGACAACCCCGCGCGCTACGCCGACGCGGCCGTCGCCGGCGTACGCGCGCTCCTCGACGGCTCCCCGGAACCCATCGAGACCGTCCGCATGGGCACGACCGTCGCCACCAACGCCCTTCTGGAACGCAAGGGCGAGCGCACCCTGCTGGTCATCACCCGCGGATTCCGCGACGCCCTGCGCATCGCCTACCAGAACCGCCCCCACATCTTCGCCCGGCGCATCGACCTGCCCCAACTGCTGTACGAACGCGTCGTGGAGGTCGACGAGCGGATCGCGGCCGACGGCACCGTAATCAGCGCACCCGACCTGGACGCCCTGCGAGGGCCGCTCCAGGAGGCGTACGACGACGGGATCCGCGCCGTCGCCGTCGTGTGCATGCACAGTCATCTGCATCCCGCCCACGAGCAGGCGATCGGCGAACTGGCCGCCCGCATCGGCTTCCCGCAGATCTCGTTGTCCAGCGAGGTCAGCCCCCTGATGAAGCTCGTCCCACGCGGCGACACCGCGGTCGTCGACGCCTACCTGTCGCCCGTGCTGCGCCGCTACGTCCAGCACGTCGCAGACGAACTCCAGGGCGTACGGCTGATGTTCATGCAGTCGAACGGCGGTCTCGCCGAGGCCGGGCAGTTCCGCGGCAAGGACGCCATCCTGTCCGGGCCCGCCGGCGGAATCGTCGGCATGGCCCGCATGTCGCGGCTCGCCGGCTTCGACCGGGTCATCGGCTTCGACATGGGCGGCACCTCCACCGACGTCTCGCACTTCGCGGGCGAGTACGAACGCGTCTTCACCACGCAGATCGCCGGCGTACGGCTGCGCGCGCCCATGCTGGACATCCACACCGTCGCCGCCGGCGGCGGCTCGGTCCTGCACTTCGACGGCTCCCGCTACCGGGTCGGTCCCGACTCGGCGGGCGCGGACCCAGGCCCCGCCTGCTACCGCGGCGGCGGCCCGCTCGCCGTCACCGACGCCAACGTCATGCTGGGCCGTATCCAACCCGCGCACTTTCCCGCCGTGTTCGGCCGCGAGGGCGACCAGCCCCTGGACGACGGGCTCGTCCGGGACCGGTTCACCGCGCTCGCCCGCGAGATCCGCGAGCGGACCGGAGACGACCGCACCCCCGAGCAGGTCGCCGAGGGCTTCCTGCAGATCGCCGTCGCCAACATCGCCAACGCCGTGAAGCGGATCTCCGTCCAGAAGGGGCACGACGTCACCCGCTACGCCCTCACCACCTTCGGCGGGGCGGGCGGACAGCACGCCTGCATGGTCGCCGACTCGCTCGGTATCCGCACCGTCCTCGTGCCCCCCATGGCCGGTGTCCTGTCCGCGCTCGGCATCGGCCTCGCCGACACCACCGCGATGCGCGAGCAGTCCGTCGAGGCACCGCTGGAGGCCGCCTCCATGCCGGGCGTCCGCAGGACCGCCGACGACCTGGAGACCGCGGCCCGCGCGGAACTCCAGGCCGAGGACGTCCCGGAGGACCGCATCGAGGTCACCCGCCGCGCCCAGCTCCGCTACGACGGCACGGACACCGTCCTCACCGTCGAGCTGACCGAGCCCGACACCATGAGGCACTCCTTCGAAGAACGTCATCGCGCCACGTACTCCTTCACCCTCGACCGTCCCGTCGTGGTCGAAGCCCTCTCCGTCGAAGCCACCGGCATCACCCCACCCCCGGATCTGTCCGCCCTCGCCACCTACGAGGACCGCGCCGCCACGCCCGAGACCGTCCGCCTCCACACCGGCGGCGCCTGGCGCGACGTACCCCTCCACCGCCGTGAGGCGCTGCCACCCGGACGGATCGTCACCGGCCCCGCGATCATCACCGAGGCCAGCGCGACGACCGTCGTCGACGACGGCTGGAAGGCCGCGACGACCGACGACGGGCATCTGGTCCTGGAACGCGCGGCGATTACACAGAGTTCCGATCTCGACACGAAAGTCGACCCGGTTCTGCTGGAGGTCTTCAACAACCTGTTCATGTCCATCGCCGAGCAGATGGGCGCCCGGTTGGAGTCCACCGCGCAGTCCGTGAACATCAAGGAACGCCTCGACTTCTCCTGCGCCCTGTTCGATCCGGACGGAAACCTGGTGGCCAACGCCCCGCACATCCCCGTCCACCTCGGCTCGATGGGCACCGGCGTCAAAGAGGTCATCCGCCGCCGCGGCGACTCGATGCGGCCCGGCGACACCTACGCCGTCAACGACCCCTACCACGGCGGAACCCACCTGCCGGACGTCACCGTCATCACGCCCGTGTTCGGCACGGACGGTGACCGGATCCTGTTCTACGTCGCCTCCCGCGGCCACCACGCCGAGATCGGCGGCATCGCGCCCGGCTCGATGCCCGCCGACAGCCGCACCATCGAGGAGGAAGGCGTCCTCTTCGACAACTGGCTACTCGCCGAGAACGGCCGCTTCCGCGAGGAGGAGACGCTGCGCCTGCTCACCGAGGCGCCGTACCCCACGCGCAACGCCGGAACCAACCTCGCCGACCTGCGCGCGCAGATCGCCGCCAACCAGAAGGGCGTCGACGAGGTCGGCCGCATGATCGAGGACTTCGGGCTCGACGTCGTCCAGGCCTACATGCGGCACGTCCAGGACAACGCCGAGGAAGCCGTCCGCCGTGTCATCGACGCGCTGGACGACGGGGAGTACGCCTACGAGACCGACTCCGGCGCCGTCATCCGGGTGCGTGTGCACGTGGACCGCGCGGGCCGCGCCGCGACCATCGACTTCACGGGGACGTCCGCGCAGCTCGCCACCAACTTCAACGCGCCGCTCTCGGTCGTCAACGCCGCCGTCCTGTACGTCTTCCGCACCCTCGTCGCCGACGACATCCCGCTCAACGACGGCTGTCTGCGCCCCCTGGAGATCATCGTGCCGGACGGCTCGATGCTCGCGCCGGAACCGCCCGCCGCCGTCGTCGCGGGCAACGTCGAGACCTCCCAGTCCATCACCGGCGCTCTCTACGCGGCCCTCGGTGTCCAGGCCGAGGGCTCCGGGACCATGAACAACGTCACCTTCGGCAACGAGCGGCACCAGTACTACGAGACCGTCGCCTCAGGGTCCGGCGCCGGCGACGGCTTCCCCGGCGCGAGCGTCGTGCAGACCCACATGACCAACTCGCGGCTCACCGATCCCGAAGTCCTCGAATGGCGACTGCCCGTGCGACTCGACGAGTTCGCGATCCGGCGGGGGAGCGGCGGGAGCGGACGGTGGCCCGGCGGGGACGGCGCGGTGCGCCGCATCCGGTTCCACGAGGCCATGACCGTCTCCACACTGTCCCAGCACCGCAGGGTCGCGCCCTACGGCATGGCGGGCGGCTCTCCGGGCGCGCTCGGCGCCAACCGCGTGGAACGGGCCGACGGCTCGGTCACCGAACTCGCCGGAAGCGACTTGGCGGACGTCGGCCCCGGCGACGTACTCGTCATCGAAACCCCCGGTGGCGGCGGCTACGGCCGGCCGGCACCCCACCCCCATCAAGCAGGAGAAGAGACCGATGATCTTCGGGCGTTCTGAGCGCGGCAAGCCCCCGGTCGAGCCCGTCACGCTCAAGATCCTGGTGGCCGGCGGTTTCGGCGTGGGCAAGACGACCCTCGTCGGCGCGGTCAGCGAGATCAGGCCACTGCGCACGGAGGAACTGCTCACCGAGGCCGGACGCCCGGTGGACGACACCAGCGGCGTGGAGGGCAAGCACACCACGACCGTGGCCATGGACTTCGGCCGGATCACGCTCCGCGAGGACCTGGTCCTGTACCTGTTCGGCACCCCGGGGCAGGAGCGGTTCTGGTTCATGTGGGACGAGCTGTCCGAGGGCGCGCTCGGCGCGGTCGTCCTCGCCGACACCCGCCGACTGGAGGACTGCTTCGCCGCCGTCGACTACTTCGAACGGCGTTCCATACCCTTCGTCGTCGGCGTCAACTGCTTCGAGGGAGCGTCCCGTTACCCGGCGGACGACGTCCGTCAGGCCCTGGACCTGGACGACGGCGTGCCGCTCGTGCTGTGCGACGCCCGCGACCGCCGGTCGGTCAAGGACGTGCTCATCGAAGTCGTCCAGCATGCGATGGCGTACGGGGCCGAGCGCCGGCAGTCCGTCACCACCTGAGCGTCACCACCTGAGCGGGCCGGCGCACGGCCCGCACCCCCGCCGACCGGGGTGCGGACCCTGGCCCGTGTGCGGCCGTCCACGCGCGCGTGCGCGCCTTTCGGGGCACACGCGCGTGGAAGCCGCTCTGGCTACTCCGCCGCGTCCTCCAGCCAGCCGAAGCTCTTCTCCACGGCCTTGCGCCAGTTGCGGTACTCGCGGTCACGCACCGACGCCTCCATCGCCGGCGTCCATTCCGCGTCCTTGCGCCAGTGCGACGTGAGTTCGTCGAGGTCGTCCCACACCCCGGTCGCCAGGCCCGCCGCGTAGGCCGCGCCGAGGCAGGTCGTCTCGGCGACCCTGGGCCGGATCACCGGCACGCCCAGCACGTCGGCCTGGTGCTGCATGAGCAGATTGTTCCGGGTCATGCCGCCGTCCACCTTCAAGGTGGTGATCCGCACGCCGGAGTCCTGGAACATGGCGTCCACGACCTCGCGCGTCTGCCAGCTCGTCGCCTCCAGCACCGCACGCGCCAGATGGGCCTTGGTGACGTACCCGGTCAGACCGGTGACGACCCCGCGTGCGTCGGAGCGCCAGTAGGGGGCGAACAGGCCCGAGAAGGCGGGCACGATGTACGCGCCGCCGTTGTCCTCGACACTCGCCGCCAGCGGCTCGATCTCGTCGGCGCCGCTGATGATCCCGAGCTGGTCGCGGAACCACTGCACCAGCGCGCCCGTTATCGCAATCGACCCCTCCAGGCAGTACACCGGCGCCTCACCGCCGATCTTGTAGCCCATCGTCGTCAGCAGCCCGCTCTTGGACGGCACGGGCCGAGTGCCGGTGTTGAGCAGCAGGAAGCTGCCGGTTCCGTAGGTGTTCTTCGCGGTGCCGACGTCGTAGCACGCCTGCCCGAACACGGCTGCCTGCTGGTCGCCCAGCGCCGACGCGACGGGGACGCCGGCGAGTTGCCCGACGGCGGTCCCGTAGACCTCCGCGGACGATCTGATCTCCGGGAGGACCGCCTCGGGCACGTTCATCGCGGCGAGGATGGCCGCGTCCCACTGCAGGGTGTGCAGGTTCATCAGCATGGTGCGGCCCGCGTTCGTCACGTCGGTGACGTGCCGTCCGCCGTCGGTGCCCCCGGTCAGATTCCAGATCAGCCAGGAGTCGACGGTGCCGAAGGCGATCTCGCCGCGCTCCGCGCGACCCCTGAGGCCCGGCACGTTGTCGAGCAGCCAGGCGACCTTGGGACCGGAGAAGTAGCTCGCCAGCGGCAGCCCCGTCTGTTCGCGGAAACGGTCCTGCCCGTCCGAGCCGCCCAGTTCGCTGCACAGGGCCGCCGTCCTCGTGTCCTGCCACACGATCGCGTTGTGCACGGGCTTGCCGGTCGCCCGGTCCCACAGGACCGTCGTCTCGCGCTGGTTGGTGATGCCGAGGGCGCTGAGCTGGTCGGCGCGCAGCCCCGCCTTGGCGAGGGCGCCGGCGACCACGGCCTGCACCTTGGACCAGATCTCGGTGGCGTCGTGCTCCACCCAGCCCGGCTTGGGGAAGATCTGCCGGTGCTCGCGCTGGTCGACGGCGACGATCGCGCCGCCGTGGTCGAAGACGATGCAGCGGCTTGAGGTGGTGCCCTGGTCGATGGCGGCGACGTAGGTCCCGGCGGTGTCCGTCATGGCTGTCCCTTGGTCGCTGGGTCAGAAGGCTGCGTTGTAGATGAGGCCCGCGAGCGCCCCGCCGATCAGCGGGCCGGCGACCGGGACCCAGGCGTACCCCCAGTCGGACGTGCCCTTGTTCGGGATCGGCAGGAGGGCGTGCACGATGCGCGGGCCGAGATCGCGCGCCGGGTTGATCGCGTACCCGGTGGGCCCGCCGAGGGAGAGCCCGATGCCGACCACAAGCAGCGAGACGATCAGCACGGTCGTGCCGGACTCACCGAGCCCCTTGGTCAGGCCGAAGGCCAGGACCGGCAGGACGAGCGCGATCGTCGCGATGATCTCCGTGATCAGGTTGGCCACCGGATTGCGGATCTCCGGAACGGTGGAGAAGATCCCGAGCGTCGGCGTCGGCTCGTCCGCCGCGTCCCGCGTGCGCACGTTGGCCTGGAACTGGGCCAGGTAGACGAGGTACGCGAGGACGGCGCCGAGCATCGCGCCGACCGTCTGGCCCAGCAGGTACACCCAGACCTTGTCCCACGTGCCGGTGTCGACGGCGATGCCGATGGTGACCGCGGGATTGAGCTGCCCGCCCGACAGGGGAGCGGCGGTGTAGGCGCCGGCCAGCACGCCGAATCCCCAGCCGAACGCGATCACCACCCACCCCGAGGCCCGCGCCTTGGAGTGTCTGAGGGTGACGGCGGCGCAGACACCGGCACCGAAAAGGACCAGGATCGCGGTGCCGATGATCTCGCCGACGAATATGTCTGCATTGCTCATGGCGGCTCCTAGGCGCTGGCTTCCGGGGGATCTGCCCCGGCTCTCCGTGCGGGAACGGTTCCCTTGGCGACCTTCCGCCGAAGGCAGGGAGAGTCCCGCGCCCCGCCCGGCGGCCGTGACGAGCGTGCCGTCGCAGCCGAATCGCCCGTGGGGGAGCGGGTGGTGGCTCAGAACGTGCCCGCGCGGCGCGGTGCCTGATGGCGCCGAGAATGTGCGGCGATGTCGAGCGACACCGGGAAGTGTTCACCGCCGCCCGGGGAGCGTCAAGGTCGCCGACGGCAACGGTGACACCCACGCGCGTGTGCCCCGCGCCCGCTCAACCGGCCGCGTGCGGGCGGCCGTTCAGTTCCGAGGCTCGACCGCCGCGTATCCCGCCTGGGCGGGCGGCGCGGCCGGGCCGTGCCGGATCTCGTACCCGGGCAGCCCCGCGCGCGCCAGCACCCAGCTCGCGCCGCTCAGTTCCTTCGCGGCCTTCTTCAGCGGGGCCAGGCAGGCCGCGGCCTGCCGGTGGTCGGCCACGCTGCCCGGTGCGCACACGACGGTCGCCAGGGACAGCGTGACGGGACGGCCGCCCGCCGACCACGGGGCGCTCAGCACGGCCGCGGCCAGCGGGCCCAGGCCCTCCTCGTCGGCGAGCACCAGGAAGTCGTCGCCGCCGATGTGACCCACGCGCGTGTGCCCCGCCGTGGCCTGTTGCAGGGTCCGCCCCACGGACCGGATCAGCTCGTCGCCGGCCGCGAAGCCGGCCCCGTCGTTGACCTGTTTGAAGTGATCGATGTCCAGCCAGCTCAGGGTGAAGCCACGCCCGCCGGCGATCCGCCGGTCCACCTCTGCGGTAATCGCGTCCGAACCCGGCAGCCGCGTCAGCGGATTGAGTCCGGCCGCCTCCTCGACCCGCGTCTCGGCCAGCGCCCGCACCAGGTCGGCGAGCCGGACGACGCCCACGCAGCGCCCGCGGTGGTCCACGACCGCCACGTCGTCCGAGGTGCGGTCCCGGCCGCCCACCGCGACGACGTCCAGGACCTGCCAGGCGGTGGCGTCGACGCCGACCGTGCGCGGCGGGTCGCCCAGCTTGAACGCGGGCCGGTCGGCGTACAGGGCGTGTCCGTAGCGGCCCGACATCGACAACAGGAACCGCGAGCGGTGCACCGAGCGCACCGGGGCCCCGGACTGGTCCACCAGCAGCACTCCCGACACATCGGGCGACCCGGTCAGCAGCGCTCGGACCTGGGCCGCCGAGGCGGTCACCGGCAACAGCGCGGCGGGGCGCACGAACTCCCGCACCGTCGGCCCCGAGCGCGGCACGGGCGTGGTGTCCGGGAAGCGGGGCGGAACGTATACGTCCATGGTGGGAATCCGGGCCGGCGGTGCGAACAGCTCGCCCTGCGCCAGTTGCGCGCCCGCCGACAGCGCCTCAGCGTGCTGCCGTTCGGTCTCCACGCCCTCGACCGCCAGCAGGGCGCCCAGATGCTCGCACAGCGTCCGCATGGCCCGCACCGCGGCCGGCCGGTCGAGCAGCGAGGCATCGAGCTTGACCAGGTCGGGGGCGATGTCGGTGAGCAGCCTGAGCGGTACGTCGCCCTCGCCGATTCCGTCGGCGCTGATCCGGAACCCCTGGCCGCGCAGCGCCGACAGGGCGTCCAGGAGCGCTCGCTGCGGCACGTGCGTGTACGGCGGGACGATGTCGAGGGTCACCTCCCACGGCAGGCGTCCCGCCCCGCGCACGGCGTCGTGCAGGGGCGTGAGGCCGCCGAGGTCGGCGAGCGTCGCGGCGAACACGTTGATGTGCAGGGGCACCAGCCGCTCCTGGCGAGCCGCCGCCCGGAAGGCCATCACGGCCAGTCTGCCGTCGAGTTCGGGGTCCCGACGGGCCTCGGCCAGGATGTCTCCGGTCTCCGGACGGGCCAGCGTCTCCAGTGCGGCGACTCCGCCGGTGGCCAGGTTGACCACCGGCTGGAAGGCGAAGCGGAGAGCATCCGTCCAGGGGCGCACGGGAGCATGATGACGCCATCGGCGCGCGCCCAGGCGTAGTTCATAAGACGTTCACGCAGCATTCCCGGTCGATCACACAGCGTAAGGCTCTTGGGGAGCCGCCGGACCCCATGTCACCTCCGTCGTCGGTCAGCGCAGGGCGATCACCGAGGAGCCGTGCCCGAACAGCCCCTGGTTGGCGGTGATCCCCACGCGTGCTCCGCTGATCTGCCGCTCGCCCGCGGCTCCTCTCAACTGCCAGGTCAGCTCGCAGACCTGGGCGATCGCCTGGGCGGGCACCGCCTCCCCGAAGGAGGCGAGTCCGCCGCTCGCGTTCACCGGTATGCGCCCGCCCGGGGCGGTCGCGCCCTCCCGGAGCAGCTTGGCCGCCTCGCCCTCGCCGCACAGCCCCAGATCCTCGTACCACTGCAACTCCAGGGCGGTGGAAAGGTCGTACACCTCCGCCAGGGACAGCTCCTCTGGGCCGATGCCCGCCTCCTCGTAGGCGGCCCGGGCGATCGACTCCCGGAACGTCCGCTTCGGTGGCGCGACCGCCGCCGCCGAGTCCGTGGCGATGTCCGGCAGGTCCAGCACGGAGTTGGGGTAGCAGGGCGTCACCGTGGACACCGCCCGGATCCGCACCGGTCTCGGCACCCCGTGCCGGTGCGCGAACTCCAGGCTGGACAGCACCAGTGCCGCGCCGCCGTCCGAGGTCGCGCAGATGTCGAGCAGCCGCAGCGGATCGGCGACCACCGCGGAGCCGGCGACCTCCTCGGCCGTGACCCGGCTGCGGTAGCGCGCGTAAGGATTCAGCGCGCCGCAGGCGGCGTTCTTCACCTTGACGAGGGCGAAGTCCTCCAGCGTGTCGCCGTGCACCGCCATCCGCCGCCGCGCGTACAGCCCGAAGTACGCCGGGTTGGTCGCCCCCAGCAGGCGGAAACGCAGCCAGTCCGGGTCGTCGGGCCGCTCGCCGCCGGCGGGCCGGAAGAAGCCCTTGGGCGCCGCGTCCGCGCCCACCACCAGCACCGCTTCCGCGAGCCCGGCGAGGATCTGCGCCCGCGCCGCGGCGATGGCCTGCGCGCCGGACGCACACGCCGCGTACACGCTGGTGACCCGGGCCCCCTGCCAGCCCAGGGCCTTCGCGAACGTCGCCCCCGCGACCTGCCCCGGATAGCCGCCACGCACCGTGTTCGCGCCGACGACCGATGTGATGGCGCACCACTCCAGTCCGGCGTCCGCGAGCGCGGCGCGGGCCGCCACCGCGCCGTACTCGACGAACCCGCGCCCCCACTTGCCCCAGGGGTGCAGGCCCACGCCGAGCACCGCCACGTCCGCCGTCATGCCCGCACCCCCGTCGGCCGCCAGTTCCAGGTCGTCCAGGTGGTCTCGGCGTCCTCGTGCAGCACCCCCGGGACGACCTCCACCTCCATGCCCACCGCCAGGTCCGCGGCGGTGATGCCGGGAGCAGCCTGCCCCAGCACCACGATCCGCTCGGACTCCAGCTCCACCGCGATCAACGCGTACGGCTCCCACGGAAGTTCCGGATTGCTCACATAGGGTGACGGAGGCCGATAACGGCTGTCCGTGTACGACCAGATGCGACCGCGCCGCGACAAGGGCGTTTCCACCAGCGTGCCCCCGGGGCAGCCGGGGTTGCGGCAGTGGGCGTCCTCGCGGGGGAAGAAGACCGCGGCGCAGGCCGAACAGCGCGTGCCCAGGAGCCGGAACGCGTCTCCCTCGCCCGCGAACCAGCCGGAGACCGCCGGTGTGCGTGTGCGCGACAAAGCCCCTCCAGACCTCGGATCTGATGGTACGTCAGGAGTGTGGCACGGGCCCGGGCACATGGGCAGGCCGCGCCCCGAACCGGGCCGCTCCAGCTGGAGGCGGCTTCCGGAAGACGTCCTTCCTGCGATCGGATACAGTCCGCGCGTGTCCGAATTCCAGCACTCAACCGCCAACTCCGAGCCGAACTCGCACTGTTCGAGCTGCGGAGCGCCCTACGGAGAGGGAGTCTCCGACTGGCCCCGCACCTGTGCGGCCTGCGGGGCCGTCGCCTACCGCAACCCCCTGCCGGTGGCGATCGCACTCCAGCCCGTGTACGACACGAAGGGCACCGCCCTCGTCGTCATCACCCGCACCGTCGAACCCGCGCGCGGAGGCATCGCGCTCCCGGGCGGCTACCTCGACGACCGGGAGGACTGGCGGCAGGCCGTCGTCCGCGAACTCAAGGAGGAGACGGGCATCGACGGAGCCGCCCGCGACGTACGGCTCATGGACGCGATGAGCTCGCCCGACGGGCACCTCCTGCTGTTCGGGCTGCTCCCGGAACGCCCCGCCGACGCGCTCCCGCCGTCTCGGGCGACGGACGAGACGGAAGGCCGGCACCTGCTGCGCAGGCCCGAGGAACTGGCCTTCCCCCTGCACACCCTGGCCGTACGGGCGTGGTTCGAGGGCCGGTACATATGAGCCCGGGGCTCACCCGAGCCCCCGTATGCGCACCGGGTGGGACGGCTCCCGCACGCCGTCCTCCCCGTCCCGCGTGACCACCACCCGACGCCCCTGCCGGCGGGCGACGTAGCGTTCGATCTCCGGTTCGTCCCAGCCGTCGCCCGCGTCCGGCACCACCAGCCCCCCGCCTGTCCTGCCGCGGGCCGGCGCCCACACCTCCAGCTCAAGCCCGCCGTCCGCGCCCCGCACGGGCACGACGCCACCCGCGCGCGCGAACACCGGAATCCGCGACAGCGGGGCCTCGACGAGCACCTGCGCGGGACCCTCGTAGGCCCGCTCGGTGACCGTGTCGTACCAGCGCCCGCGCGGCAGCTGCACGGCACGCCGATCGGCGCCCGGGTCAAGCACCGGCGCCACCAGCAGACAGTCGCCCAGCAAGAACGCGTCCTCACAGTCGCGCAGCGCCCGGTCCTCGGGCGCACCCCACCACACAGGACGCACATAGGGCGCACCCGTACGCCGGGCCAGATGCGCGAGCGTCACGAAGTACGGCAGCAGACGCCGGCGCTCCAGCAGCGCCACACGCGCGTGCTCCAGCACCTCGGCACCGAACTCCCACGGCTCCCTGCGGCCCGCCCGCAGACCCGCATGGGTGCGGAACAGCGGCAGGTACGCGCCGAGCTGGAACCAGCGCAGAAACAGCTCAGGCGACGGGGTGCCGTCAAAACCGCCCACGTCCGGCCCCGAGTACGGCACCCCGCACAGCCCGAGGCCCAGCACCAGGGACAGGGACGCCCGCAGCCCCGGCCAGCCGGTGGCCACGTCCCCGGACCACGTGCCCCCGTAGCGCTGCATTCCGGCCCAGCCTGAGCGCGAGAACAGGAACGGCCGCTCCCGGGGGCTCAGCTCGCGCAGCCCCTCGTGGGCCGCGTCGGCCATGCACAACGCGTACACATTGTGCGCCTGCCGGTGGTCGCCGTCGCGGCCCTCCAGGCAGTGCCGGGCCGAGCGCGGCAGCGTCGACTCCCCGAAGGCGGTGAACGACGTCGGCTCATTCATGTCGTGCCAGAAGCCGGCGAAGCCCTGAGCCAGCCGCTCCTCGTACAGCCCGCCCCACCACTTGCGCACGCGCGCGTGCGTGAAATCCGGATAGACCGACTCGCCCGGCCACGACACGCCCCGCACCAGCTGTCCCGACGGGCCCCGGACAAAGGCGTCCACGGCCGTCCCGCCGTCGTACACGGCGTTGCCCGCGGCGGCCTTCACCCCCGGGTCGACGACGGACACCAGCCGCACCCCCTCGCGCCGCAGGTCCTCGGCGAGCGCCGGCAGCTTCGGGAAGCGCTCCTGGTCGACCGTGAACACCTGGTGCTCGTCGTAGTGGTCGATGTCCAGGTGAACGGCGTCCAGCGGCAGCCCACGCTCCCGATAGCCCGCGACGATCCGCCGCACCTCCTGTTCACTGCCGAATCCCCAGCGCGCGTGATGGTGCCCGAGCGCCCAGGCCGGCGGCAGCGCGGGCGCACCCGTCAGCGAGGCCCACGCGTGCAGCACGCGCGCGGGGGTGCCCACCACCACCCAGCAGCGCAGCGGGCCGCCGTCCATCCGCAGCTCGCACCTCCCGGCCCGGTCATGGCCGGAGCCGGCGCCTTCCTCGCCCTCCCGCAGCGTCACCGTCCCGTCCCACGAACTGTCGTGGAACACCAGATGCGTCGACGCGTCGGCGACCACCACCTGCACCGGCATGGTGATGTACAGCGGATCGTCGCCCCGGGAGAAGGCACGGCCGGGATCGGTGTTCCACAGCCGGTACGTCCCGTCGCGCAGCCGGGGCCCGGACGCGCGCCCGCCCAGACCGAAGAACCGCGCGTCGGCGGCCACCTCCGAACGCTGCATCCAGCGTGCCGGGCCCCCGCCCACCGGCTCCCACCACCGCGGCGGCAGATCACGGCGCAGCATGACGCCTCCGGGCGTGCACACCTCGATCGCCCCGTGCCGGGAGACCACCACCGTCACCCGCTCCGCGACGACCCGCCAGCCGCCGTCCGTGTCCGGCTCCAGCACGGCCCGCGGGTCCGGCTCGGGACAGCGCCCCGCGAGCGCGTACGACGGCTCGGGACCCGCCCCGTCCCAGCCCCAGAAGACGGCCCCGGTCACGGCGACGGTGATCCGCAACTCGGACCGAGTGAACCGGATGACACCGCCCCCTGGCCCGGGCTGCGCACCCAGCACAGGACCGGGCACCCGCGCACGCTCCGCGCCCCGCGGCGGCAACCCGACCGCGTCGGCACGCCTCCTGCGCCACGCCGCCCGCACGGTACGCAACCCCTGAGCCGCGCTCACCGAACCGACCACTCTCACCGAACGCACCAGGTCACGACCGTCCATGCTGCTCACCCTGCCATCGAGCGCCCCACCCGTGCGTGTCGTTCAACTGCCGTTCACCAGTGCTGGGACCACACCTTTACGACACGGACTATGTGGGGCGCACCCTGGTGCAGAAGTCGATCACATGGCATCGTCCGTGTCAGCCCTGTCACGCGCACAATGCACCCGTGCGCGAGCGACGCACACGACGCGTACAGCCCGGGAGCCGCCCCATGTCGACCGCGAACCCCCTGCCGCTCTGGCAGCCACAGCCGGAACGGATCGCCCAGGCACGCATCACCGCGTTCCAGTCCTGGGCGGCCGAACGGCACGGCGCCCCGGCCGAGGGCGGCTATCCCGCACTGCACCGCTGGTCCGTGGAACAGCTGGACACCTTCTGGAAAGCCGTCGCGGAGTGGTTCGACGTACGCTTCTCCACGCCCTACGCGCGCGTGCTCGGTGACCGCTCGATGCCCGGCGCACAGTGGTTCCCCGGGGCGACCCTGAACTACGCCGAGCACGCCCTGCGCGCCGCCACGGCACGCGCGGACGAACCCGCGCTCCTGCACGTGGACGAGACCCACGAGCCACGCCCGGTCAGCTGGACCGAACTGCGCCGGCAGGTCGGCTCCCTCGCCGCCGAGCTGCGCGCCCTCGGCGTACGCCCGGGCGACCGTGTCAGCGGCTACCTCCCGAACATCCCGCAGGCCGTCGTCGCACTCCTCGCCACGGCCGCCGTCGGCGCCGTCTGGACCTCCTGCGCCCCCGACTTCGGCGCACGCAGCGTCCTCGACCGCTTCCAACAGGTCGAACCGGTCGTCCTGTTCACCGTCGACGGCTACCGCTACGGCGGCAAGGAACACGACCGCCGCGAGGCCGTGGCCGAACTGCGCCGCGACCTGCCCACGCTGCGCGCCGTCGTCCACATCCCGCTCCTCGGCACCGACGCACCCGACGGCGCCCTGGACTGGTCGGCGCTGACCTCGGCCGACGTGGAACCCGTCTTCGAACAGGTCCCCTTCGACCACCCCCTGTGGGTGCTGTACTCCTCCGGTACGACCGGCCTGCCCAAGGCCATCGTCCAGTCCCAGGGCGGCATCCTCGTCGAGCACCTGAAACAGCTCGGCCTGCACTGCGACCTGGGTCCCGAGGACCGCTTCTTCTGGTACACCTCGACCGGCTGGATGATGTGGAACTTCCTCGTCTCCGGCCTGCTCACCGGCACCACGATCGTGCTGTACGACGGCAGCCCCGGACACCCGGACACCGGCGCCCAGTGGCGGATCGCCGAACGCACCGGCGCAACCCTCTACGGCACGTCCGCCGCATACGTCATGGCCTGCCGCAAGGCCGGCGTGCACCCCGCGCGCGACTTCGACCTCTCCCGGGTGCGGTGCGTCGCGACCACCGGGTCACCCCTGCCCCCCGACGGGTTCCGCTGGCTGCACGACGAGGTCCGCGACGACCTGTGGATCGCCTCCGTCAGCGGCGGCACGGACGTGTGCTCCTGCTTCGCCGGAGCCGTGCCGACGCTGCCCGTCTACACCGGCGAGCTCCAGGCCCCCGGCCTCGGCACCGACCTGCAGTCCTGGGACGCCGGCGGCAAGCCCCTCATCGACGAGGTGGGCGAACTGGTGGTCACCAGCCCCATGCCGTCGATGCCGATCCGCTTCTGGAACGACCCCGACGGCAGCCGCTACCACGACAGCTACTTCGACACCTACCCGGGAGTCTGGCGCCACGGCGACTGGATCACCGTCACCTCGCGCGGCACCGTCGTCATCCACGGCCGATCCGACTCCACGCTGAACCGCCAGGGCGTCCGCATGGGCTCCGCCGACATCTACGAGGTCGTCGAACGCCTCCCCGACATCAAGGAATCCCTGGTCATCGGCATCGAGCAGCCCGACGGGGGCTACTGGATGCCGCTGTTCGTGCACCTGGCCCCGGGCGCCGTCCTCGACGACGGCCTCCGCGACCGCGTCAAGCGGGCCATCCGGGAACAGCTCTCACCGCGCCACGTCCCCGACGAGATCATCGAAGTCCCCGGCGTGCCGCACACACTCACCGGAAAGCGCATCGAGGTCCCGGTCAAGCGCCTCCTGCAGGGCACGCCCCTGGAAAGAGCCGTCAACCCCGGCTCCGTCGACAACCTCGATCTGCTGAAGTTCTACGCGGCCCTGGCACACGATCGCGGTTGACCGATCGACGGAAAACCAGACAAAACCACTGGCGCCCCCTCCCATTCCGTCCCATCCCCTGACCGGACCCGCCTCGCGCAGGCCCCCCGACACCGGCCCCGACGCTCGCCGAGCGCACCCGCGACATCGACCCCGGCCCGTTGTCAGTGCAGCCGATTACTGTGAGTGAGCATTGATCGACCGCACACAGGGGGAATCATGGCGCACACCGACCACCAGACCATGCGACGCGTCCTGCGCCGCGAGATCGCCGGCACCCTCGGCCTGCTGACCGACGAGCAGGACTTCCGGGCCATGCGGCGCTACCGCACCTTCGCCTTCGACGACCACACCGCCTACCTGCAACAGGTGGAAGCGCTCCTCAGGATCCGCGCCGCCCACGGCAACCTCACCACGGTCGCCCTGTTCGACCCCGAGGAATACGCCCGGTTCTGCGCGGACACCGGCCTGGAACCGGACGCTCCCGCGAGCCGCGCACGCTTCACCGCGGAACTCGCCGCGACGGGCGCCACCGTCCCCTACGAGGGACAGGACCTCACCGACCTCGTGCCCTCGCTCGTCGACGCCGCGGTCCGGCAGGCCACCTGGGAATACGCCAGCACCGTCCTGGCCCGCCTCGGCCCCTGCGCCGTCTGCGGAGAAGACATCGGACGCGCGGCCTTCACCCGCGCCTCGGCCCTCCTCGTCCGCATCCTCGACACGGCCCCACCCGGCGACCACCACCTCGTCTGCAGCGTCTCCCGCACCACGGAAACCCTCGTGTCCGTCCTCCACGCGGACCAGGACACGGCAGGCGCCACACAACTGGACGAGACAGAGGCCCTGGAATTCACCACGGTCCTGGCCCTGGGCATCGCCACACCAAGCCCCGGCGGGCTCGTCATGCGCACCAGCGCCCGCGGCAGTGCCGACCGCGTCTACGGCTGGCGGATCCGGCACAACGGCCTCGAACCCCTCACCGCCGGAGAAGTCTTCGACGCCTACTGCACCGACGTGGAATCGGGCGACCTGATCTCCCCCGAATCAGGAGTCGACTACAGCGCGCCTCCCGACCTCGGAGACGACGACAGCACACCGGGCCACCACCACTGAACGCACCAGGGGCGCCCCGCGAGCGGAGCGCCCCTGGACAACCACCGACGACCAGCCGGGCGGACGCACTACTCCCCGGACAGCACCGCCTGGGCCGCGGCGCGCGCCTCCTCGGCGCTGTCCGTCGCCCGAGCCGCCGACGCGGCCCGCTCGCACTGGGCCAGCGTGTACTTCGCCAGCGTCGCGCGGACATAGGGAATGGACGCCGCACCCATGGAGAGCGAGGTGACCCCGAGACCCGTCAGCACACAGGCCAAAAGCGGGTCCGACGCGGCCTCACCGCACACCCCGCAGCTCTTGCCCTCGGCCCTGGCCGCTTCCGCCGACAGCGCGACCAGGTCGAGCAGCGCGGGCTGCCACGGATCCTGCAACCGGGACACCGCCCCCACCTGACGGTCCGCGGCGAACGTGTACTGCGCGAGGTCGTTGGTCCCCAGCGACAGGAACTCGACCTCCTGAAGGATCGAACGAGCCCGCAGCGCGGCCGAGGGGATCTCCACCATGGCGCCGAACTTCGCCTGCAGTCCCGCCTCACGGCACGCGTCCGCGAACGCCCTGGCGTCGGCACGGTCGGCCACCATCGGAGCCATCACTTCGAGATGGACCGGCAGTCCCTCGGCGGCCCCGGCCAGCGCGGTCAGCTGCGTCCGCAGGATCTCCGGGTGGTCGAGCAGCGTCCGCAGACCTCGCACACCCAGCGCCGGGTTCGGCTCGTCGGACGGCGTGAGGAAGTCCAGCGGCTTGTCCGCGCCCGCGTCGAGCACCCGTACGACCACCCGGCCCTCCGGGAATGCCTCCAGCACCTGGCGGTAGGCCGCGGCCTGCTTCTCCTCGGAAGGCGCGGTCTTGCTGTCGTCGAGGAAAAGGAACTCGGTACGGAAGAGACCGACGCCCTCCGCACCCGCCTCCACGGCCGCCTGCACATCCGCAGGACCGCCGATGTTCGCCAGCAGAGGGACCTTGTGCCCGTCGGCCGTGGCACCCGGCCCGGTCGAGGCGGCCAGCGCGGCCCTGCGCGCCGCGGCCGCGGCCTCCAGCTGCGCCTTCTTCTCCTCGCTCGGGTTCACGAAGATATCGCCGGTGCTTCCGTCGACCGCGATCAGCGTGCCCTCGGCAAGCTCGCCGGCACCCGGCAACGCGACCACGGCCGGGACGCCGAGCGCCCGCGCGAGAATCGCGCTGTGACTGGTCGGCCCGCCCTCCTCGGTGACGAAACCGAGCACGAGGGCCGGGTCCAGCAGCGCCGTGTCGGCCGGCGCAAGATCGCGGGCGACCAGCACATACGGCTCGTCGCTGTCCGGGACACCCGGCATGGGCACCCCGAGCAGCCGGGCGACGATACGATTCCGCACGTCATCGAGGTCGGCCACCCGACCCGCGAGGTACTCACCGGCACCGGCCAGCAGCTCACGGTATGCGGCGAAGGCGTCATAGACGGCGCGCTCAGCCGTGCTGCCGACGGTGATACGGCGCTCCACATCCGCCATCAGCTCGGGGTCCTGGGCCATCATGGCCTGCGCCTCAAGCACCGCCTGGGCCTCGCCCCCCGCCAGGTTGCCGCGCGCTATCAAGTCGGCTGCCACAGCTTCCACGGCCTGACGGGCGCGCCCCTGTTCGCGCTCCGCCTCCTGCGCGGGAATCTGCTTGGCCGGTGGCTCCAGCACCGCCGTACCCATGTGCCGAACCTCGCCGATCGCCACACCGTGGCTCACGCCGACGCCTCGCAGCGTTGTCTCCATCTCACCCGTCTCCGATAGTGCGGCGGGCTCCGCCGCCGCGGTGGTTGTCCAACCCGCCGTCACCCGCCGGCGGCGTCACTTCCAGTCGAAGAGACTGTCGCCGGCCTTCACATCGCCGTCCTCACGCAGGTCGGCGAGGGAGTCGGCCGTGGCCTCCAGCGCCACGACCGGGCAGATCGGGGACTTCCCGGCCGACTCGACGGCGGCGGGGTTCCAGCGCACGACGGCCTGCCCGCGCGTCACGGTGTCGCCCTTGTTGACAAGCAGCTCGAAGCCCTCCCCGTTGAGCTGCACGGTGTCGATACCCAGGTGCGTCAGCACGCCGTGCCCCTGCTCGTCCACGACGACGAAGGCGTGCGGGTGCAGCGAGACGATGACACCTTCCACGGGAGCGACGGCCTCGCAGGGCTCGCGCACGGGGTCGACCGCGGTGCCCGGTCCCACCATGGCCCCGGAGAAGACCGGATCGGGCACGGACGCAAGGCCGATGGCGCGTCCTGCCAGAGGGGACAACACGGTGGTCATGGGAAGCCTCCCAGGGGTGGAGATCACTGATGGGCCGTCACTGCCGGTCCGGGACGGTGCACTGAGCAGCAGCGTATGTCATGGGAAGTGCGGGTTCCGCATGAAAGTTACCGGGCCGGTGGTCTAGGCCAGCAACGTAATGGATTTGCGTGCGCTTCACGGCCCCCTGTACAGTCGTACCCCTGCTTGAGACCGAGGACGCCATCGGCGCTCCTCGCTCGGCAGAGCCCATACTCGTCAGATCCTATCCCCGGGATCTCCTTCTGCATGCCCGCAGGAGGGTGGTCAGGGAGACGGAAAAACACTGATAGAGTCTGGAACACCGAAGGGAAGCGCCCGGAGGAAAGCCCGAGAGGGTGAGTACGAAGGAAGTGTCCGTTCCTTGAGAACTCAACAGCGTGCCAAAAGTCAA
>NZ_BAAJXA010000070.1:0-33516 GCF_057537855.1 Streptomyces diversicolor
CTGGGTCAGACACGGGACCACGCAGGTCCGGTGAGCTACCCCCGCGGGCGCGGGGACGACACCTCGCGCAGCGGCGGGCACGGCCAGTACACGGAGCTACCCCCGCGGGCGCGGGGACGACGCGTTCGCTGGTCCGTACGTGGCCTTCGCGGTGGAGCTACCCCCGCGGGCGCGGGGACGACCCGAGGCCAGTGTTGCGGCCGGACGTCGCGTGGGAGCTACCCCCGCGGGCGCGGGGACGACAGCGTCGACGGATGGACGACGAACGGGACTGGAGAGCTACCCCCGCGGGCGCGGGGACGACTACCTCGCCCCGTTCATCCTCGTCGCCCCGATCGAGCTACCCCCGCGGGCGCGGGGACGACGGGCGACGAACCAGCCGCCGCCTCCGAGGACGCGAGCTACCCCCGCGGGCGCGGGGACGACGCGTGCTCGTGCCGCGAGCCCGGGACTAAACGTGAGCTACCCCCGCGGGCGCGGGGACGACAATTCACGGCAACCTCAGGATGGGTGGCGGGAGGAGCTACCCCCGCGGGCGCGGGGACGACGCCGCCGGCGACCTCTTGGCTGCCGCGTCTGGCGAGCTACCCCCGCGGGCGCGGGGACGACCCGGGCGGGCCGCGGAGGTGGAGGGACCGAGTAGAGCTACCCCCGCGGGCGCGGGGACGACGGCGGGTGCTCGCCAGCCTCGGGTGCGGCGGCGGAGCTACCCCCGCGGGCGCGGGGACGACGACGTGTCGGTGCTGCCGATCCCGGATCCGGGCGAGCTACCCCCGCGGGCGCGGGGACGACGTCAGCTCCAGCTCGATCGTCTTGAACGTCGGGGAGCTACCCCCGCGGGCGCGGGGACGACACTTCATGACCTGCGGTGTTGTCAGGTGATCATGTCGTTTTGCTTTACCTCGGGTGGGGGCCGCCAGGGCTGTCCGTTCTGACGTGGGCGGGCGATGAGGGTGAGACCGTCGAAGTCGACGGGAGTCCAACGATCGCGGCCGGCTGTGCGGGCCGACCAGCCCTGTTCCGTGGCCGCTGGTTCGATCATGACGGCTTGGCCGTCGTGGATGCGTTCGGCGAGGATGTTCCACAGGCGGTCGCGGATGCGGGGGTTGGGGTTGCCGACATAGACGCCGGCGGCCACTTCGATGAACCAACGGGTGAGGTGGCCCCGGAGGCCGGGTGGGGCGGCGATGAGGACGATCACGGTCGTTCCAGCGCTCATGGAGCCGTCTCCGCGGAAGCGGGGCCGGGTGGTTCCGGGATGATGTCGAGGTGGTGCTCGGCGCTCCAGTTGCGGCCGCTACTGACGACGGTGTCGCCGTCGTCCCACAGCGCGCCGAGGTCTTCGTCCGGCAGGTCGCCGCCGTCGGGGACGAGGAGCTGTTTGATGTCGGTGACGACGCGGGGCAGGAGTTTGCCCCCTACGACGGCGTCCCGCAGGGCTGTACGTGCGTCGCGTTCGGAGGTGAGGCTCTGAGCGGCGAGGTCGAAGGCGAGGGGGATGGTGAACTCGGCCTTGTAGAGGTCGGCGATGTCCAGGACGAAGGAGAGGGCGTTGCCGGTGTGGACGAAGCCGAGGGCGGGGCTGGCGCCGAGGCCGGTGATAGCGGCGTGGCAGATGCCGTAGAGGGCCGAGTTGGCGGCGGACAGGAGCCGGTTGACGTCGTCGCCGGCGGCGAAGGCGTCGCCCGGTTTGTAGTCGCGCTTGGTCCAGGGGACCCCGGTCCGGTCGGAGTGCTGGGCGTAGAGGCGGCGGATGCGGGTGCCTTCGCGGCCTCGGAGCTGTTGGAGGGTCAGGCCGGTGGTGTCCTCGCCGGGGAAACGCATGTCGTACATGCGGCGGGCGACGGCGACGCGTTCTTTGGGGCGGGTGACCAGCCAGGCCTGGCGGAGCTGGAGCTGGGAGCCGCGTGCGGTGCTGGTGCCGGTGGCGTAGAGGCGCACGCCCTGCTCGCCGACCCAGCACATGGCGGTGCCGGAGTCGGCGAGCAGGGTGGCGGCGGGGTGGGTGATGCGGCTGCCGGGGCCGATGAGGAGGACGGCGAGCCAGGCTGCGGGGACGTGAACGGTGCGGGCCTTGTTGACCAGGACGATGGCGTTGTCGTCGCGGTCGATGTGGCAGCGCTCGGCGTAGAGGCTGGAGATGCGGTCCTCAAGCCTGTGCACGTCCTGTGGTCTGGTCCGCCACCAGGGTTCAGCCATGTCCGGCCTCGCGGGGGCGGAGCGGGGCGAGGGTGAGCAGGCCTTGGCCGTAGCCCTTGGCGGGGCCGATGCCGGAGAGGAGGGTGGTACGCAGGGTGTCGGGGTCGGTGACGCGGAGGCGTCCTTCGAAGGTGGCGGTGGACAGGGTGACGCGGGGGCCGTCGGGGCGCTTGTGGAAGCGGAGGATGTCGCGGCTGACGATGGTCGCCGCGGGACCGGCGGACAGGTCCTGGTCCTCGGTCTGCAGGCCGGGGGCGGGGGGTGTGGCGGTGGCGTCGGGGACGGTGAAGCCGTGGCGTTCGCTGCGGTCGAGGAGCCACTGGAGCTGCTGTGCGGCGGTGCGGTGGGCGACGCGGGAGCCGCGGGTGCTGCTGCCGTTTTCGGCTCCGTCCTTCAGGCGGGCGGCCTGCTGTTCGCTCGGGCGGCTGGGCTGGGCGATGCTGCGGACGGGGTTGGCGGTGAGGCGGAAGCCGAACTCGCGGCCGCGGGTGATGCGTTCGAGCAGGGGTGTGTAGTCGGCGATGAGCGGGGCGCCGTCGTCGGCCCCGGGCCAGCCGGCGTCGTCGACGAGGTGGGCCCAGGAGGGACGGCTTTGGGTGAGGACGAGCAGGTCGGCCCGGTGCGGGGTGTTGTTGTCCAGGCGCCACAGGACGCGTTCGGTGACGGGCTGCACGGCGAGTCCACCGAGGACGGCGGCGTGCAGCCGGTGCGGGCTGGACAGCAGTGACACGGCGGCGCGGCGGCGCGGGTTCAGGGCGATCTTCGACAGGTAGGGCATGTGGTCACCAGCCCAGGAGGGCGAACGGGTCGTGGTCGGACTGACCGGCGGTGGCGGTGTCCGTTGTCGGAGGGGCCGGCTGGTCGAGTCCGGTGGGCACGGTGACCCAGAGGTGACGGACGCCGCGCCGGCCGAAGCGGGTTCCGGTCCTGAGGTCGTAGGTGTCGGGCACGTCGACGGCGAGCTGGCCGCCGGCCGGGTCCTCGACGGTGGCCTCCAGCGACACGGTGGTGTCCTTGGCCTGCTGACGGCGGTGGCTGCCCGCCTGCCACGGCACGTCACCGAGGACGTTCTCCAGCGGGTCGTCGGCGTGCAGTCCGAGGCTGACGGGGCCGGTGGGCGGGCAGGAGCGGCGGCCGAGACTGAGCGGGAAGACGGGGTTGCGGACCGCCTCCTCCAGGCCGCGCACGAGGGTGCTCGGGCCGCGCAGGGCGGCGACGAAGACGGCGTCCTGGAGGTAGAACCGCCGGGTGACGCCGGTGAACTTGGGCGGAGTGGTCCTGGTCTGCTGCCCTTTGGCATTGGTCTTGGCCGACAGCATCGGCACTCCGCGGTAGTCACTGTAGGTGTGGTAGTCCCGCAGCAGGGTGCCGGGCTGGTCCACCCGGACGCCGAGCTGCAGACCGACCAGGTCGGTGAGGGAGGTCTCGCGGTCGCGGCCCTCGGCGGCGGCAAGAAGGCCAAGGACGCCGGACTTGGTGGGCTGGGGGCGGGTTTCGCGCCAGTTGTAGCGGGACGGGCCGCCCCAGGATTGCAGCGGGGCGGCCAGCCGCAGCACGAGGACGGCGTGGTCGTTGCCGGTCATCGGGCGCCGGCCTGCGGCGTCGGGGCGGGCGCGATCTCCCCGTCGGCGAGCCACTGTCCGACCAGGGCGTCGACGGAGCCGAGCAGGGCAGGGAAGGACAGGGAGGGGCCGAAGACCTCGGCGACCTTGTCGCCTTCGGTGGTGTAGGTGGCCAGGGTCCGCAGCGGCTCGGCGCCCCAGGTATCGCCGACTGTCTTGAGCTCGTCGGCGAGCCGTACGACGGATTCCGCGGCCAGGCCGGTGACGCCGGTGACGGGCTCCTCGTAGGCGGAGACCAGGTTCACGGGCTGGTCGGTGCGGAGGGTCAGCAGGACGAGGTGGGGCAGGGTGCGGTGGGCGAAGGAGTTCTGGTGCCCGGTCGGCATGGAGCGGGTGAACGCGTCGATGAACCGCACGGCCGCCTGACGGGTCTCGTCGGTGTCGTTGAGGTTGTCGCGCAGCTGGTGCACGCCGAGGACGGCGTAGCGGTACAGGGTGGAGGAGTTGAACTCGACCGTGCCGATCATGCCGGCGCCGTGGTCGTCGGTGTTCTCGTCGTCGACCGCGGTGTAGTAGTCGAACTCGGTGCGCACGGCGTGGGTGGACAGGGCGTGCGCGACCTGGACGGAGGCGTCCACGTTCAGGGCGGGCAGGTCGGCGACCATACGTCCGAACAGGGCGACCTCGGCCGGGTGCCCGGTGGACAGCGCCTTGACGACGGGGAGGTTCTTCACTTCGGTCTTGAGGCCGTCGTCGGGCAGGGCGGCGAGCTCGGCGGCCCGGCCGTCCAGCAGTGCGATCAAGTCGTCGAGCTGTTTCTTGCCGAAGAACAGCAGGTAGGCGGACTCTTCGTCCTTCTTGGCCGACTTGGTGATGCCGAGCGGCTCCAGCAGGGCGGCGGCCAGACGGTCCGCCTGCCCGGTCTCCAGTCCGGCGCCGCCCTCGGCGGCGGGGCGGGTCAGGCGCTGGGCGAGGAGTTGGGCGATCCGCTTGGTGCGGGTGGCCCGGTCGGCCTCTGGCACGTGCTCGGCGTACGCGGTGCGGGTGGCGCGCTTCCACGCCTGCGAGGAGACGCGGGCACGGCGGGCTCCGCCGTAGACGGCCTGCTTGGGGGTGCCGGAGTCATCCCGGTTCACGTTGGACGGCGGCAGGCTCTGCAGGATGTGGGCCTCGACGAAGAGGGTGGGCCGGCTCATGGCATGACTCCTTGAACGCATGAGGCGCCGCTCGTACGGCGCGGTCGAAGACGCGGTGGTGTGACGGGGACGACGGGCTAGCGTGGTGGCGTGGCCGGCAGGGTCCCGGGCAGATCGGTCTCAGGTGGATGTAGTGCTGCTGGTGCGGAAGTCGCGGTCCCACTGATGCCGGAAACGGCTGGCGGCGTCCGGAAGGCGGGGGTCGTCCCAGGTCCGCAGAGCAGTGCGGAGCAGGTCGTAGTCGAGTCCGATGCCGGCCCGGTGCAGCAGCGGGACCAAGGACCTCAGGTGAATGGCGAGTTCGTCGGCGTCGGCGGAGGTGAGCAGATGGCCCAGACGCTTGTCCAGCGTGGCGGTGGCGGTCCTTGCCTCGTTGCCCGTGGCGGCTTGGCGGGCGAGCAGACCGCAGGCACGGCCCGGGCTGTTGCCGGTGACGTGCATCCGGCGGTCGTGTGCCTGCTGGTGGCGGGCGAAGAGGGTGAGCGCGGTGTGCTCGGCGGCCAGGTCCCGGGTGAGGGCGCCCTTGTTCCGCCACGCCGAGTCCATGCGGGTGCGGTGGAACGGCCACATCGCGGCGACCGTCCCCGGCTCCCGGCCGGTGCCCGAGCGCAGCGCGGCCAGCTCAGCCCCGGCATCCCGGCTGCCGGGCTCGAACGTCACCCAGTACGGCGCCCGCTCTGCACCGGGCTCCTCTGTGTCCGCCTCGTCCGGGGCGCCGGGATCGGTGTACTGCAGACCCCAGGAACGCAGCACCGGCTCGCGGCCCGGGCCGTCCCACGCGGCCAACTCCCGCAACAGGCGGGTGTAGTCCAGGCCGATGCCCGCCTGCCGCAGGAGCGGCACGAGCCGCTGCAGGTGCTGCACCAGCTCGGGGAGGTCCTGAGCGGTCGCGGCCGCGACCAGCCGCCGCTCCACGGCGGCTTCCGTCATCGCCTGGCTGCGGCGCAGCAGCAGGCAGGCGGTGCCCAGGCCGACGCCCGGCCGGTGGACGGGTTCGGACGCGGCATGCTGATGCAGCCCGAACAGGGTGAGTGCGCAGTGCTCGGCGACGTAGCGGCCGGGAAGGCGGTCGACGCCGTCGGCCTGCAGGGGGACGCGGTGCACGGGCCGCATGGACGAAACGGTGCCGGCCTCCCGGCCGACGCCCTCGGGCAGGGCCCGCAGGTTGCGTGCGACGTACTCGGAGAAGTGCGGACGCCGCCCTTCTTCGCGTGCCGAGTGCCAGTCGTCGGCCGCCTCCTCCCAGAAGAACGACCGGGTCCGTCCCGTCCCGGAGCGGGCAGCAGGGGTGCTGGTGGTCGTCACGCTGCGTCCCCCTCCTCACGATCGACGCGGCGTTCCTCGGCGACCCGTGTCAGGATCCCGGCGAGCTTCGCGCGGAACATCCCGATGGCCTTGCCGCTGCGGTAGACGAACTCCGTGTCGCCGTTCTTCACCACCCGGCCCACCACAGCTCGCGGCGGCGCCGCCGCGAGCAGGAGATCGGCCTCCCGGTCGGCGGCGATCTGCACGGACTGCTCCCACGCGAGCTGGGCGCGCTCAAGGAGTTCGTCGTCGTCCTCGTCGACGGTCCGCAGTCCGGTGAGCAGGCGGCGCACGGTCGTATCGAGGGAGTGCAGGAACTGCACGGACGGCCGGCTTCCCTTGTCACGGGGCAGCGGATCACCGCCGGCGGCACGCCGCAGGTCGTTGAGGAGCCCGTCCAGAGCCCGGGCGACCTGGTCGGCCTGCTCCACGCACTCCAGCAGGATTTCGCGCAGCGAGCCGTCCTGGGCGAGCAGGGCCTTGACCGGCAGGGGCAGGTCGTCGCCGATGGCGTTCTCCACCACGGCCGACTGCGTGCCGTAGTCCAGACCCGACGTCTCGACCCCCAGCGGATACCGCCCGGACAGCGCCCCGATCGTCTGCAGGTCATCGACCTGGCGCAGCAGCAGCGAGGTGTAGGGGCCGTCGCCCTGCACGGGCAGCGTCATCGCCAGCAGCGTGCCCAGTCCCTGCCAGGCAGCGCGGCCCGAGGCGTGCCGGCGGGGCCGCCGGTGGGGCTGGCCCTTCTTCGGTTTGGCGGTGTGCTGCCATGCCGTGTGCGGCTCGAACTCGGGTGTCTGCGCCAGCCGGTCACCGGCCGACACGATCACCCGGTGCACGCGCAGCCCCTGCTCCGTCTCACCGGTGAGCAGACGGATCCGGCGGGCCTGGAAGGTCAGCAGGTCCAGCAGGCCGGTCGCCGGACGCTGGGACCAGGCGGCCCCGGCCGGCGACATGCAGCCCAGAGCCGCTGGACGTTCGTCCCGCGCCCACTGCGGCCGGTCCCCCGGTTCGAGGCCGTCGGGCAGGATTGGTGTGTTCAGCAGCAGCGTCTCGTACAGGGTCCGTCCGGTGGGGACGATCACGCCGAGCTGACCGAGCGGCCCGGTCGGGTTGCCGGTCGTCTTCCCGTTCTTGACCTGCGGGTCGCCCACGGCCCCGGTCTTGATCGACGCCGTGTCCCAGCAGTGCGCGTGCAGCAGCCACAGCGCCGCGTCCCCCGGAGTCAGCAGCAGCTCGTCGGCCTCGCTGAGAGAGCTGAACAGCGGCACGTTGTTGCCGGATGCCACGGACGGCACGAGCTGGGCGGCCGTCTTCGTCTCCCCGTTCGACGACTGAAGGCCGGCAACCTGGGCGAACGGGCGCTCGGCGTCGAACAGACGGAACCGGTTCCCGTAGCGGGGGCCCAGGTAGTGCGCCAGCCGGTCCCGCTCTTCCTGCGAGAAGTGGCCGCGGTCGAACCGCTGCGCCCACTCCTGCCGGGTGCGGGGCACCCCGATGGCGTCGATCACCACGGGCAGCAGCAGCTGGCGGAGCACCACCGGCAGCATCGTGTGCACCGGCAGCTCCAGACGCCGGACGGTGTGCGATCCGAGCAACGCGTCCAGCAGGCCCACGGGCTGCCGGACACCGTCATAAACGACGGCTTCGAGCCATGCGTCGTAGACGAGGTCTCCCTCGCTGGCCATGGCAGTTCCCCCTCCATGTGCGTACACAGTGATCTCACCGCATCCCCCCGGAAGCGGTGACCGGCGGGCCAACTCCACGGACCCGATGCGAAGTTGGCCCCGACCGGTCACTGGAAGCGTTGCACCCTAACGCTTGATGTTCAAGCGACTTCGATGAAATGGGCAGAGAGGCCCACCGGCCCCCGGCCCAGCAGGTACTCTGCGCACGGCTCGTGGAGCCGGGCCTCCCCGCAGACGGGGGTGTTCCCGCTTGATGTTCCGCTCAGCGCCAGGAGTTGTCCCCGCAGCGCGGGGTGAGACGGTCCCGGTCCGGCTCCACAGCCCACTCACCCGGCACCCCACTCGACGACGAGACCGAGCTGATCGTGGTACGACACCCGGTCCGCGCCCAGCAGCGTCGTGCCGTCCTCCTCCAGCACGAGCGCCGGGCGATACCGCAGCCAGGGCCGGCCGGCCCACCCCGGAAGCGGCTTCAAGCCGCTGAGGGCGGCACCGGTCAGACCCGGGGGAAGACGGACCGTGCCGCCCATCAGCCGGTCGTTCATCTCGTCGTCATCCACCTCGCCGTGCACCCCGAGCCAGGACCCGTCAACGGCCCGGTACCCGGTCGGGTCCCTGCGGACGATGACCACTTCGACAGACGGATCACCGTCACGGACGACGGCGTCAAGCTGTTCCTCGGAGGCAGCCCCGCTCCCGGCGTAGTGCAGCCCCTCCAGGGTCGGGAACGCCCACTCCCGCCGACGGCACAGCAGGTACTCCTCGGCGTTCTTCTCCCTCTCCCGTTCCCCCGCTTGCCACCGCTCCCACGCCGCGGCCTCGTTCCAGTCCGCCGGGCAGATCCCGGTGTCGCCGTAGGCGCGTGCCACCAGCCCCGGCACGTCGGCGGGAATGCTCCAGCACGAAGCCGCCGGCTCCGCAGCCCCGGCGGCCGTGAGGGCGCCCGCGGCCTCCGTGACCAGGGCCACTGCCCTCAGCAACGACCACTCGCCGTAGATCCGCTCCGAGGCGCGCAGGAACTGCGGCGATCCGTCCCTGCCGGGCGCCACCCCGGTGACCAGGACCAGGGACTCGCGGTGCGCGTGCGGACGCCGGGTACCGGCGTGACGGTGCAGCCTGCCGATGCGTTGCAGCAGGAGATCGGTGGGAGCCACGTCGGTGATCAGCACATCGGCGTCCACATCGAACGACTGCTCGGCAAGCTGGGTGGCGATCACCACCATGCGCTCCGGCCGGTCCTCACCGGCCTGCGGGCCCATCAGACGCAGGCACTGCGCGGTGCGGTCCGCGCGGTGGGCAGCGCACAGCCGAGCATGCAGAAGGTGCAGGACACCGTCGAAGCCCCCGTCCCGCAGATCACGGTAGATCGCCTGGGCCCGGTCGACCTGGTTGACCACCACCAGGACGACACCGCCATCGGCGACAGCACGGCGTACGGCCGCCGCAACCCGCGTGCCCGCCGGGTCCGTGTCAGGCAACCATGCCAGCCGCACCGGCAACGACTCCCGCCAGGACTGCACGGCCTCCCTGGACGTCTCGGCAACCGCCCGGCCGTCGACGCCGTAGGCCGCCGTGACACACGGATAACCGGCCGGCTCCGGCACAGGCTGGTGCACATCCGCCCTGCCCAGCACACCGGACAAGTAAGCGTCGACGAAACGCTGCCGCTGCGCAGGCGGCAGCGTCGCGGACAACAGCACCACAGGAACCCCTGCCTGCCCCAGCCACCGCAGCGCCTCCACGAGAAACTGCCGCATGTACACGTCCGCAGCGTGCACCTCGTCCACGACCACGACCTTCCCCGCCAGCCCGGCGAACCGGAGCATGACGTGCCGCGTGCGAGTCGCCGCGTGCAGAAGATGGTCGACCGTACCCACCGCGAACGCGGTCAGCAGACCGCGCTTGTCCCCCAGAAACCAGTACGCCGGCCCGTCCGCCCCACGACCCGCGGCCCCGGCCGGCGAAGACCCCGAGGGCACCAGGCCGTAATCGGCGTCCTCGTCGATCGCACCATAATCGTCCCCGGCCACGCCGACACCACCGGAAAAGTTCCCGTCCCGGCAGCCGCACCCGTCACCATCCGGACGCGGCCTCCCCGCCCAGACAGCCCGCCACCAGGCATTGAACCGCCGCCGGCCATGCAGAAGCGCAACCTGCGACTCCAGCTCCGGACCGAAGGTGCGCACCCACTGCAGCACCTGCTCGTACATCGGGTCACTCGTCGCCTGAGTCGGCATCGCCACGAACACACCGCCGAGACCGAACCGCGCCGCCAGAACCTCGGCGGCCGCCAGCGCCGCCTTCGTCTTCCCCTCCCCCATAGGCGCCTCCGCCACCAGCAGCCCCGGCGCCGGCATCGACCACGCCCGCTCCACCAACTCCCGCTGCGACGCCCGCGGCCGCACCCCCAGTCGACCGGTCAGCGGCTCCAACGGATCCCCCGGCAGCGGAAGGCCCTGCCAGCCACCGCGAAGACGCAACCGCCCCCACGCCCCCTCCGCACGCCGACGCGCCCCGGCGAAGGAAACCTGCCCGGCGTCCGCCAACCCCCCAAACTGGCTGCTGTCACTGGCGATCCAGTCCGCCATCACGATCAGCCCCGACAACGCCAACTGCTCGGCCTTCCGCAAAGAGCCGACCGGCCGAGCATCTGCCACATCCTCGAAGCCGACCGCACGGGTGAAGACATCCACGACCGCCCGCTGGACTTCCTCCCAGGCAGCACCCCGCCCCTGAGCCCCGCGCGGCGGCTTGAGAGCAGCAGCCGGCGGGAACGTCCCGTGATGCCCGGCGACAAGCGGCCACACCCACCCCACGGCCTCCTCGTCACCCCACTCGGCCACCAGCCGCGGAATCAGCAGCACGGCTCCGGCCACGTCATGACGCCACCGCTTCTGCCGCCCCACCGGCAGCCGCCCCCACGCAAGACCCGCCGCCAGCACCGGCCCAGCCTCGACCGCATCCATCGCCTGGAACGCCGGGCACGCCTTCCCGCAATCATGAATGCCGCACACCCACATGAACCACAACCGCCCCCGGCCACCGCTGATCTCCTCCAGCCGCCGCCGGAACGCAGCCGACACGTACCGGTCCCACATCACCCCCGCCACGGCCGCCGTATCCAGCAGATGCCCCAGCAGCAGATGCCTCTGCCCACCGTTACGCGCCGCCGACTTCCCCCACAACGACGACACCCGCGCGACGACCTCATCGGCAAACCCCATCGACCGCATCAACGCAACGATTGACCGCTCGTCCTCCACAACCGCCCCCGCTCCACTGCACACAGCCAGTTGCGCGGCACTGTAAACGACCCCACTGACAACGAGCCCGAAACCCAGGCTCCACAGAACGCAGCCCACCCCCCAGCCGACACCCAACCGGACCGCCCTCAACACACAGCAAGCCAAACGAGGTGAAAGAAAACAGGTACCCTCGCATGCATCACCGCAGATCAAGAAGTATCGTCCCCGCGCCCGCGGGGGTAGCTCACTAGCAGGTCAGATGGGGTGTGGGAAACAAGTATCGTCCCCGCGCCCGCGGGGGTAGCTCCAGCTACGGCGGCGTCACGGAGACCGGCGGCAAATCGTCCCCGCGCCCGCGGGGGTAGCTCCTCGACCTTGCGCATCTCCCCGTCCGACGTCGGATCGTCCCCGCGCCCGCGGGGGTAGCTCGGCGTCCAGGGCCTCGAACGGTTCGCTCGCCATATCGTCCCCGCGCCCGCGGGGGTACCTCCGCGCCGGGATCCCCGTCCGGAGGTACACCGCAATCGTCCCCGCGCCCGCGGGGGTAGCTCGGTGGAGACCGTCGTCTCGAACACGCTGTACCCATCGTCCCCGCGCCCGCGGGGGTAGCTCCCCGTGAGCGGCGTCAACAGCGGCTCAGCGCAAATCGTCCCCGCGCCCGCGGGGGTAGCTCCTCGTCCAGTCCTCGTCCAGGGCGTCCATCAGCATCGTCCCCGCGCCCGCGGGGGTAGCTCCCCCATCTGGGGGGCTATCGGCGTCGTCGCGCCATCGTCCCCGCGCCCGCGGGGGTAGCTCCTCGTCCCGGACGGCGCCATACACCACCAGGTGGTCGTCCCCGCGCCCGCGGGGGTAGCTCCCCCCGAGCGAAGGCACCGCCCGGGGATCCGACGTCGTCCCCGCGCCCGCGGGGGTAGCTCGGGCTACGCGGCCACCGCCACCGTGTACGCCGCGTCGTCCCCGCGCCCGCGGGGGTAGTTCGCCCGGTGATGCAGGGCGAGGCGAGGACCATGCGTCGTCCCCGCGCCTGCGGGGGTAGCTCCCCGGCAGATCTTCACCCGACACGGTGTGCCCTGTCGTCCCCGCGCCTGCGGGGGTAGCTCCGCCAGCAGCAGCGACGCCTTGCCGTCCGTACGGGTCGTCCCCGCTCCTGCGGGGGTAGCTCCCTGACCAAGACAAGAACTCCAAGGCCAAGGGGTCGTCCCCTCGCCTGCGGGGGTAGCTCCACGAGTCGGTCGTCGAGGACTTGTGGGACGCCCGACCGGGACCTCGAAGTCCGGCCAGTGCTCATCGGTCACGGCGTGCCGCTTTCCTCTCCTCGCGCCACGACGGTCCGCCCGGTGATCGCCTTCTCCTCGGTGGCCACCTGCGATCCGATGTGCCCCATGGCCCACTCGGCGTATCAGGGGTGTAGGGCGATCTGCGCGACGGGCATGCCGGTGGCCGTCAGCTGCGCCGTCCCCCGCTTGGCGCGGGACTCCGTGGCGTCCATGACTGCTCGCGCTGCTCGGGCACGGAGTAGGACTGACCCGCCCGGCTCTTGGTGTACTGCCGAGTTCCCGGCTGCTGCATGTCAGGCCACGATGTCTGACCGAACGCACTACTGCGGCCAGTTCATGTTCAGCTACCTGTGGAAGTGTTCGTGAACGGTGCCGGTTGGTGACGCAGTTCTGGTCTTTCCGAACCCGGCGGGAGCGGGTGCATATTTCTGCGCGAAGCGGAGCAGGTGGTAGGCCATGCGGTTGCCGCGTGTGCTCGTGTTGCTGGTGGCGGTGGCGGTTTTCCAGCAGATGGCTGCTGCTCTTTTGAAGAATGTGTGCGCGGATGCGGGTTCGTGGTCGGCGGCGGTGACCTCTACCAGCAGATGCTCCGGGTCCTGTGCCGTTCTCTTGGCGGGTGTGCGCTTGCCGGCGTTGTACGGGAGAAGCCGGTGGGGCAGTTGCCCGGCGGACGCTGCCTCGTGCTTCGTGGCGCCGGTGTGCTCGCGGGTGGTGGACGCTGCGGCGACGATGATGCCCAGATGCTCGGCGAACTGCGTTCCGGGCAAGGGGATCTCAAGGTCGGGGTGGCTGGCGTAGCCGATGGTGACGGCGGTGGCCACGAATTCGATGACGGCCTGCGCGGTGGGGGTGTGCTTGCGCGGTGTGGTGCGGGTGAGGCGGCTCAGGATGCGCAGGACGGTGGCGAGGCTGGCGTCGGCGGTCGTCATGCCATAGGCCGGGGCGTCCTCGTCGTCGTCGGTGCCGTCGGCTGGTGTGAAGGCGCTGGCCTGGGCGTGCCAGAGGGCTGCGGCGTGGCGGTCGCCCTGGGCGAGGTGCTGGAGGTAGAGGCAGTAGGAAGCGGGAGTGTCGTCCGCGCCTGCGGCGTACTGCCACCAGAAGCGGGCGCCGTCGTCGGCGCCGGCAAGTTGGAGGGCGCAGCCAAGGATCCGGGCGGCGCGTGGCTGCGGCACCTGGTCGGTGAGGAAGTCGGCGAGCTGGTCGGCGGTGCAGTGGGCGAGAACCGCCTCGCACAGGACGGCAAGGCTCTGTGCCGCGGTGTCGTCGACCGGGTCTGCCCGGCTGCCGTCGCACAGGAGCAGGCCGTCCAGCAGCAGGTCGTCGTCGGCGCAGTCTCCGTACGGGACGACGTCGCAGGGGACATGGGGCTGGTGGAGCAGCAGCGACTGGGCGAGGAGGTCTTCGACGGTGCTCATGACGGGGTGGTCACTCCTGGGTGTCGGTGTCGGGGAAGAGGTCGTTCAGCGCCCCTCGGGCGTGGTGGTCCAGGGTGTGGGTGATGGCCGGGGACAGGCCGACGATGCCCGGGATGGCGTCCGGGTGGATGCCGCACAGATACCGCAGGACAGTGACGTCCATCTGGTCCACCGGCAGGCTGGCGATCGCGTCGAAGAACCTCCCGAAGACCTCGATGTGGGCCAGGCGCTCGGCCAGGTCGGGGATCTCGGCCTGGCCGGCGGTGGAGAACGCCGCCGCGCGCAGGTCGGGGTATCCGCCAGGCCGGCTCGGGGTGCGGGAGAGGACCTTCTTGGCGCAGCAGCTCCCAGGCGTAGCGGGGCGTGTCGGGGCTGGCTGTCGCCTCGTCCCAGGTGAGCCAGAGAATGTCGAAGGTCTCGCAGGCCGCTTGCCGGGCGCGCTTCTCGGATTGAAGGAATGCCTGAGCGTAGGCGGTGTAGGGGTACCACATGGCCTGGACGAGCCCCTGATGGGCGACGGGCTGTTCATCGCCGTCGTCAAGCTGGACGTCGCTGATCCGGTTCCTGATCCAGTCGGCGTCCTTGTCGGCTTCCCTGGCGGCCGCTTTCCACAGCCGGCGCACTGGGCCGACGGGTATCTCCAGGGCGCGCACCACGCTGTAGGTGATCTCCCAGCGGGGATAGTAGCCCTTGCCGCGCAGGAGTTCGGACAGGCGGGTCTTGGAGTACCCGGAGCGGCTGACGAGTTCGTCGAGCGTCATGCCGCTCGCGACGAACCGGCTGCGAAGCGGCTCCAGCCACGACCGGTGCGCCATACCGGCACTCTCGCAGATCGGCTCCGGCGGACGGCCGCGGCGATGGGGAGGCTCCCCCGCCGACTGTTCGGTCACCTGGGGCGGCTTCACGATGACGGCGCCTCACTTCCGTCCGACGACGGGGCCGGCGAACCCGCCGCCGACGTCGGCGCGGTGCGGGACCGCGTGTCCGTGCCGCTGAACGCGGACACTATCTGCTGGATGAGAAGCCCCAGCGAGGGCAGCAGCGCGGCCACGGCCGCCAGCTGCCCCAGCACCGTCATCACCGTGCTCCACGTGAGGACCGCCGCCAGCACGACCGCGGTCATCACCTGCTTGCCTGTCATGACACCTTCCCTGAATGGAAAAAGCGTCCGGAAAGCCCCCTCCGGGGCGGTGCTCAAACGCCCCGGAGGAGTTGACGACAGCATGGTGCGCCGGGCACACAACACTCAACGTGATCATGAAGTTGTGGAACAATGACACCGCGTCAGCCACCGGGCACCGTCGCTCCTTACTTCACGACCGTCACCAGGACCGGCAGATCATGACGGAATGAACCCTTTTGATGGCGGAACCGCACTTCTCATTGCGGCGCCGACCGGAAGACGCACCATGGAACACGGGCGCCTCCCCGGCGTCGCACCTTCCCGTCCGGAAGGCCGCGCGGTCCCCTCGTGCTCAAGAACAACCGGAGGGGACCGCACCGCTTCCGCCCGGCCGCCCACGCACCTGGCGGAAGCGGACACGCGGCCGCCATACGGGAGCCACTCACCCGAGCCGCCACCGCAGCCGCCCCGCCGCACAAGTTCGAGCGTTTTACCCCGATTCCAGCGCCTTCGTACAGCGCACGGAAATCGGCGGCTCCCCCTCCTTGACCGCCCTGCGCACAGACCGGTCGAAGTCCCACCCACGAGATGCCTCACGAGAAGCACCCCGCGTCTCCGTCTTCCGGGCTACCTCGGCCTGTACGCCCCGGCCCCGGCACGCCGCGGAGTGGGCCGCCCAGGCGAGCCCCGCCGAACTACGTTCGTCCGCGCTACTTGCCTGCACGTCGGTGAGGCGGCAGTGGCCAACGGGCGGAACGGGGGATCCGCGGCATACCTAGGCCGCCATTGCCGTTTGAGGTCGCTCGGCCCGTTCGCTGTTCTGCACCGGGGTGATCGGTTCAGTGAAACGAGCGGAGACCTCGTGAGTGGAACACGATGAGTACCATTGCTCACGAGCCGGACCGTTACGGCGGATCCGGCTCCACGTTAATATTCTCGGTCACCCCAGAGGCAGGGTCGCGAAGGACTCCCACTCGTACATCTGGTTGTCCCGGTGGATCACGATGAGTTCCGCGGTGGAGATACGTGTGTGTGCTGGGGTGAAGTCAAAGCCGTTGAGGGCCTGGGTGATCGGTTCGGCGGGGCCGTTGCTGGCGCTGTACGCGACTGAGACGTGTGGGGTGAAGCCGTCGGAGTTCTCTGGCACCTCGTCGAGTACTTCACCGATCGCGTGGCGGATCGCGTCCCGGATCGCTCGCACAGGGCCGTCCGGATGGACGTGGAGGAGGACTGCTTCTGGATCGGGGACATGCGGGCCGATTTGCATATCGAAAGAAGGGATGCCGGCGAGTAGAGGACGGGCCGCGTCGGCGATCGCATGGACGTCCTCCTCCTTGACCTCGCCGACGAATCCGATGCCTTGCATCGTGAGATGCAGCCACCGGTCGGGAACTGGGGTGAGAATGTCCCCCAGCGGCGCCAGGGCCTGGCGGTACTCGGTGGCGAGCCGGTGCACGTCGCGCTGGCCGCTGAAGGTGAGGTGCCAGGTGTAGAAGCGGCGCCCCACGTGCCAGCCGGGACGCCACCACCAGTGGTTACGCATGGTCTCAGGCTGAGTGCTCATGTGTGCGATGAAATCAGGTGGAAGCAGCACCTGGCGAGAGCGCAAGGTGGCGTTGGGCGGAGTCCACGCAGAACTCCTCGATCGCCGCCCGCAGACCGATGGCCGGGGTGCCTGTGGCGTACGGCCGGCCAATTCCGGTTGAGAGTTCGTGAAGGCGGTGGGCGACCGGGGCCAGACGCTGGTCTGGAGGCAGGGCAAGGACGGGTGTCAGCGCTTCGAGAGCTCCCTCCACCTCACCGGCGGCCAGGTGAGCTGCTGCCTGACTGATATGGATCTGAGCCTCTGTGCCGTAGGCCCGAACCGGCTGTACCGACAACAGGGCGAGGGCGTTGTTCGCCGACCGCAAAGCATCAGCAGGACGTCCGACCCGCAGGTGCACCGCCGCAGCGTAGTTCTCCTGCCGTGCCGGCTGGCAGGAGAAGATGCCGCCGACCTCGTCGTCACCTGATGCCGCAGCGCGCGCCTCTTCGGCTCGGACGAGCGCAGCCATAGCTTCATCCTCCGCGCCCAACTCAGACCAGGCGTCAGCTTCCTGGCACGCCAGCAACACGGCAACCGAGCCCGTAGTGGAATAAGTGCCGCCACGCCGGGCAAAGTTGATCGCCTCACGCAGCCGGCCATCCCAGAAAGCGACCTTGGACCGCGTCGACAGCACCCACGCTCTCAGGTCGTTGTGCCCAGCCAGCTCCGCGCACAGCCACGCAGTGCGGCCCTGGGTGTCCGCATCGCGCAACTGCCCGAGGTCGGAGGACATCCAGGCCAGCAGTCCGCACAGGTACCCGGCACAGACGTAGAGGTCGGCGGCTTGGCGCGGATGCAGGTGCCCCTCAAGCAGAGTGAACACTCGGTCTCGAAGAGCCCTCGTGCGCAGGAAGAGAGCGACCGGGTCGGAAGTCAGGTAGTCGCAGGCCAGCGCGCGTGTTTCCGCCATCAATTGTTCAAGGGCAATGTCGCCGACGTTCGACGCCTCTGCCCATTGCGCCCAGGCGGCCGATTCGTCAGCGGCCAGACGAACAAGTGCGGAGCCGGTCGGATCAGAGACCGGGGCCGGCAACGGAGTACTGGGACTAGAGACATGGGTCACTGTCTCCTCGCCGTTGAGAGCACGGAGGATTGTGTCGGGGAAGGCCCTGCGGTCGTCCAAGTCCAGGAGGTCCGTGGGGCGGCACTTGAATGCCTGCGCCATTGCCAACAGGACAGCGAGACTCGGTCTCCGCGACGATGGAGCGGGCCACTTCTCCCACTTGCTGACGAGCGACGCATCTGCAGCAACAGTGTCGCCGGGCCGGTGGTAGCTGGCCTGCGAGATGCGGTCAGCCGTCTCCTGGAGAGTCCAACCGCACGCGTGGCGCCACGCCTCGCGTGGACGCATCCGGTAGCGCGAACGCATCTCGATGGCGATATCAGCCACGGTGCAGCCCGCGCTGATCATGTCGCGTCGAAGGACGTCCCGATCAGCTTTTGAACCGGGTTTCACGGGGGCGTTCATAGACAAGCTCCCTACACAGCGAAGTGAACTCACCGTAGCGCCGGGGTCGCTCCCCCGAGGAAGCGTCGTCTAGAAACTGTGATCGCACACGCCCAACTACACGCCCAAGAACGGGCGTCCTCGCTGGTCACGCGCACGCGAGGTGTCCAGAAAAATTGGTCACCAGCGCCCGTGACGCAAACTTCCCTCCCTGCTAATGTAGGGAACCACCGGACCTGCCGGCCTCCGGAGACCGGAAGACCGGAAGACCCATGAGCGCGCGACCGGTCCGAGGGAAAGTCCAGCGCTCAATACTGAGAGACAGCCCCAACATGACGAACGCGATCGCCCCGCGCACACGGGGCGCCAAGATGACGATCGGATCTACGCGGTCACCCGCGAGGGTATGGTCACACCGCCTCACGCCACGGTGAACGTCCTGCACAGCGCGAGCCTGCCGCCGTCCGGGCAAGGCACCCAACTGCCGCCGTGCCAGTGCCCGCTACACCGACAGGCAGGTGCGGGCAGGCAAACGCCATCAGCCTGAATCCCGGCCCGGCACCCCGCGGCGACGCCCGATGCCCTTTCACCCGACCGGCCCCAATCCGGGGCGATCCACGGAGAAACCAGATGACACGCCACCCCCGCATCGAGCACTACGGCCTGATCGGCGACATGCAGACCGGCGCCCATGTCGGCAAGGACGGCTCGATCGACTGGCTGTGCCTGCCCCGGTTCGACTCGGCTGCCGTCTTCGCCGCCCTGCTCGGCACAGACGAGCACGGCACGTGGCGGATAGGCCCGGACACAGCCGTTGCTGCTGCACCCGCTGCAACGGCCAGTCGGCGGTACCGCGGCGACTCGCTGGTCCTTGAGTCCGAGTGGAACACCCCCGCCGGCACGGTCCGGGTGACCGACTTCATGCCGCCGCGCGCCGGGGTCCCGCGACTGATCCGGATCGTGGAGGGCGTGGCGGGCGAGGTGCCGATGGTCTCCGTGCTGCGCCCGCGGCCGGGGTACGGACGTGTCAGTCCGTGGATCCACGGGGAGCAGGGTCGGATGGTCGCCGAGGCGGGCGCGGATGCCTTGTGGCTGGACACTTCGACCGAGCAGCGGGAGAAGGACGGCAGCATCATCAGCCCGTTCACGGTGGCCGCGGGCGAAAGCGTCGCGTTCGTTCTCAGCTGGACTGTGTCCCATGCTGCCCCTCCCGACGTCCCGGACCCAGACGTTGCCTTGGCTGCGACGCTCGGTTTCTGGCGGGAGTGGGTGCGGCAGTGCACCTATGACGGGCCGGACCGTGAGGCGGTCGTCCGGTCGCTGATCACGCTGAAAGCGCTGACGTACGCGCCGAGCGGGGGGATCGTGGCGGCGCCGACCACGTCGTTGCCCGAGGAGATCGGCGGCAGGCGGAACTGGGACTACCGCTACACCTGGCTGCGTGATGCCTCCACCACGCTGGCGGCTCTTCTGGGGACGGGATACCGTCAGGAGGCGCAGGCGTGGCGGCGGTGGCTCCTGCGGGCGGTGGCGGGTGATCCAGAGAACCTGCAGATCATGTACGGGGTCCGTGGGGAGCGGGACCTGCCGCAGGAGCGGGTGCTTGGGTGGCTGCCCGGGTATGAGGGTTCCGCACCGGTGCGGGTGGGCAACGCAGCTGCGGAGCAGGTGCAGCTCGACGTGTACGGGGAGGTCATCGAGACCCTCTACCTCACGCACCGCAGCGGTGTCGCCCGCTGCAGGGACACGGCAGTCCTGCACCAGCGGCTCGTGGAGCACCTGGCGCGGCGGTGGCAATTGCCGGATGAGGGGATCTGGGAGGTCCGCGGGCCGCGGCGGCATTTCGTGCACTCCAAGGTGATGGCGTGGGTGGCCGTCGACCGGACGATCCGCCTGGCCGAGGCCGGCGCCCTCGATGTCGACCTGGTCGCACTGGTCGAGTTGCGTGAGGCCATCCATCGCGAGGTCTGCACGCTCGGTTTCGACCCGGTGCGCAACACCTTCACGCAGTCCTACGGTTCGGCGGAGCTGGATGCGGCCGTGCTGCTGATTCCCCGGGTCGGGTTCCTGCCGGCCGACGACCCGCGCGTGGTGGGGACGGTGGAGGCGGTGCGCCGGGAGCTGTCCACTCCGGAGGGCTTCGTCCGCCGGTATTCGACAGCCGGTGAACAGGCCGGCGTCGATGGCCTTTCCGGCGACGAAGGGGCTTTTCTTCTCTGCAACTTCTGGATGGTCGACGCCCTCGCTCTGACCGGCCGGCTGGAGGAGGCCAGGGACTTGTTCGACCGGCTCCTCGGTCTGCGCAATGACCTAGGTCTGCTGGCCGAGGAGTACGCGGGCGGGCGGCAGCTCGGTAATTTCCCGCAGGCGTTCAGTCACATCGGGCTGGTCGAGAGCGCGCTCCTGCTGCACCGCCTCGCCCAATCACCGCCCCCACGAGTCGAGGAACCCGGAACCCCGTCTCCTTGTCCCGTTGGTGACGTCCCGCAGGTGTCCGACAGTTCCTACGGATGGGGCGCATTCCTCACGAGCGTACGAGCCCCTTCAAGCTGTGTGAAGAAATGACAACGAGGACCTTCGATTTACCTGATGCTGCGCGTTTCCTCCGCAGCCGTGGCATGTCGGTTCGCCAGATAGCGAAAGAGCTCCGCCGGCCGGAAGAGTTCGTCAGAGAAGCTGTCAAATCAGGCAGGCGGCTGAAGCAGCCGAAGCTGGCCGAGTCGAACATGGTGCGACTTTACGAAAGCGGCACTTCGCTGAGTGAACTGGCCACACTTTCCGGGCTTTCCTATGGAGCGACCCGGAACCGCCTGCGCGCCTTTGGGGTGCGGTTGCGGCCGCCCGGTGGTAATCAGCGACCCGTGAGACCACGGCGGCTCAAAGTGGTGGAGCCGGTCACCTACGCCTCGCTGTCGGATGCCGTGGTAGCGCTGCAAGGGGCAGGGCTCAGTACGTATGAAGTCGTGAGGGTCACGGGGCAGTCGTATCACCGTGTCGTCAAGGGGCTGACGGACGCGGGAGTCAAGGGACGCCGTTACAGCCGCGTGAATATCGATCCATCGAGGCTTGAGGCAGCGTACAGCGCGACGCTCTCGACAGAGATGACGGCCCGTATTTTGCATGTCAGCAAGACCACGGTGAGATACCGGCTGCGGGAGCACGGCATAGAAATGCAGCCCCCCGGCGGCCGGCCGAGGACATTCACGAACGAGGTTGCACCGGTCCGCATCGACATGCCGGCCAAGCCCTGGGAGAAGGAGTACCGGGACATCGCCGGCCGGTTCGACCGGGGGCAGGGAACGCAAGCCATTGCGGCCGAGCTTGGCATTCCCCTCACTACGGTGCTCGACGCGCTCCGCGCGCACCGGAACCCGGACCGTCTCGCGGCCGAGATCATCCGGCGGTCCGAACACGAGCCGCCCAGGATTGTCGCGGCCCGGTTGGGCGTACGGCCGGACCGGGTGCGCGCCGTGATCGCTGGTGCCCGCCCCTGATGACTTTGGAGAAATGGCTTATGCAGCCTGTCGATATCAGCCCGCTCACAGTCCCGGCATTGGAGCCTGGAAATGGTGCACGGACCGTTCCAGGAGCCGCAGTTGCGTGCGCTGCCGCCGCGGCGATGTTCGTGAGGGCCTGCTGATGACTGAGGTGATACTGACGATCGCCGTGCTGGCCTCGGTGGCCGCTGGCTGGACGGCGTTGCACTACCGGGCCCAGTGGCAGCGGAGCCGGCGGCAGGCGGAGCGCTGCAGGAGCGGGGCCAAGCGGCTGGGTGAACAGTTCGTTGCGGCTGAGGTCTATCTCGGTCAGCTGTCGCAGACCGTGCTTCCGGCGCTGAGTGGTGCGGTGCAGGCCGGCCGAGGGCACGGGGCCGGTCTGGTCATTCCTCCGCAGTTGGAGGGCACGCCGTTGGCGGGCCGGCTTGCCGAGTTGGCCGGGCAGTGCGGCGCCGTGATGGGGCAGGTGAACGAGCAGGCCCGGGCGGCGTCCGAGGTGCGGGTGGCGCAGGTGCGGGCGGAGGGTGAGCGCCGGGTTGCGCAGGCCCGGCAGGAGGCGGTGGGGGTGGCGGAGGCCGCGGTGCGGGGTTTCGCTCACACCGTGGTGGAGCGGGCCACCAGGCTCGGCGACACGATCAGTACAGGGGTGCGGCAGCATGTGTCGGACAAGGCGTACGCGACCCTGGTGGAGATCGATCACCTGGCGCAGCAGATGCTGCTGGCCGGCTCCGGGTATGCGGTGCTGGCGGGCGGCAAGCTCACCCGGCGCTGGCCGGCGACGACGCTGACGGACGTCGTGCGTATGGCGATGGGCCGGATCGAGGCATACGAGCGCATCGAGCACCCGGAGATCGACCATGTCGCCGTGCACAGCCGGGCCGTGGAGGCGGTGGTGCACACCCTGGCCGTGCTCCTGGACAACGCGGCGAGGTACTCGCCGCCGTCGGCCCGGGTGCATGTCTCGGTGCAGCAGGGCCACAGCACCTGCTCGCTGATCGTGGACGATGCGGGCCTGCAGATGGATCCCGAACGTCTGGCCTGGGCGCGGGAGATTCTGTCCGGCCGGCGACGCGACATCACCCAGCTCGGTGCCTACCCGCAGACCGGCCTGCGCGTGGCCGCCCTCCTGGCAGAGAGCTACGGCTTCCACGTCGAGATGACCGCGCCGAACATCTTCCGCGGCACGCGGGCTGTGATCGTGCTGCCCACGGAGCTGCTCACCACTCCTGTCAAGGAACAACCGGCCGAGCAGCCGGCACCGGCATCTGAGGATGCCGGATCCGAGCCGGCCGCTGCGGCGGCCACCACCGCGGGCGGGCTCACACGCCGGCGGAAGGGGGCGGCGGTGCAGGCCGCTCCTGCCCTGCGTGCCCTGCCGGCGGCCCCGGCGGAGCCGGGACGGCCGAGCGTGGCGGCGGCCTGGCAGCAAGGGACGCAACGGGCACGGGCAGATCAGAAGACCACTGCAGATGAGGGACGTTGACCATGGCTGCTGCTGCGGCTGAAACGCATTCGAATTCGCTGGGCTGGCTCCTGGACGAGCACATCGGTGCCGTCCCGGGTGTCCGGTACGCCGTCCTGGTCAGCGGTGACGGCCTGCTGAAATCCCGCACCCGGACGCTCGGCCAGACGGAGGCGGAGCAATACGCGGCGCTCACCGCGGCACTGCGGGCCACCGCGCTCGCGTTCAGGGATCTGACCGGCGACGAGCGCATGCGGCAGGTGCTGGTCGAGCTGGACGGCTGCATCTCGCTGACGACGGTGGCCGGGGACCACAGCCTGCTGTCGGTCTGCACCGAGCCCGACGCCGACATCGGGCTGATCAGCCACCAGATGGCGGCGCTGGCGGTGCGGACAAGGGAGCAGCTGGGAACGGCCGAGCGCCGCCCTGAGACGGACCCTGAGGCGGACGGCGGCGTGCCGGCATGACCGGGCCGCGGCGTGACCCCGACATGATCAGGCCCTACGTCCGCACACGCGGCCAGGGCCGCACACGCCCGGACGTGCGCCTGGAAAGCGTGGTCATCGCCGCGGCAGCCCCCCTCACCGGGGTGGGGATCGACGCCCGGCGGGTGATGGCCCTGTTCTCCGGTGGGCGTGGCGGTCTGGCGGTCGCCGACATCGCCGCCGCGTTGGACCTGCCGCCCACCACGGCGCGGATTCTCGTGTCGTCCCTGGTCGACAGCGGCCATCTGACCAGCCCCGTCGCCGCTCACCAGCCCGACGCCTTCTTGATGAGGAGAGTGCTCAATGGACTCCGCAAGGCACTGTGATGAGGCGCCCGTCTCCTACGTGCCGGCCTCGGTGACCCAGTCCGCCAAGATCGTCATCGCCGGAGGTTTCGGCGTCGGCAAGACCACGCTGATCGGCAGCGTGTCGGACGTGAAGCCGCTGCGGATGGAGCAGCCCATCACGCAGGACAGCGTGGGCGTGGACGACCTGCGCGGCACGCCGGGCAAGACGACCACCACCGTCGGGATCGACTTCGGCCGTCTCCACCTGTCCGACGGCGACGGCCAGGGCGACCAGATCGCCCTGTATCTGTTCGGGCTCCCCGGGCAGATGCGCTTCCGGCTCCTGTGGCAGGACCTGGCCGACGGAGCCATGGGCTGCCTGGTCCTGGCCGACACCCGCGACCTGGACGCCTGCCACCCCGCGCTCGACCTCCTCGACGCCCTCCACATGCCGCACACGGTCGCGATCAACACCTTCCCGGACGCCCCCTCTTACCCGGAGACGGAGCTGCGTCAGGCCCTGGCCCTGGATCCCGGAACGTCACTGACCTTCTGCGATGCCCGCGACCGCACCTCCAGCATGCTCGCCCTGATCACGCTGGTCGAACACCTGCCCGCGCTCCGCGCAGACACCCTCCTGGAGCCCCTGCGATGACCCCCACCACCCCCAACCCGGCCGCCGCACCCGACAGAGTCGTCCTGTATGAGCGGGACTTCTCCGACGACCCGCACGCCGCCTACGCGCGCATGCGGGACACTCACGGCCCGCTGGTGCCCGTGGAACTGTCCCCCGGCATCCCGGCCACCCTCGTCATCGGCTACCGGCAGGCCCTGAGCATCCTGCACGACCCGAACCGGTTCCCCGCGGACCCCAGGACGTGGCAGCAGCAGGTGCCGATGGACTGCCCGGTGCGGCCGATGATGGAGTGGCGGCCCAACGCGCTCAGGTCGGGCCCCGCCGAGCACCCCCGCTACCGGGCCGCCAACACCGCCGCGATCGATGCCACCGACCAGCACGCCCTGCACCGCCTCGTCGAGGAGATCTGCGCCGAAGCCCTCGCCGAACTCCAGCCCGCAGGCTATGTGGACCTCCTCATCCAGTACGCGCACAGGATCGCCTCCCGGGCCCTGAACGGGCTGCTGGGGTGCACGCAGGAGATCGGGTCACAGATCGGCGCCGGCATGGCCGAAATCTTCAACGCCACCGATCCCGCATCTGCCGCCCGCGGCAACACGATCCTCGCCCAAGCCGTCGCCGAACTGGTCGCCCTGCGCCGGCAGCATCCCGGCGACGACATCACGACACGGCTGCTCGCCCACCCCGCCCACCTCGACGACACCGAGATGGCCCACCAGCTCGTCACCCTCTACGGCGCCGGCATCGAACCCCTGGCCAACCTGATCGCCAACACCATCCTGACGATCCTGACCGACCCGGGCTTCGCCGCCGCCCTGCACGCCGGACGGACCAGCGTCCGCGCCGCCCTCGACGGTGTCTTGTTCAGGGACCCGCCGATGGCCAACTACTGCATCTCCTACCCCCCTTACCCGGCCGACGTCGACGGTGTCCTGCTCCCGGCTCACCAGCCCGTGCTGATCTCCATGACCGGCTGCAACAACGACCCCGAGCTCACCGCCGGCCTCCCCGCGGACGCCGTCACCGGCAACCGCGCCCACCTGTCCTGGAGCGCCGGCCCCCACACCTGCCCCGCCCGCGTACCCGCCTACCTCATCGCGGAGACCGCCATCACCTACCTCCTCGATGCCCAGCCGGAGATCGACCTGGCCGTGCCCGCCTCTGAACTGCGCTGGAGGCCCGGTCCGTTCCACCGCGCCCTGGAATCCCTGCCCGTCACCCTCGCAGCCTGACCAAGGAGACCCGCCGTGTCCTCCACCGTGTCCTCCTCCGAGCAGCCGATCCTCGTCCTCGATCCCGCCGGCTCCGACCCCCACACCGAGCACCAGGCCCTCTACGCCCGCGGCCCGGCCACCCGTGTGGACGTCCTCGGTGTGACCGCCTGGTCCGTCTCCGACCCCCAGCTCCTCAAGCAGCTCCTCAGAAGCTCGGACGTCTCCAAGGACGCCCGCCGGCACTGGCCCCTGTTCGCCGACACCGTCGGCACCTGGCCGCTCGCCCTGTGGATCGCGGTGAAGAACATGTTCACCGCCTACGGCGGCGACCACCGCAGGCTGCGCCGCATGATCGCCCCCGCCTTCAGTTCGCGCCGCATCCAGGCTCTTCAGCCCGCCATCGAGCAGATCGTGACCGCGATCCTCGACGACCTCGGCCAACGGCGGGCCGGACAGATCATCGATCTGCGTGAGCACCTTGCCTACCCGCTGCCGATCGCGGCGATCTGCCAGATCATGGGTGTCCCCCAGGAGCAGCGCGGCGGCTTCCGCGGCGTGGTCGACGGCGTCTTCGACACCACCCTCACCCGCGACCAGGCCACCGCGAACACCAGCGCCCTCTACCGGTCCCTCGACGTGCTGATCGAGGCCAAGCGTGCCCAGCCCGGCGACGACATGATCTCGCTCCTCATCGCCGCCCGCGACCACGACGGCGACGGCGACGGCCTCACCCATGCCGAACTGCGCGACACCCTCGTGCTGATGATCAGCGCCGGATACGAGACCACGGTCAACGTGATCGACCAGAGCCTGGTCGCCCTGCTGTCCGACCCCGGCCAGCTCCAGCACATCCGCGCCGGCCGCGCCAACTGGAACGACGTCGTCGAGGAGACCCTGCGCGCCCACCCCGCGGTCAAACACCTGCCGCTGCGCTATGCCCTCACCGACATCCCCCTGCCGAACGGCTCGACCATCCGCAAGGGCGAAGCCATCCTCGCCTCCTACGCCGCAGCCAACCGCCACCCCGACTGGCACGAGCGCCCCGACCGGTTCGACATCACCCGTCCCTCCAAAGAACACCTCGCCTTCGGGTACGGCGCGCACTTCTGCCTCGGCGCTCCCCTCGCCCGCCTCGAAGTCGCCACCGCCCTCCGCCGAGTCTTCGAACGCTTCCCCGACATCGAACTCGCCGTCCCCGCCGAAGACCTCGCACCGCTCCCCTCGCTCATCAGCAACGGACATCAGACCCTGCCTGTCCGCCTACAACTCGCCGCCTGATCCGCCCCGATCCCACGCTGACCTTGCCGGGCAGCCCGAGCCCCCCGGCATGCCGCCCCCTCCTGAGCGACTCCGCAGTCGAGTCGGGCAAACCATGACGACACGACCGTTCTCACGCTCCCGGCAGCTCCGCGTACGCCCGGCGCCCACTGCGGCAAGACGCGGCGGCCCGGCGCCCCAATAGCCCTACCCATCAGGAAAGTCCCCGCATGCACACCGCACGCAAGGCCGTTCGAGCCACGGCCGCCGTCATTCTGCTCTTCTGCAGCCTGATACCCGTCCTCCTGGACCCCCGGCACACACCCCGCCCCGGCCACGGACCGCAAGCCGCTCGCTCCCACCAGGGATAACAACCCCCCGCCCCACCGCCCGCGGCCCGTCCCCGCAGACAGGGAACCGCAGGCGACGAGCCGCACCGCATCAAGCCAACCGACGCTCCCAGACAAGGATCGCCCGTGCAGTCCCGGTTCACCGTCCTCGACGACACCCGCCGCCACCCCGACCTCGCGGCACGGATCACCGACATCCTGACCACAGTGGCAACACCGATCGAGGAGACCACCGGCCTCACCCTCCCCCCGACCGTCCGCTACCGCCTCACGACACCGAAGGCGTGGCGGCGGGAGAACATCGGCGCCAAGGTGCGCACCCTGATCCAGGACACCGCTGACCTGGCCCTCACACCCGAACAGACCAAGCCGGTCGCCCTGGTCCTCAAGATCACGCGCATCGTCCCCGTGCTGGTCTGGCCTCTGGTGACCGGGGCGACAGTGACGGCGGCCGACGGCGAGCAGGAAACACGGATAGCCCCCCGGGCCCTGCACCACGGCGGACTGCTGGCCGACGAACCGGTCCTCGTCCAGATGATCGCCCACGAGCTGGTCCATCACGTGCAGGCCGCCCACACCGACACGACGGCATGGCAAACCCTCTTTCCTGAGCACCGCGCCATGCCCCATCCCCGCATCACGTCGATGTTCCTGGAGGGGCACGCCCGGTGGACGGACCAGCAGATCACACAGCACCTGTACGGTGCACCGGTCGATGATCGGCAAGCCCCCCGGTCTCTGCGGTACCGCCTCCACAACCACATTCCCGGAATCCGCCACCTCGGCCCAAGCCGCGCCGCATACGAAGAAGGAGCCCGCTTCTTCGCGTACGTAGCCGCCCACGCGGGCCTCGACCAGATCAACCGGGTCTGGAAAGACACGACTTTGCTGCCCACCAAGGACGAGTTCACCCACCCGCAGTCCTGGCTCGACCGCACCGCCCCCTGAACCCACCCCGGGCAAGCCCGCCCATCCATCCGACGCGCCCACCACGCGGGACTCCCGATGACTTCCGACTCCCTCATCCTCATGCGACCGCCCGAAGCACAGGCATGGAGTGTTCCCACACTGGCCGACGATCCGGTCCGCGAGGCATTCGTACTGCTGGGCCCGGCCTGGCGCAGTTCCGTCGCCCAACCCGTCCAGGCCGGTGGCACGTTCGACGCGGTCCAAGCACCCCAGACCTTCGCCGGACCGGCCCTTGACGGTCTGCGCCGGGCGGGCCGAGACCACGGAGCGGTCTTCGCTGACGGCACCCGGTGGACCTTCTTCGTCACACCAGGTTCCACAGGCCACGCCTGGCCGCCCTGGGTCACCTACCGAAGCGGACCCGCCCTGCTCCTCCCACCGCGTGCCGCCCGCGCCGACGACCTCGGTCTGCGATGGATCACCCGCGGCACCCCGCCCGGGCGACTGTGCACCCCGGCCGAAGCGCTGTGCACCAGCCTCAGCACTCCCGCACACCCGGGGACGCGCCTGCGCACACCTGGGATCTGAGCCGGTCCTGACCATCCACGACGTCCACCTCCAGGTCCTGATGACCTGACACCTCTGGAAGTACCCCATGTACCACAGCAGCACGAACACCGTTCCGAACTCGGCGAGGGTCTGGAACTACTGGGCCGGCGGCAAGGACTACTACGAGGCAGACCGCAAGGCCGGCGACGCCTACGCCGCCATCGCTCCCCAGGTCGTGACGATGGCCCGCGAATCCCGCGCATTCCTCATCCGCACCGTGGCCTGCGCCGCGGGTGAACTGGGCGTACGCCAGTTCCTCGACATCGGCACCGGCCTGCCCACCGCCAACAACACCCACGAGGTCGCCCAGCGCATCGCCCCCACCTCACAGATCGTCTACGTCGACAACGACCCCATCGTCCTCGCCCACGCCCGAGCACTGCTCACCAGCACACCCCAGGGCAGCACCGAATACATCGACGCCGACCTGCACCACCCGGAGAAGATCCTCGACCAGGCCCGCACCATCCTGGACTTCGAACAGCCCGTGGCCCTGATGCTCATGGGCATCCTCGGCCACATCCAGGACTACACCGAAGCCACCGCCATCATCCAGCACCTGAAGGACGCCCTGCCCTCCGGCAGCCTCCTCATCCACTACGACGGCACCAACACCAACGCCGAACTGTCGAAGGCGCAGGCCGGCTACGACGCAACCGGTGCCATCCCCTACGTCCTGCGCAGTCCCGAGGAGATAGCCGCCTACTACGAGGGGTTCGAACTGCTGGACCCCGGCCTCGTCCCGTGTCCTCTGTGGCGTCCTGAGCCCGGCTCCTCTCCGACGCCCACTGACGTCATAGGAGGCGTCGCATACAAGCCCTGAGCGCCCACCCGGCGCGCCACCAGCCGGCCGCCCTGCCAGCACCCGGGACTGCCCACGGGCACTGATGACGAAGGACAACCATGACACCGGCCCCTACGACGAGGACTCCGCACGGCCATCTGGCTGAGCCTCCACAGCCCCCTCAACCCCCGGGAACCGGGGCTCACGAAACCGGCCGGCCGCCCGGCCGTCAGTCTCGACCCCCGGCCGCACCCGAACCCGCCTTGCAGGACGACAAGGCGCTGACACGGCGCCAGAAGCAGATCCTCGCTTTCATCGAGGCATCGACCCAACACCGTGGCTACCCGCCCTCGCTCCGCGAGATCGGTACGGCAGCGGGGCTGAGCAGCACATCCAGCGTCCAGTACCACGTGAAGATCCTGGTGAAAAAGGGCCTGCTCAAACGTGATCCGAACCGTCCCCGCACCTACCAGATCGTGGCCGACGCTGAAGCCACAGACCCGGCCCCCGATGCCGTCCCGGGTTCTCTGTGCAGTCTTCTGGTCCCCGGCAACAGCACCGACGACATACCCGGGGCGGCATGCGTCCTCCAGATCAGGCTCACCCCTGCCGTCAGCGCCGCCCTGCTCGACGGCGCCTTGCTGACCGTGGACACAGCACGCACCCGGGTCCCACCACCCTCACAGGCCGCGTGGTAGCCGTCACACACCCCCTGTAGCAAACACCCCCTACCCCGCTGACGCCCACCGCCACCGGCGCCAAGGACCGCGTACGGCAGCCACCTGACGACGCGCGGCCGGCATCCCACACACCGCCCGACCCGCTCCGACCACCCGGAGGACAATGGTGACCGCATCTCCCGACACCCGCTACAACACACTGCCTCCCGGCGCCGCCGACATGTACCGACGCCTGAGCATCCTGCCCTTACCCGACGGGAACTTCGACAGCGCCTACGCCGCCGCCCTCACCGGACTGCCGCGACCGGACGCAGAGAACATCCTCGCCGTGCTTGCCTCCACCAGCCTGGTCGAGTCCGCATCCGCGGACGAGACACCCGGCACCTTCTACTGGTTCGACGACACCACCCGCGCACATGCCGCCGGCCGGCTGGCCCAGGAACCGCCCGAACACCGTGCCGAGGTCCTGCGCCGGGCCCTGGACTACCTCCTGGACACCGCCTCCCGCGCCGAACACCGGCTCACCCCGACCCACCGCCCCCTCGCCCGGGAGTACGTCCACCCTCCCGCCGACCCGCTCGTCTTCGAGACGGACGCCGATGCCCTGGCGTGGCTGGAAGCCCACCGGGACACTCTCCGGACGGCGATCACCGCGGCGGACGAGGCCGGGATCGACTCGGTGGTGTGGCAGCTCACCCACGCCCTGTGGCCCCTGCTGCGCGCCCGCCACGACCACGACCTGTGGGACCAGACCCACCAGCGCGCCCTCGGCGCCGCCCGCCGCTGCCAGAACCGCACCGCGGAACTGGAGATCCTCGGCACCTGGGGCGTGGGCCTACGCACTGCCGGTCTCCATGCCGATGCCATCGAGGCGTTCGACCGAGTGCTCCAGCTCGCGCGTACCCACGGCGACCCGCGTGCCGAGGCGCAGGCGCTCCACGAGCTGGGTGCCACCCACCTTGCGGCCGAGCGCCCTCAGGAAGCGGAGTCCTTCCTGCTCCAGGCTCGCAGCCGGCGTACCGCCCTCATTCACCACGCCGAAGCCAACGACGACACGGACAGCGAGCGCACGTTCCGCCGCGCCGTAGCCGTAACCGACATAGCCCTGGGCCAGACCCAGCTCCTCCTCGGCCGGACCGGCGAGGCGGTCGCGACGCTCTCCTCCGCCCGCGCCACACTCCTCACCATCCCCGACCCCCTTGATGCGGCACGGGCCATGGCCTGGCTGGGCCGCGCCCACGCGCTCAACGGCGACACCAACCAGGGCGAACAGCACGGACGACAGGCGATCACCGAAACCGACCAACAGGGCACCCCCCGGTGGCAGGCACGCAGCCGCGAACTCCTCGCCCAGACGCTCCAGGAAGCAGGCCGCCACGAGGAGGCACGCCACCTCTACCAGGACGCCGTCCGTCGTTACTCACCCATCAGCCGGCCCGACAGCACCCGCGTCCTGGAACGCCTCGGCGAGCTGACTACAGGCACCGAGGGAGACAGCGATGGCGATGCATGACGGAATCGACATCAACCTGGCCGGTCCATACATGCGCCTCGCCACCGTTGCCAGCCTCAGCCGCCACGATTCAAGTCCACTGGTTGCAGGGACCCGGGCGGCCTGCCAAGGTGACCGCTCAGCCCCGGTAGGCAACGCCTCCTCGACTCGGCCAACCGCTGGCGCGAGCGGTAGCGGGCCCCGGCTGCCGCTGGGTGGCCCTCGCGGACGGCCGTGTGCCGGCGAACCTGTGCGTGGACGCGTGCATGACGCTGCGCAACGCCTGCGGTCAGCTGGGGGTGCGAGCCGAATAGCTGCCGATCGACCTGGCGATCCGGAACAAGGACGGAGGCGGGACCCGCTACGGCTCGCTCACGCCGAGCCGGACCGGGCCTTCGTGGAACAGGCACTGCGTGCTCGTGCTGCCCGACTCCGAGCGGTTTGTGGACGCTACCGTGGAACAGTTCGACGAGGTCCGTGAGATCGGCATGGGTCCGGTGATCGGCAACGTGGGGTTGTCGATCACCGGCCACGGCTCGCTGCCTGCCCGCTGGGCGCACCGGCCGCTGGGCCCCGTTCACTCGCTTATGGTCTTTTCGTGAACGCACTGCCAGTGGTACCTCTAGTAGACTGTCGCGGCTAAGTGTCGTTCTGGTTGGTGGAGTTGGGGTCGGGCAGGCTTTCGCTCGGCCAGGCAGGGGTGCCGTGTCCTCGCAGAAGAAGTATCCGGTTGTGTTGAGTGCCGAAGATCGTCAGGCGTTGGTGCGTGTGACGACGACGGGGGTCCGGAGCGCGTCGATGATCAGGCGGGCGCGGGTGCTGCTCGCGCTCGACACCTCGGTCGGCGAGGTCGATCCGCGGGCGGTGATCGCGGACCGGGTCGGGGTCTCGTGCGATTCGGTCCGCCTGATCTCGAAGCGGTACGCGGAGACCGGCGGCGATGTGTGGGCCACGGTCGGCCGGAAGGAACGCGCACTCCCGCCGGTGCCCTCCGCCGTGACCGGCGAGGTCGAGGCGAGGCTGATCGCGCTGGCCTGCTCGACGCCGCCCAAGGGGTATGCCCGGTGGTCGCTGCGCCTGCTGGAGAAGCATGTCGCCCTGGTCGAGGACATCCCGGATCTGGACCACTCCACGATCGGGCGGGTGTTAAAAAAACGGAACTGCGCCCTCATGTGAAGAAGTGCTGGGCCATCCCGCCGGCCGCGAATGCGGCCTTCGCCGCGGCGATGGAGGACGTCCTGGCTGTCTACCGCCGACCCTTCGACCCGGCGCGCCCGGTGGTGTGCATGGACGAGAAGCCGTACCAGCTGCTCGGCCACGTCCGCGATCCGCTTCCCGTGCGGCCCGGCCGTGACCGGCGCGAGGACAACGAGTACGTCCGCTCGGGGACCTGCTCGATCTTCTGCTGGGTCGAGCCACTGCGCGGATGGCGGCGCGTGGATGCCCAGCCCCGCCGGACCAGGGTCGACTGGGCGCACCAGGTCGAGCACCTGCTGACCGTGGACCATCCCGACGCCGCCAAGGTCGTGCTGGTGATGGACAACCTCAACACCCACACCACCGCCTCGCTCTACGAGGCGTTCGACCCGGCAAAGGCCTTCGCGCTGGCCCAGCGCCTGGAGATCCACCACACTCCCAAGCACGGGTCCTGGCTCAACATCGCCGAGATCGAGCTCTCCGCACTCACCCGCCAGTGCCTGGACCGCCGCATCGACGACCTCGCCGTACTCAACGCCGAACTTGCCGCCTGGCAGCAGCACACCAACAGCAACCAGCGCCAAGTCGACTGGCACTTCACCACCGACGACGCA
>NZ_BAAJXA010000071.1:0-33458 GCF_057537855.1 Streptomyces diversicolor
GACCGAACTCGACCTGCGGGCCTACGACGGACGGCATCCCGTCGAACTCATCGGCGGAGTACGCTTTCCCGCCATCGGTGAACTCCCCTATCTCCTCACCCTCGCGGGCCACGGCTTCTACTGGTTCCGGCTCTCCCGAGTCGCATCCCGCATCGGCCGACGACGCTGAGCGCGCGGCGCCGAGGAAAGGACGCCTCACCATGCCGAAGACCGTATCGCCCAGGCCGCGCGGCGCGGCCGGCCCCGACCGGCCGACGGCCTTGCTGGCCGGGCTGCTCAGCGAATGGCTGCCCAGACAGCGCTGGTTCGCGGGCCGGGACCGGCCCGTCACGGACCTCGCCCTGCTGTCCATGACCGAGCTGTTCCCGGGCTGTCTGCATCTGCTGGTGCACACCGGGCAGGGCAGCGTCCCGGCGCCCGGCGGCCCGCCACCGGCCGGCGCCTGCTACCAGTTGCTGCTCGGCATGCGCGCGCAGCCGGCGCCGCACCTGGAACGGGCGTTCATAGGCCGGGTGCGGGAAGGCCCGCTGGCGGGCACCGCGCTCTACGACGCGCTGCACGATCCGCGCTCGGCCGCGCTGCTCCTGGAGCGGCTGCGGCGGCCGGGCACGGCGGGCCCGCTGCGCTTCGAGGCGGACCCGGCCGTGCGGGTGCCCGGCGGGCTCGCGCCGCGTCTGCTGGACGCGGAGCAGTCCAACTCCTCGCTGGTGTACGGCGACGCGTACATCCTGAAGGTGTTCCGCCGGGTGGAGCCCGGCATCAACCCGGACCTGGAGGTGCCGGGGGCGCTGGCCGCACAGGGCTGCACACGGGTGCCCGCGCCGGTCGCCTGGTTCCGGACGACCGAGCCCCGGCCGGCGACGCTCGGGGTGCTCCAGCCGTTCCTGCCGGACGCCGCCGACGGCTGGACGCTGGCGCTGCGCGCGCTCGCCGCGGGGGACGACTTCACCACCGAGTCCTATGAGTTGGGGCAGGCCACGGCCGATGTGCATATGGCGCTCGCCACCGCCTTCCCGTCCGCGGGCGACGGCGAGAACGGCCACACGGTGGCCGCGATGACCGCCCGGCTGGAGGCCGCCGCGCACTGTGTGCCGGCCCTCGTGCCGTTCGTGCCGGGACTGCGCACCGCGTTCGGGGCGCTGGACGGCCACGACGCCGCACCGCCCGCCCAGCGCATCCACGGCGACCTGCACCTCGGACAGGTGCTGCGGGCTGGACGGAACTGGTTCGTCATCGACTTCGAGGGCGAGCCCTCGCGCCCGCTCTCCGAGCGGCGCAGCGCGCAGTCCCCGGTACGGGACGTCGCCGGCATGCTGCGCTCCTTCGACTACGCGGCCCGGCAGCGGCGCCCCTGGCGCCCCGAGTGGGCCGACCGCTGCCGGGACGCCTACTGCGCGGGCTATGCCGCCCGGGCCGGGTGGGACCCGCGCCGCGGGCAGGCGCTGCTGCGTGCCCACGAGACCGACCGGGCGGTGTACGAGGCCGTGTACGAGGCCCGGCACCGTCCCGACTGGCTGCCCGTTCCCATGGCCGCGATCGAGCGGCTCGCCGTCAGGGAAGGCTGACACCATGGCACTGCGCGACACCTCGCTCCCCGAGCCGTCGGGTCCCGCGACGACGGCGGCGCTCCCGCTGGATCCCGCCGACCGCGAGCGGTTGCTCACGGGCGCCCACCACGACCCGCACGCCCTGCTGGGCGCCCACCCGGTGCCGGGCGGCACCCTGTTCCGGGCGCTGCGTCCCTTCGCCCGCGCGGTGAGCGTGCTGGTCGACGGGATGCGCAGCGCCCTGGTCCACGAGGGCGACGGGCTCTTCTCGGCCGTGCTGCCGCACGCGACGATCCCGGCGTACACACTCCTGGTCGAGTATGCCGAGTATGAGGACACCGTTCATGAGACGGCCGACCCCTACCGCTTCCTGCCCGCCCTCGGCGAGCTGGACCTGCATCTGATCGGCGAGGGCCGGCACGAGCAGCTGTGGCGGGCGCTGGGCGCCGAACCCATGACGCACCAGGGAGTGGAGGGCACCCGCTTCACCGTGTGGGCGCCGAACGCCCGGGGCGTGCGGGTCACCGGCGACTTCACCGGCTGGGACGGCACGCAGTACCCGATGCGTTCGCTCGGCTCCTCGGGTGTCTGGGAGCTGTTCGTGCCGGGCGTCGGCGAGGGCGTCCGGTACAAGTTCGAGATCACCTCGCGCCGCGGCGACCGGTTCCTCAAGGCGGACCCGATGGCGCGCCGCACGGAGGTGCCGCCCGCGACGGCCTCCGTGGTGACGTCCTCGCGCTACGAGTGGGGCGACGAGGAGTGGCTGGCGCACCGCGCGGACATCCCGGTGCACGAGGCGCCGTTGTCCGTGTACGAGGTGCATCTGCCGTCCTGGCGCCCGGGGCTGACGTACCGTCGACTTGCCGATGAACTCCCCGCTTATGTCAAGGAGTTGGGCTTCACCCATGTGGAGCTGATGCCAGTCGCCGAGCACCCCTTCGGCGGCTCCTGGGGCTACCAGGTCACCGGCTTCTACGCGCCGACCGCCCGCCTCGGCACCCCCGACGACTTCAAGTACCTGATCGACGCCCTGCACCAGGCGGGCATAGGCGTCCTCATGGACTGGGTGCCCGCGCACTTCCCCAAGGACGACTGGGCGCTGGGCCGGTTCGACGGGGAGCCGCTGTACGAGCCCGGGGACTCCCGGCGCGCGGAGCATCCCGACTGGGGGACGTACGAGTTCGACTTCGGGCGCACCGAGGTGCGCAACTTCCTGGTCGCCAACGCCGTGTACTGGTGCGAGGAGTTCCACATCGACGGCCTGCGCGTGGACGCCGTCGCCTCCATGCTCTACCTCGACTACTCCCGGGACTCGGGCCAGTGGACGCCGAACGTGTTCGGCGGACGTGAGGACCTGGACGCGGTGGCGTTCCTCCAGGAGATGAACGCCACCGTCTACCGCCGCTGCCCGGGCGTGGTCACCATCGCCGAGGAGTCGACCGCCTGGGACGGGGTGACGCGGCCCACCGACAGCGGCGGGCTCGGCTTCGGCCTGAAGTGGAACATGGGCTGGATGCACGACTCGCTGCAGTACATCCAGCACGAACCGGTACACCGCAGGTACCACCACCACGAGATGACCTTCTCCATGGTGTACGCCTACAGCGAGAACTACCTCCTGCCCATCTCCCACGACGAGGTCGTGCACGGCAAACGCTCACTGGTCTCCAAGATGCCCGGCGACTGGTGGCAGCAACGCGCCGACCTGCGCGCCTACCTCGCCTTCATGTGGGCCCACCCCGGCAAACAACTCCTCTTCATGGGCCAGGAGTTCGCCCAGGGCGCCGAATGGTCCGAAGCACACGGCCCCGACTGGTGGCTCCTCGATCCCGGCTACGGCGCCGAAGGCGACCACCGCGGCGTCCGCGACCTCGTACGCGACCTCAACACCGTCTACCGCACCACCCCCGCCCTGTGGCAGCGCGACACCGACCCCACCGGCTTCCAGTGGATCACCGCAGACGCAGCCGACGAGAACGTGTTCGCGTTCCTGAGATACGACGCGCACGGGACACCCCTGCTGTCGGTGTCCCACTTCTCCCCCGTCGTCCGCCACGACTACCGGCTCGCCGTACCGAAGGGCGTTCCCGCCTGGCGTGAAGCGCTCAACACCGACAGCGCGCGCTACGGCGGCGGCGACGTCACCGACCGGGGTCTCCTCGTGCCGCAGGACGGGCGGCTGCGTCTCACCCTGCCGCCGCTCGCCACGGTGTGGCTGGTGCCGGCTCCGGCGGACCGATCCGATCAGTTCCCCGATCCGGACCCCAATCGCGCGCGCCTGGGCTAGATTCGAGCACCGTCGACCACAAAGGTGTTCGGCGGCGTCACCCTCCGTACAGTCCAGGAGCAGCGCATGCGCGACCTCGCCCTCGCTCCAGATCTCGCCCCCGACCTGACCGGCGGGCTCGCCGACACCGTCTTCGACACCGCGGCCCGCGATCCCACCCTGCCGGTGCTGGCCCGCCGCACGGACGACGCCCCGGCCGGATGGCGGCAGGTGACGGCCGTCGAAGTGCGGGACGAAGTGGTGGACCTGGCCAAGGGCCTGGTCGCCTGCGGGATCTCCCCGGGCCACCGGGTCGCCGTGATGGCCCGCACCCGCTATGAGTGGACCGTGTTCGGCCACGCCCTGTGGACGGTGGGCGCGGAGATCGTGGCGATCCATCCGCACTCCTCGCGCGAGCAGGTCGAGTGGATCCTGCGGGACGCCGGCTGTGTGGCCGTGCTGGTGGAGGACGAACAGGGCGTCATGACGGTGGGCACCCTGTGCGCGCGGCTGCCACGGCTGCGGCACGTGTGGCAGCTGGACACGGACGCGCTGCCGCAGCTCGTGGAGCGGGGCGCGGCCATCCCGCTGACCACCGTGGAGTCGCTGCGCCGTATCGTGCTGCCGGACTCGACCGCGGTCGTCGCCTACACCTCCGGCACCTCGGGCCGCCCCCTCGGCTGCGCGCTGAGCCACCGCGGTCTGGCGTATCCGTGCGACACGCTGCTCGCGGGCTGGGCGCACACGGCGGCGCCGCCGGGCGAGCAGGCGTCCGTGCTGGCCTTCCTGCCCTTCTCGCACGTGTACGGGCTCATGATCCAGGTGCTGTGCCTGCGCGGCGGCATCCTGCTCGGCCACGAACCCGAGATGACCGACGCGGCGCTGTCGTCGGCGCTGCGCACCTTCCGGCCCACGTACTTCTACGGGGTGCCGTCGCTGTTCGAGAAGCTGTACAAGAATTTCCTGCGCGCGGCCCAGCAGGCCGGCCGGGGCGCGCTGTTCGAGCGGGCGGCGCGGACGGCGCGGGACTTCGCCGCGGCCGAGGAGCGGCGGCGGCTGGGCACCGGCGCTGGACCCGGGCTCGACCTGCGGCTCCAGCACGCCCTGTACGAGCGGACGGTGTACCGCAGGCTGCGGGCCACGCTGGGCGGCCGGGTGGTCCGCGCCACCTCGGGCGGCTCGTCGCTCAGCCGGGAACTGTCCCTGTTCTACGAGGGCATCGGCGTCTATGTGAACGACGGCTACGGGCTGACCGAGTCGGGCGGCGGGATCACCATGCAGCCGTTGGGCCGGGAGAAGTCGGGCACCGTGGGCCAGGCCCTGCCGGGCACCCGGATCCAGATCGCCGAGGACGGGGAGATCCTGGTGCGCGGCCCGTCGGTGTTCCAGGGCTACGTCAACGACGAGGCGGCGACGCGGGCGGCGGTGCGCGGCGGCTGGCTGGCCACCGGGGACCTCGGGCGGCTGGACTCCGAGGGCTATCTGACCATCACGGGCCGCAAGAAGGACGTCATCATCACCAGCAGCGGCAAGAGCGTGGCACCGGCCGCGCTGGAGCAGCGGCTGCGCATGCATCCCCTGGTCCATCAGGCGGTGGTCGTGGGCGACGACCGGCCGTGCGTGGGCGCCCTGATCACCCTGGACCCGGAATTCCTCGCGCACTGGCGGTCGGCGCCGGCGTTGCAGGGCGACGCGCCCGGCCGGGAAGCGCGGGAGGAGAACGCGCTGCGGGAGGAGATCGCACGGGCCGTGGCCGCCGCCAACAGCGCCGTGTCACGCTCCGAGTCCATCCGGGTGCACCGGGTGCTGCCCACGCCGTTCGACACGTCCAACGGGCTGCTGACGCCGTCGATGAAGCTGCGCCGGGACGCCATCGCCCGGCACTACGCCGCCGAGATCGACGCGATGTACCAGACACGCTCGGAGGCCCTGCGCAGGCCGCCGCGGGAGGAGCCGGCCGACTGGGACGACTCGGACAGCGTGTTCCGGTGAGGGGAGGCGTAGCCGGGCCGCGCGCGGGAACCCAGCCCAGGGAGAGAAAGAAGGCCGGGACTGCAGTCCGGTTCACACGGCGCTGGGGATGACAATGGCGACCGGACGACGACGGAACAACACGCCCCTGTCGGAGGATGCCTTCGACCGCTGGGTCTCCTTCCCGGGCGAGCTGCGCAACGTGACGGGTGCCCGGCTCGCCGCGCAGGGCTTCCTCGGCGACCTCGCCCGCCGGACACCGCCGTCCGCCCCCGAGTACTGGGACGACATCCTGCTGGTGGTCACGGAGCTGGCCGCCAACGCCGTGCAGTACGCGCCGGGACCGTTCGCCCTCCGGATGCGCCGCACGTTCGACGGTGTGCACATCACGATGCACGACACCAGTACCGTGCGTCCCGAGCCGCGGCCCTTCACCCCGCGCACGGGTGGCGGCGGCGTCGGGTGGCGGCTCGTGGACACGCTGTGCGACCAGGTCAGTGTGGTGGTCACCGACGGCGGCAAGGACATCCACGCCTTCCTGCCCTGGTGAGCGGGCGGGCCGGGCCGTGCGTGGGGCACGGCGTCACCCGGGGCGGTGCGCGACCACGCCGAACATCGTCACGGACATGTGCAGCCCGCCCTGCTCGGCCGCCTCGGCGAGCGTGGTGTACGCGGCGTCCCGCTGGGCCTCGGTGAGCAGTCCGCGGCGCACCGCCGCATCGCCCAGCATGCCGATGATCGGCCAGGCGACCGACCGGTGGTCCTGGAACAGGGCCGCGCAGCCGCGGTCGTCGACCACCAGGCCGGCCGCGGTGACCTGGCCGACGAGCCGGCGTCCCGAGTACGGGTTGGCGGCGCCGGTGAGGGCGCCGGAGGCCAGGGCCCGCGTGATCTCCGGGTCTCCGGGGTGCAGGACCGTGGTGGCCCAGTCGGTGTCGAGCAGCGCCACCCGGCCGCCGGGGCGCAGCACCCGGGCCATCTCGGCGACCGCACGGTCCGGCTCGGCGAGGTGCTGCAGGACGCGTTCGCACCAGAGAACGTCCACCGAGGCGTCGGGCACGGGCAGGGCCAGCGGGTCGCCGTGCGCGAAGCGGGCCCGGGTGCCGGCGGACCGCTCCTCGGCGACCGCGCGCAGCCCGGGGTCCGGTTCGACGCCGAGGACATGGCCGTCGGGGCCGACGGCGGCGGCCAGTTCCCGGGTCTGCGAGCCGGTTCCGGCGCCGACGTCCAGCGCGCGCTCGCCGCCCTCGACGGCAAGCGCCTCGTGGGCCCAGGCACGCAGCCGTCGCACCCCCGGGTTGGCATCCTGCGCGTCGAGCGCGCCGGTCAGGGACGCCACGTCGGCCGCGTCGCCGCCATGCGTCCGAAAGCCCGGGCCGGGCCGTGTCTGCGCCATGGCGCGCACTCTACGGTCCCCGCGGCCCTCGCGTGGCCCACTCGCGCGGACAGCCGGGCGCCGCCCCCGGACACCGCTGCCCGCCGCGTCGGCCGGCACGACCGCCGCGCGCCCACCGGACCGCACACCCGCATCCCCCGCACCGACGGCCCGCCGCCGCGCCGTCGGTGGCCCGTGCCGGTCGACGACCACTGCGTCCTGTCCCGACGCCGGCCCGCTCCGCGGGCCGGCCGCCGTACTGCCCGAAGGGAAGCCCCGGAGCGCCGCAGGCGACCCGGCGGCGGTCCGGCACGGCCGTCGTGCGGCCCATCGGGTGCATGGCGTGCGGCGCGCGGGTTACTCCGCCTCCTGGCGGGGCAGACGGTTGCCCACGCGTTCGTGTGCCTGCCGCTCCCGGTGGCGCAACCACCCGGGGCGCGGTGGGATCGGTGTGGTGCGCAGCGGCGATCCGGGGCGGGGGAACGCGTCGGACCTGACCCGCCCGGAGCCGCAGAAGGGATGGACACCGTGACACGACCCAGGATCCTGGTGGTGGGCGCCGGCTTCGCCGGTGTGGAGTGCGTTCGCCGCCTGGAGCGGAAGCTGGCCCCCGACGAGGCCGACGTCACGCTGGTGACGCCGTACTCGTACCAGCTCTACATGCCGCTGCTGCCGCAGGTCGCCTCCGGCGTGCTGACGCCCCAGTCGATCGCGCTCTCGCTGCGCCGCAGCAGGAGGTACCGCACCCGGATCATCCCGGGCGGCGCCATCGGCGTGGATCTGAGGGCCAAGGTGTGCGTCGTCCAGACGATCACCGACAAGGTCGTCGACGAACCGTACGACTATCTCGTGCTCGCCCCGGGCAGTGTGACCCGCACCTTCGACATTCCCGGCCTGACCGACCACGCCTACGGCATGAAGACCCTCGCGGAGGCCGCCTATGTGCGCGACCACGTCATCTCGCAACTCGACCTCGCCGACGCCAGCGACGACCCCGTCGAACGCGCCGCGCGACTGCAGTTCGTGGTGGTCGGCGGCGGCTACGCCGGCACCGAGACCGCGGCCTGTCTGCAACGCCTGACGCATGCCGCCCTGCGCCGCTACCCGCGCCTCGACCCGGCCCTGATCAAGTGGCATCTGATCGACATCGCGCCCAGGCTGATGCCGGAGCTGGGCGACAAGCTCGGCCGCAGCGCCCAGGAGATCCTGCGCCGGCGCGGGATCGAGATCTCCCTCGGGGTGTCGATCGCGAAGGCCGCCGCGCGTGAGGTCACCTTCACCGACGGCCGGGTGGTGCCCACCCGGACGCTGATCTGGACGGCCGGAGTCGTCGCCAGCCCGCTGATCTCGACGCTCGGCGCGGACACCGTGCGCGGGCGGCTCGCGGTCACCGCGGAGATGACGCTGCCGGGACACGACGGGGTGTTCGCGCTGGGCGACGCCGCCGCCGTACCGGACCAGGCCAAGCCGGAGCAGGACGCGGTCTGTCCGCCCACCGCGCAGCACGCCATCCGGCAGGGCAGGCGGGTCGCCGACAACGTCATCGCGACGCTGCGCAACCAGCCGCTGCGCCCGTATGTGCATCGTGACCTCGGGCTCGTCGTCGACCTCGGGGGCCGGGACGCCGTCTCCAAGCCGCTGGGCGTCGAACTGCGCGGTCTGCCCGCCCAGGCCGTCGCCCGCGGCTACCACTGGTCGGCGCTGCGCACCAACGTCGCCAAGACCCGGGTCCTGACCAACTGGCTGCTCAACGCCATCGGCGGCGACGATTTCGTGCGCACCGGGTTCCAGGCGCGCCGCCCCGCGAAGCTCAAGGACTTCGAGTACACCAACGCGTATCTGACGCCCGACCAGGTGCGGGCGCACGTGGCGGGCCGGGCCCTGGACAGCCCGGCGGACTGAACCGGGCCCCGGCACCCGCCGCGCGCCGGGAGCGGGCGGGCGGCCCGCGGCGGCATCCGGCACCGGCGCCGCATCAGGGGCCCGGTATCAGGCGCGTACCGGGGTCCTGCACGGTCCATGGCCGTGCCATGCTGGTCGCAGATCATGTCGCGGATCACGATGGGACACGGGAGAGAGCGCGCCGGCGTGCGGACAGCGCAACGGTCGGTGCGGGCGGAGCCCTGGGACCGGCTCGCGGCCTCCGACCCCGGGCTGCTCCGGCTCACCGCGGGGCTGCGCACGGTGACGGCCATCGCCCTGACCCTGCTCGTCCTGGCGCTGCTGCGGACCGGTGTCACCCATCTGGTGGCCGGTGCCATGGCGGCGATGGTCGCCACCTTCGCCATCCGTGAGAAGCGGCGCGACCGGCAGGCCGTGACGCTGGCACTGGGCCTGCCCGTGGCGCTGGTCTCCCTGACGCTCGGCGCGCTGCTGAGCACGAGCGTGGTGATCGGTGACCTGTTCTTCGTGGCGCTCATCTTCTGCGCGGTCTACGGCCGCCGGTTCGGCGACCGGGGCACCGCGCTCGGCCTGATCGGCTTCCAGGTCTACTTCCTGTCCCTGTTCGTGCGCGCGAGCGTGCCGTTGCTGCCGGGGCTGTACGGGGCGCTCGTGCTGGCCTTCGGATGCAGCGCGGTGGCCCGGTTCGTGCTGGTGGCGCAGACGCCCGCGGGCGTCCTCGACCGGCTGCGCCGGGCGTTCAGGGCCCGGCTCGCCCAGCTGGTCGCGGCCCAGATCGACCTGCTGGACGCCGGCCCCGACGACATGGACAAGGCCCTGGAGGCGGTCCGGGTCAGGACCGCGCGGCTGCACGAGAGCGCGCTGATGATCCAGGGCCGGCTGGCGGACGGCACCTCGGACGAGGCGGTGGCGGGGCTGCTCCAGCGGCGCATCGCGGAGGCCGAGATCGCCGCGGAACGGCTCGGTCTGATGCTGCTGACCGCGCGCAGCGCCGAGCGGGCGAACACGCTCACCCTGCATCTGCCGGGCGCGCCGCTGCCCTCGGGCGTCGCACAGCCGGTGCGGGACGAGACGATGACGGCGCTGCGCCGGGATCTTCAGGCGCTGCGCCTGCTGGTGCTGCGGCCGGCCGGCGCGGACCGGGGTACGGCGCTGTCCCGGGTCCGCAACCGGCTGCTCGGCTACCGGGAGGAGGAGAACCTGCCGGACGCGTCGCCCGCCGTGCAGGACGTCTTCCGGGGCCTGGGCGAGGCCGCGCGGGCCGTCCTCGGGCTGCGCGTCGCCCTGGACGGGCCGCAGGACGAGTCCGACGACGCGCCCGCGACGACCCGCTCGCGCGAGGAGCTGGACACGGAGGACGCGGCGATCGGCTCCGGCGAGGAGCGCGCGGCGGACGAGCCGGGGCCCACCGGGCTGCGGCGGCCCACCACGCGCTCGGCCGTACAGGTGGCCGCGGGATCGGCGCTCGCCATCGTCGGGGGTGAGCTGCTGTCCAGCCAGCGCTGGTACTGGGCGGTGCTGACCTGCTGGATCGTGTTCATCAACACCGCGTCGACGGGCGAGATCCTGGTGAAGGGCTACCGTCGGCTGCTGGGCACGGTGCTCGGTGTGGTGGCGGGCATCGGGCTCGCGGGGCTCGTCGGACACCACACATGGACGGCGTTCGCGCTGGTCCTGCTGTTCATCTTCGCGATGTTCTACACGGCCCCGCTCTCCTACACGCTGATGTCGTTCTTCGTCACGGCGATGCTGGGGCTGCTGTACACGCTGCTCAACACCTACAGCCTGGCCGTCCTGGTGCTGCGGGTGGAGGAGACGGCGCTGGGCGCGGCCTGCGGGATCATCGCGGCGGCGGTGGTGCTGCCGGTGGCCACGGACCGCCGTACGAACGAACTGCTGGGCACCGTGCTGGACCGGCTGGCGGACGTCACGCGCTCCGCGGTCGACCAGCTGAGCGGTGCGCCACCGGCGGACCTGCTGGACCGGGCGCGCGAGCTGGACCAGGCGCTGGCTGACCTGCGGGCCTCGGCGCAGCCGCTCACCCACCCGATCACTCCGTTGCGGTCGCGCAGGGACACCGCGCGCTATGTGGTGGCGCTGCTGGAGACGTGCGCCTACCACGCCCGGTCCCTCGCGGCCACCGCCGCGCTGCTGCCGTCGAAGCCGACGATGGCGGCGGACCCGCGGCTGCGGGGAGCGGGCAGCCGAATCGTGCACAACATCGAGGCGATCGCCACGCAGGTCAGAAACGGGCAGACGGCGGCCGAGGTGGAGACAGGCCCGAGCATCGCGTCCCTGTTGCGGCCCGGCACACCGGCCACCCCGCGCTACGGTCAGGTGACCGACCGGGTGCTGCGCCACCTGCAACGGCTGGACGAGGCGGTGGTGGGTCTGGCCCGCCCGCTGCGGGTGCCGGTCGCGCGCGACACGAAGTGAGCGCGGGGCCACATGAGCACGGGAGGCCACGTGAGCCGCTGGACGCCACACGAGCATGGCATGCCGCATGAGCACGGGACGCCATGTGAGCCGCTGGACGCCACATGAGCACGGGAGGCCAAGTGGGCGCGGGACGCCACGTGAGCGCAGGATGCCGGGTGACCGCAGGAGGCCAAGTGGGCGCGGTGCGGCGGTGGTTCAGTCGGCTGCCCGGCCGCCGGCGCCGCGCCGGCCGAGGGCTTCGTCGCGGACGCGGGCGCAACTGCGGCTGATGAGCCGCGAGACGTGCATCTGGGAGATGCCGAGACGGTCGGCGATGCGGCTCTGGGTCATGTCCTCGAAGAAGCGCATGTAGAGGATGGCCCGTTCCCGCTCAGGCAGCCGGCGCAGCCCCTCCTTGGCGGATTCGCGGTCGACGACGACGTCGTACGACGGGTCGGCCGCGCCGAGGACGTCCGCGAGCGGGTGTCCCCCGCCGTCGGGGGCCGGCTCGGCGTCCAGGGACAGGGTGCTGAAGCTCTCCAAAGCCTCCAGACCGGTGCCGACCTCGTCCTCTGTGAGGCCGGTGTGGCGGGCGATGTCGGTCACCGAGGGCTCGGTGACGCCGGGGTGCTGGGTGAGTTCACGGCGGGCCAGGCGCACCCGGTTGCGCAGGTCCTGCACCCGGCGGGGCACCCGCAGGGCCCACATCCGGTCCCGGAAGTGCCGTTTGATCTCTCCGGTGATGGTGGGCACGGCGTAGCTCTCGAAGGGCCCGCGGGCCGGGTCGTACCGGTCGACGGCCTTGACGAGGCCGAGCGCGGCCACCTGCCGCAGGTCCTCGACGGACTCGCCGCGGTCGCGGAACCGGCCGGCGATCCGGTGGGCCATGGGCAGCCAGGCCGTCACCAGTTCTTCGCGTACTTCGTCGCGGCCGGGGCCGTCGGCCGACTCGGCGAGCCGGGCGAACAGGGCCGCGGTGTCGGGGGCGTCGTCGTGGGGCCGCTTGCTTTTGGACAGTTGGGTGAGCATGCGGTTATCGCTCCTGGACAGTGGTTTCGGGGAGGGGGGTCGTACCGCTCCCGTGGGGCGCGCCTCGGAGCACGACACTCCGTCTGCCCTTGCGCAGGGGGAACAAACACGGACCAAGGCCGCGAGCCGGGGGCCGCGGCGGGCCTCCGCCGGGCCGTTCACGGCCGGACAGCGAAACGGGTCGCGCGCCCCGCTCCGCGGCGCCCGGGCACACCAGGGACGGTTCACCGTTCACCCGTACCGGGACAGCGGTCGGCCGTGCCGGTCCCCTCCGGCCCGGCAGGTGCCGCCCTGGCCGGTCACCCCCGTCCGGCCAGGGCTCTTTTCCGCGCGCCGGGCCGGATCCCGGGCGATGGACCGCCCCCGAGGTGCCCGGCGCGGCGGCAGCGGCTGAAATGGGCGTAGGGAGAACTCCGGAAATCCCCGGCCCGCGAGGAGCCCTGCGCCATGACCAAAGCGATAAAACTGCTGACCGCCCTCCCGCAGCCGCAGCGCGAGCGCCTGATGGAGCTGGCGCGGGAGGTGTCCTTCCCCGAGGACACCAGGATCTTCGAGGCCGGTGGCACGGCCGACCGGTTCTGGGTGATCCGGTCGGGCGCGGTCAACCTCGACCAGCAGGTGACGACCCATCAGCGGGTGACGGTGGCCGGCCTCGGCGCGGGCGACCTGCTCGGCTGGTCGTGGCTCTTCCCGCCGTACACCTGGGACTTCGGCGCCGTCGCGTTCAGCTTCGTACGGGCCTACGAGTACGACGCCTCAGCGGTGCTCGCGCTCAGCGTGGAGGACCCGCTGCTCGGGCTGTCGCTGGTGCGGACCGTCGCCGAAATCCTCGCCCACCGCCTGGAGTTGACGAGGGGCAAGCTCATGGAGCAGTACACGCTGCACCGGCGCGGCGCGCTGTAGCGCGCCTCAGCCGTGGTAGCGGCGCAGCGCGGGCACCGCGGCGGCCAGAGCCAGCATCACCGCGACCACCAGCAGCCCGCCGCCCACGACGGCCGCGCGCGGCCCGAAGGCGGAGCCCGCCGTGCCGTGCAGCACGTCGGCCAGGCGCGGGCCGCCCGCGACGACCACCGTGAACACCCCCTGCATGCGCCCGCGCATCTCGTCGGTGGCCGCGGACAGCAGGATCGCCCCGCGGAAGACCATGGAGACCATGTCGGCGACGCCCGCGGCGGCGAGGAACGCCAGCGCGATCCAGAGGTTGCGGCTCAGTCCGAAGCCCGCGACGGCCACGCCCCAGCCGACCACCGCCGCGATGACCATCCAGCCGTGCCGGCGTGCCCGGGAGAACGTGCCGGAGAACAGCCCGCCGAGCACCGCGCCGACGGGAATCCCGGCGAACAGCACGCCGAGCGCAAGACCTTCGCCGTAGGGGGCGTAGGTCTCCGCGGCCAGTTGCGGGAACAGCGCGCGAGGCATGCCGAACACCATGGCGACGATGTCGGCGACGAAGGACAGCAACAGCACCTTGTGCAGGGAGATGTAGCGGAAGCCGGCCGCGACCTCCCGCAGGCCCGCCCGCCGGGCCTGCGCCTCGCCGAGCGGCGGCAGCGCGGGGAGCCGGGCGACCGCCCAGACCGTGACGCACAGCGCCACGGCGTCGATGAGGTACAGCTCGGGCAGGCCGACGACCGGGATCAGCGCGCCGGCCAGCAGCGGCCCCGCCACCAGGCCGGTCTGCATCACCGTCGAGCCCAGCGCGTTCGCCGCGGGCAGTTCCTCCGCGGGGACGAGCCGGGCGATGGAGGCGTTGCGCGCCGGGGAGTTGAGGCCGAAGAACGCCTGCTGCACGGCGAGCAGGACCATCAGGACGGCCACCGAGTCCATGCCGGCGACGGCCTGCGCCCAGAACAGCAGGGAGGTGACCGCGATGCCGATGTTGGTCACCAGCAGCAGTCTGCGGCGGTCCACCGTGTCCGCGACAGCGCCGCCCCACAGCGCGAACACCACCATGGGCAGCAGCCCGGCGAGGCTCGCGTAGCCGACCCAGGCGGAGGAGTGCGTGATGTCGTAGATCTGCTTGGGCACGGCGACGGCCGTGAGCTGGCTGCCGACCGCGGTGACGATCGTCGAGGACCACAGCCTGCGGTAGGCGGGGCGGCGCAGGGGGCGGGTGTCCATCGCCCAGCGGCGCCAGCCGCCTGGCGGCCGGGCTGCCGGGGCCGGGGTGCCGGGCCGTGCCGCGGCGCTGCCGTCGGTGCTCTCGCTCGTGTCCACGGGCTTCCTGGTTGCTCGTTACATCTTTCGATTCGGGCTTCACTATGGCAGCTCCGGCCGCATCCGCCGGGGCGGGGTGCCCGATCGGCTCGGGATCCTCGGTTCAGGATCCGGCGACGAGCAGCGCGCCGAGCGTGATCATGGTCACCGCGACCAGGCCGTCCAGGACCCGCCAGGCCCGTGGCCCGGCGAGGACCCGGCCGAGCAGCCGGGCGCCGAAGCCGAGCGCCGCGAACCAGCACAGGCTGGCCAGGGCCGCGCCGAGACCGAACGTCCAGCGCAGCGGGCCGCGGTCGGCGGCGAGCGAGCCCAGCAGGAACACGGTGTCCAGGTAGACGTGCGGGTTGAGCCAGGTCAGCGCGAGACACGTGAGCACCGCCCGCCGTCTTGAGCCCGCCGCGGCGCCCTCGGTGCGCAGTCCTGCGGCGGCCGGCCGCAGGACGCGGCGGGCGGCGAGGGCGCCGTAGCAGAGCAGGAAGCCGCCGCCGATCAGGGCGACCGCCGTCAGCGCCCCGGGCCAGGCGACGACGAGCGCGCCGACGCCGGCGACGCCCAGCGCGATGAGCACCAGGTCGGACAGGGCGCAGATGCCGACGACCGCGAGGACCGCGTCCCGGCGGACGCCCTGGCGCAGGACGAACGCGTTCTGGGCTCCGATGGCGACGATCAGCGAGAGGCCGGTGCCGAATCCGGCGGCAGCGGCGGTCAGGGCGGCGGACATGCCTGTGACGCTAACCATGCGATCACTCGGCGTACAGCTAAGGATTTTTACGTACCATTAGCGTCTCTGTAGGCGGTCCAGGGGGGTGGAGGAGGTGAGCGGCCGTCATGGTGCCTGAGCTGCCCCTGGACCAGGTGCGGACACTGCTCGCGGTGGTCGACGAGGGCACCTTCGACGCGGCGGCGGCCGCCCTGCATGTGACGCCCTCGGCAGTCAGCCAGCGGGTCAAGGCGCTGGAGCAGCGCACGGGCCGGGTGCTGCTGCGGCGCACCAAGCCGGTACGGCCTACGGAGTCCGGCGCGGTGCTGGTGCGGTTCGCCCGGCAACTGGCCCGGCTGGACCGGGACGCGCGGGGCGAGCTGGGGCTCAGCGGGGCCGGTGAGCCCACGCGGGTGTCGGTGGCGGTGAACGCGGACTCGCTCGCCACCTGGTTCCTGCCGGCGCTGCGGCGGGTGCCCGGCGAGCCGCGGCTCTGTTTCGAACTGCGCCGCGAGGACGAGGACCATACGGCGGCGCTGTTGCGCGAGGGGCTGGTGATGGCCGCGGTGACCTCGTCGCCCGACCCGGTGCCGGGCTGTTCGGTGCGTCCCCTCGGGCGGATGCGCTACCTGCCGGTGGCGAGCCCGGAGTTCGCCGCGGAGCATCTGGCGGGGCCGGCGGCGCCGGCGCTGGCCGCGGCGCCGGTGGTCGTCTTCGACCGGCGCGACGACTTCCAGGACGACTTCATCCGTGCGCTGGACGCCGGCTTCGGCGCCGCGAGCGCGCACCGGCACTATGTGCCCACCTCCGAGGGGTTCGCCGATGCGGTCGCCACGGGGCTCGGCTGGGGCATGGTCCCCGAGGCCCAGGCCGACCCGCTGCTGCGCACCGGCCGCCTGGTCGACCTCGCGCCGGGCCGCTGGGCGGACGTCCCCCTGTACTGGCAGCAGTGGAAACTCGACTCCCCCGCCCTGGCCGCACTGGCCGAAGCGGTGACCGCGACAGCGACGGAGAGCCTGCGCCACTGAAGCAGCGCGCCCCAAGGCAAGGGGGCGCGGGGAACTGCGCGACCAGCCACGATGAGCCCGCAGCCGACCGACGGCACAGCGCGGCACGTCCCGCGGAGCGCTCAGGCCCGGTCCGCTTCGGGGAGGCCGTTCAGGTGGTGGGCCGCGCTGTCCAGCAGCATGTCGAGGGCCGCCGGATAGGCGCTGGTGAGCATGCGGGTGGTCAGCAGAGGGGCCGCCTCGGCGATGCGGGGGTGCGTGGTGGCGGGCAGCCGGGCGTAGATGGAGCTCCAGGTGGCCTCGTCGGCGCGCTGGGAGTCGCTGGGCAGCGCCAGGGACGCGGCGTCGAGCGCGGCGAAGGCCAGGGTCTGGTCGATGAACGCCTGATAGACCCGAACGGTGTCGGCGACCGGAAAGCCGGCGGTCCGCAGGATGTCCAGGACGGCTTCGTCGGCGGCCAGTTCGTGCGCGCGGCCGGTGACCCGGTTCGCGGTCAGCAGCGCCGCCTGCGGATGGGCCACGTACGCGGCGTGGATGCGCAGACCGAGCGCCCGCAGGTCCGCCCGCCAGTGCCCGGTCCGCCGCCAGCCGCGCAGCGCCCGCCCGATGAGCGCGTCGCCGATGGCCAGGGTGAGATCGTCCATGCCGCGGAAGTAGCGGTACAGGGTGCTCGGATCGCAGTCGAGGGCCAGCCCGAGGCGCCGCGCGGACAGGCCGGCGCTGCCGTGCTCGCGCAGCAGGCGCAGCGCGGTCTCCACGATCAGCCCCTCGGACAGCACGGTGCCACTCCTGGTGGGGCGACGGCGCCGCCGCTTCTCCTCGGGCACGACCCGCTTCGGCACGGCATGCCTTTCTCCGGGGCCCCCTGGACGCGGCGACCGCTCTTATGCCAACGCCATTGACCTTACAGGGGCCCACGGCGTTGGATTCCGGTCAGGCGCGCCGCTTCACCCACCTCGACCGGATCTTCGTCGGACAGGGAGTTTCACCATGCGTGTACTGCTCGTGGGAGCGGGCGGTGTCGGCACCGCCGTCACCCGGATCGCCGCCCGGCGTGCGTTCTTCGACCTGATGGTGGTCGCCGACCACGATCTCGCGCGGGCCGAGGCCGCGGTCGCGGCCCTCGGCCCGGACGGGTCCCGGTTCCGCGCCGCGCGCGTCGACGCCGCCGACGAGACGGCGGTGGCGGACCTGCTGGCGCGGCACGGCTGCGACGTGCTGTTCAACGCCACCGACCCACGCTTCGTCATGCCCCTGTTCCGCGCGGCGCGGGCGGGCGGCGCCACCTATCTCGACATGGCGATGTCCCTGTCGCGCCCGGACGCGGAGCGGCCGTACGAGGTCTGCGGGGTCAAGCTGGGCGACGAGCAGTTCGCGCTGGCCGCCGACTGGGCGGAGGCGGGTGCGCTCGCGCTCGTCGGCATGGGCGTGGAGCCCGGCCTTTCGGACGTGTTCGCCCGGTACGCGGCCGACGAACTCTTCGACGAGATCGAGGAGATCGGCGTCCGTGACGGCGCGAACCTCACCGTCGACGGCTATGACTTCGCGCCGTCGTTCAGCATCTGGACCACCATCGAGGAGTGTCTGAACCCGCCGGTCGTGTACGAGGCGGGGCGCGGCTGGTTCACCACGGAGCCGTTCAGCGAGCCCGAGGTCTTCGACTTCCCCGACGGCATCGGGCCGGTGGAGTGCGTGAACGTGGAGCACGAGGAGGTACTGCTCGTGCCGCGCTGGGTGAAGGCCGGGCGCGTGACGTTCAAGTACGGTCTGGGCCGGGAGTTCATCGAGACGCTGCGGACGCTGCACCTGCTGGGCCTCGACCGCACCGAGCCGGTCACCGTGCCCGGCGCTCACGGCCCGGTCGCGGTGTCCCCCCGGGACGTCGTCGCCGCGTGTCTGCCCGACCCGGCGACCCTGGGCGAGCGCATGCACGGCAAGACCTGCGCGGGCACCTGGGTGCGCGGCACCAAGGACGGCGCCGCGCGCGAGGTGTATCTGTACCACGTCGTCGACAACCAGTGGTCCATGGCGCAGTACGGGTGCCAGGCGGTGGTGTGGCAGACGGCGGTCAACCCCGTGGTCGCGCTCGAACTCCTCGCCACGGGTGCCTGGTCGGGGTCGGGTGTCCTCGGCCCCGAGGCGTTCCCGCCGCGCCCGTTCCTCGACCTGCTGACGGCGTACGGCACCCCGTGGGGCATGCGCGAACAGTGACCGCCACCGGCCGCGCTCCGGGGCGGCCGGCCCCGAGGCCGGCGGTGCGGTCGCGGGGTGTCAGCCGTCCCGGGGCGGCGGGATGCCGGGCAGCCGCAGGGTGAAGACGGCGCCCTGTCCGGGCTCGCTCGCCGCGCCCGCCGTGCCGTCGTGCGCGGCGACCAGATGGCGGACGATGGGCAGGCCGAGTCCGCTGCCGCCGGTGCGCCGGCTGCGGGACTTCTCCGCGCGCCAGAACCGGTCGAAGACATGCGGCAGATCGTCGGCGGCGATGCCGTGTCCGGTGTCGGCGACGGTGAGCACGACCTCGTCGCCGTCCCGGCGGGCGGCCAGGGTCACGATCCCGTCGGCGGGTGTGTGCCTGAGCGCGTTGGAGACCAGGTTGCCGAGCGCCTGCCGCATCCGCACCGGGTCGGCGTCCAGCCACGGCTCGCCGTCGCAGTCGGTGCGCAGGGTGACCGCGCCCGCGTCGGCGGCCACCCGGTGTGCCGCGGCGACCTGGTCGAGCAGGTCGCCGGCGGCGACGGGCTCACGGTGCAGGCGCAGCGTGCCCGCGTCGGCGGCGGCCAGGTCCTGGAGGTCGTCGATGACGCGCTGGAGCACCAGCGCCTCCTCGTGCAGGGCGTCGAGCAGGGCCGGATCGGGCTCGACGAGGCCGTCCCGGGTGACCTCCAGCCAGCCGCGGATGTTGGTGAGCGGACTGCGCAGTTCGTGGGCGATGTCGCTGACCATCGCCTTGCGCTGGGCCTCCAGGCGTTCCCTTCGCTCCGTCAGGTCGTTGAATGCCTCCGCCAGGATCCCGGTCTCGTCCCGCGTGGTCACCGGAACCCGCACATGCCGGTCGGGCGGCTGCTGGGCGGCCGCGGTCAGCGCGCGCAGGGGCCGCACCAGCCGGGTGGCGACCGCGGCGGTCACGGCGACCGTGACGGCGAGCACGAGCGAGGCCACGCCGACGACCTTGGCCTTGTTCGCCGGTGACATGTCGAAGCGTGGCGTCGCCTGGTCGCCGAGGCCGAGGAACAGCTCGGCCACGGGGGCGACGTACGGGTCGAGCTGGGCGCGGCGGGCGCTGTCGACGCAGCTCTGCACCAGGCGCATCCCCTTGCCGTCGGCCGCTCCGGCGTACTTCACGAGGAACCGGCCGAAGGTGCCGGCGCCGCCGGGGTCGAGCATCAGGTACAGCGGCAGGTCCGGGTTCATGCCCTTGCGTGCCAGGCAGGCGCTGGTGGCCCCGGTCAGCGCGGTCAGCGCCCGTTGTTCGGTGGCGGTCGGGGCGGCCGACGGATGGCCGCACCGGTCCTGGACGTAGCCCGTCACCTCCGTCCCGTCGGCGGCGGTGACGAAGGGCCGCCCGGCCGGGGTGTGTTCGATCCTGGTCCGGATGCCGAGGCTTTCGAAGCAGGCCCGCTGCTTGCCGGTGACGGCGTCCAGCCGCTCGCGTTCCTGGGCGGTGAGCCGGTAGGGGCCCACCGCCCGCGGGTCCAGGCCGGTGAGCTGCGCCCCCGGCTCGGTGTAGGTGTCGGTGCGCAGCGGGTCGACGGAGGCGGCGGGCCGCGGCGGCAGCGGGGTGCCGCGGGGCGCGGAGTCGGCGAGCAGGACCCGGTCCGGGGTGGTCAGGGCGATGCGCCGGCCGGTCTTCGCGGCCAGCTCGCGGACGGTGTGCCGGACGTCCTTCCAGTCGGGGTGGGTGGCGGCGTACCCGCTGAGCCGGGCCAGGATGTTCGTGTCGGCGGCGAGGTCCTGGCCCTGCTCCTCGCGCAGCGCGCTGGTGGTGGTGGTCACGGCCAGCCAGGCCGTCGCGGCGACCGAGCACACGGCGATCAGCGCCGAGGCGATGAGCAGCCGGACCAGCAGCCGTTTGCGCAGCGGTATCCGGCCCTTCACGGCCGGCCGCCGCTGAGCTTGTAGCCCACCCCGAACACGGTGAGCAGCCGCGCCGGCCGGCGCGGGTCGGCCTCGATCTTGCGGCGCAGATTCATGATGTGCACGTCGACGGCCCGTTCCGTGGAGGCCCGGTCGAAGCCGCTGGTCGCCTGCAACAACTGCCGCCGGGAGAAGACCCGTTCCGGTTCGGCGGCCATGGCCAGCAGGATCTGGAACTCGGCCGGGGTGCACTCCACCGGCACGCCGTCGCAGCGCACTTCGTGCCGTACCGGGTCGACGCTGACGCCTCCGGCGCGCACGGCGGGGTCCTCGCGCACGCCGGCGCCCCGGCCGCTGCGCCGCAGCACGGTCCGGATGCGGGCCATCAGCTCGCGCGGGCTGTAGGGCTTGGTCAGGTAGTCGTCGGCGCCCAGTTCAAGACCGAGCAGCAGATCGTCCTCGGCGGAGCGGGCGGTGAGCATGAGCACGGGGATGTCGGCGGTGTCCGGCGCGCCGCCGCGCAGGGCCCGGCACACGCCGAAGCCGTCGACCAGCGGGAGCATCAGGTCCAGGACGACCAGGTCGGGTGCGAGCCGGCGGGCCGCGTTAAGGGCGGCGGCGCCGTCGTGGACCACCGTGGCGGTGTGGCCCTCCGCCAGCAGGGAGCGGCGTATGAGTTCGGCCTGCATCTCGTCGTCCTCGGCGACCAGCACATGTGCGCACACGCGGCGGATCCTAGGCGGTGTTTCGCGGTCGGGTCATGTGCCGACCCTGGCCGACACATGTGAGGAATTCGTCAGCCCGGCGCTCCGAGGAACGCGGGGCCGTGTCACGGTGCGGCTCGGCCGCCCTACAGTGCGGTGCTCGGTTTGCCCTTGGTGTACAGCCACGTGTGGAACAGGCTCTTCAGGTCCTTGCCCGACTCCCGCTCGGCGAGCCGCACGAACTGTTCGGTGGTGCCGTGTCCGTCGCGGTGCTGGGTGGGCCAGGCGCGCAGGATCCGGAAGAACGCTGCGTCGCCGACGGCCTTGCGCAGCTGGTGCAGGGTCATGGCGCCGCGGTCGTACACCGGGTCCTCGAAGAGGTTGTCGCCGCTGCCCGGGTCGCCTGGCGGGATGTCCCACAGGTCGTCGTCCTCGGGGCTGGCGTACAGCTCGTCGAAGATCTCCTGCGCGCTGTCGCCGCCGTGCTGTTCGTCGTAGAGCCACTCGGCGTAGCTCGCGAAGCCCTCGTTGAGCCAGATGTCCTTCCAGGAGGTGAGGGCGACCGAGTCGCCGAACCACTGGTGGGCGATCTCGTGGACGAAGGTCGCCAGATCGGGTGCCGAGTCGTAGACGGGGCGGCTCTGGCTCTCCAGGGCGTATCCGACGTGCGGGGCGTGGTCGACGATCGATCCGGCGGCCCGGTACGGGTAGGGGCCGAACAGCTTGCTCTCCCACTCCAGCACGGAGGGCAGCTTCTTCAGGACGGACGCCGATGCCTTCGCCTCGCGGGGGTCGACGGCGTTGTACACCTGGATGCCGTCGCCGGTGGTGTACCGCTCGACCTGGAACTTGCCGACCGAGGCCGTGGCCAGGTAGGCGGCCATCGGCTCGCTCTGGCGCCAGCGGAAGGTGGTGCGGCCGTCGGCGGTGCTCTGCCCGAGCAGGACGCCGTTGGCGACGGCGGTGCGCCCCTCGGGGACGGTGATCGTGAAGTCGTACGAGGACTTGTCCAGGGGGTGGTTGTTCGCCGGGAACCAGGTCATCGAGCCCTGCGGCTGGCCCGCGACGAACGCGCCGTCGTCGGTGTGGATCCAGCCGTCCTGGGAGCCGTCCTCGTCGATGAGGGGCTGGGGCGTGCCGTTGTAGTCGACCCTGACCTGGAACTCCTGGTCCTTGGCGAGGGCACGGCGCGGGGTGACGACCAGTTCCTGGCCGGCGCGGCTGACGTCGGCGGCCTCGTGGTCGACGGTGACGCCGGTGACGTTCAGCCCCTTGAGGTCGAGGTCGAAGCGGGACAGCTCGTGGGTGGCGCGGGCGGTGAGGACGGCCGTGCCGTCGAGGTGCCGGGCCTCGGTGTCGTAACGCAGCGTCAGGTCGTAGTGCTGGACGTGGTATCCGCCGTTGCCGGCGAGCGGGAAGTAGGGGTCGCCCAGGCCGGTCGCTCCGGGCGAGGCGGCCACGGACGGTCCGGCGGCGCCGAGCAGCGCCGCCAGGGCGACGGGGACGGTGGCGAGGACGGCCTCGCGGCGCAGCACCGCGGTGCGTCGTCCTGCGCCCTGCTGTGGGGGTGGCGTCACATGCGCTCCTTGGGAGGGATGACCGACAGCGATCTGCCACAGACTAGAGGCGATTTCGCCCGTATTGCCCCCCTTCGGGGCACGTCGCGCCGCGTCGTCCACCGGTCGGCCGGTCTCGCCACCGTACGCTCGCGGCACCGTCCGCGCCCGCAGAGAGGTCCCCGATCGTGAGCGTCCGTGTGCGCCCCGTCCATGAACCGCCCGAGCCCGACGACGGACTGCGGGTGCTGGTCGACCGGCTGTGGCCGCGCGACCTGCCCGAGGACTCCGCCGGCATCGACGAGTGGCCCAAATCCCTGACCCCCTCCGCCGAGCTGCGCGAGTGGTACCACGCGGGCCTCGGCGACTACGGGGAGTTCCGCCGCCGCTACACCGCCGAACTGGAGAGGCCGGAGGCCGCCGCGCTGCTCGACGCGCTGCGCGCGTCGGCACGCGCCGGAGCGGTGACGCTGCTCACCGCGTCCAGGAACCCGCGGCAGGGCCATGCCGCGGTCCTGGCGTCGCTCCTGCGCACCTGACCCGGCGCACGGCGAACGGCGCCCGCGGCACGCTCCTCCCGCACAGCGCACGGGAGTTCCCCCGCCGCACCGCTGCCCGAACGACCGCGGGCGAGGTCGGCGCCCCGCAGGGGCGCGGGGAACTGCGCGCTCAGCCACGACGGCGTCGCACCCGAACGACGACCGACAAACCGGCCGACCCAGCGGGGGACCCGCGACGCGCTCAGCCACGACGGCGCCGCACCCGAACCACGACCGACTCGACCGAGCGCCGCCCCGACGCCCTCGCTCATCCGGTCTGTTGTGCCGCGGCCCGGCCCGCGGCGCGGCCGGAGAAGAGGCAGCCGCCGAGGAAGGTGCCCTCCAGCGCGTTGTAGCCGTGGACGCCGCCGCCGCCGAACCCGGCCACCTCGCCGGCCGCGTACAGCCCGCCGACGGGCCGCCCGTCGGCGCCCAGGGCGCGGGAGTCCAGGTCGGTCTGGATGCCGCCGAGCGTCTTGCGGGTGAGGATGTGCAGCTTGACGCCGATGAGCGGGCCCGCGGCGGCGTCGAGGACGCGGTGCGGGACGGCGACCCGGCCGAGGCGGTCCCCGATGTAGCGGCGGGCGTTGCGGATGCCCTGCACCTGGGAGTCCTTGCTGAAGGGGTGGTCGATCTGCAGGTCGCGCGCCTCGATCTGGCGGCGCACCGCGGCGGGGTCGAGCAGGGGCCGCTCGGTGAGGCCGTTCATCTTCTCCACCAGCCGTTCCAGGGTGTCGGCGGTCACGAAGTCCGCTCCGTGGCGCACGAAGTCCCGCACGGGCCCGGGGGCGCCCTTGCCGAGCAGCCGGTCGCGCAGCACCGCCCTGCGGTCCTTGGCGGTGATGTCGGGGTTCTGCTCGGAGCCGGACAGCGCGAACTCCTTCTCGATGATCTTCCGGGTGAGGACGAACCAGGAGTGGTCGTGCTCCTTGAGGTCGTCGGTGGTGCGCAGGTGCCTCAGGGTGCTCAGGGTGTCGTAGCCGGGCAGGCAGGGGTCGGGCAGCCGACGGCCGAGCGCGTCCAGCCAGACGGGGGAGGGTCCGGACAGGATGCGGATGCCGTGCCCTGGCCAGACGGGGTCCCAGTTGCGCAGGCCCTCGGTGTAGTGCCACATGCGGTCCCGGTTGACCAGGCGCGCGCCCGCCTCGGCGCTGATGTCGAGCATCCGGCCGTCGACATGGGCGGGGACGCCGGTGACCATGCGCGCGGGGGGTGTGCCGAGCCTTTCGGGCCAGAACCGGCGCACCATGTCGTGGTTGGCGCCGATGCCGCCGCTGGTGACGATCACGGCCTGGGCGGTCAGCGCGAAGTCGCCGCTGCGGTCGCGGTTGGAGGCGATGCCGCGGGGCGCGTCGTCGGGGGCGAGGACAATGCCGCGCACCCCGGTCACCTCTCCCGCCTCGACGACGAGTTCGTCCACCCGGTGGCGGTGGTGGAAGGTGAGCAGCCCGTCCCTGGCGGCCTGCCGGGCGTGCCGCGCGAACGGTTCGACGACGCCGGTGCCGGTGCCCCAGGCGATGTGGAAGCGCGGCACGGAGTTGCCGTGCCCGTCGGCGCGCAGATCGCCGCGTTCGGCCCAGCCGACGGTGGGCAGCAGGGAGATGCCGTGCCCCTGGAGCCAGGACCGCTTCTCGCCGGCCGCGAACTCGACGTAGGCGCGGGCCCAGCGCGCCGCCCAGGAGTCCTCGTCGGCGAGCCGGTCGAACCGCGCGCTGCCCTGCCAGTCGTTCCAGGCGAGGTCGAGGGAGTCCTTGACGCCGAGGCGCCGCTGCTCCGGTGAGTCGACGAGGAAGAGCCCGCCGAAGGACCAGTACGCCTGGCCGCCCAGGTTGGCGGCGTTCTCCTGGTCGAGCAGGGCCACGCGCCTGCCCCGGCTGGTGAGTTCGTGCGCCGCGACCAGGCCGGCGAGACCCGCTCCGACGACGATGACGTCCGCGTCCATGGCGTGCGTTCCCTTCCCTCTACGACTCGTGCGGGGTGGTGCTGCCGTCGGTCAGCAGCGCGGTGAGCAGGCGGCCGAGCCAGGCGCGGGCCGCGTCCACGTCCCTGTCCAGCAGCAGTTGGGTGGTGACTCCGTCGTAGGCGGCGACCACGGCGTGCGCGGCGCCGTCGGCGCCGCCGAGCACGGCGGGCAGCGCGGTGCGGCCGGCGGCCCTGGTCAGCCGGTCCTCGATCGCCCCTCTGAGGCGGGCCCGGTGGTCGAGGAGTGCCTGCGCCACCGCGGGGCGGCGGGCGGCGTGCACCAGGAAGTCCGTCTTGACCAGCAGCCAGTCCACGTCCAGCAGCAGCACCTCGGTGACCCGGGCCACGGCGGCGGGCACGTCGAGCCCTGGTCCGTCGAGGGCCAGCGCGTCGGCCACTTGCTCGGCGATGAGCTCGGCCCGCTCCCGGTACAGGGCGAAGAACAGCTCGTCCAGGGTGGCGAAGTTGGAGTAGAAGGCGCCTCTGCTGAAGCCGGCGGCCTCGCAGACCTCCTCGATGGAGACCCGGCCGAACCCCTTCGCGGCGAACACCGTGAACGCGGCGTCGAGCAGCCTGGCCCGGGTCTGCACCCGGCGCCGGGTCACCCGCCCCGCCGTCTGCCGCGTCATCGCCGGACCTCCGTTCGATGCGCGAATGTATCGGATACGCCGATGTATCGATAGAGGGGGGAAGAGGCGGAGGGAAGGGCGGGAGGAGCGCCGTACGGCGGCACGCACCGCCCGCGATCATGGGAACACATTTTCGATTGACGGGTTACGCTGGGGCCATGGCCACGCACTTCCAGGGCTCCCTGTTCGACCAGACCGACGAACTGCGGCTCGCCGCCCTCGACGGCGCGCGCCGGACCGAGCTGGGCCGGGGCGCCTGGATCGACGTGCTGCCCGGCTGGCTGAGCGGGGCGGACGCGCTGTTCGAACAACTGGCCAGGGACGTGCCCTGGCACGCGGAGCGGCGCACGATGTACGACAGCGTCGTCGCCGTACCGCGGCTGCTCGCCTTCTACGGGGCGGACGACCCGCTGCCGCACCCCGTGCTGGCCGAGGCCCGCGACGCGCTCTGCCGCCACTACGCCGACGAACTCGGCGAGCCCTTCACCACGGCCGGCCTGTGCTACTACCGCGACGGCCGGGACAGCGTCGCCTGGCACGGCGACCGGATCGGGCGGGGCGCCCGCGAGGACACCATGGTGGCGATCCTGTCCGTGGGCACGCCCCGGGACCTGCTGCTGCGCCCGGCGGGCGGCGGCCACTCGGTCCGCCGCCCGCTCGGCCACGGCGATCTCATCGTGATGGGCGGCTCCTGCCAGCGGACCTGGGAGCACTGCGTACCGAAGACGACGCGCGCCACCGGGCCGCGCATCAGCGTCCAGTTCCGGCCGCACGGCGTACGGTGACCCCGGCATCCCGTGCACCCCGCGCACCGCGGCGGACGGAACGTCTGGTTGGCTGTCGGCCGTCGGGCAGCACGCTCAGGACTCGGGGAGATCATGCGGGCAGACGTACGCCAAGTCGCCGACGGCGCCTACCTGGTGCACGGCAGCGACACCAACTGGGTGATCCTCACGGACGGGGACACCGCGACCCTGGTGGACACCGGCTATCCCGGGGACCGGCAGCTGGTCCTCGACTCCCTGGCCGCCGTGGGCGTCAAGCCCGAGGCGGTCGCGGCCGTGCTGATCACCCACGCGCACAACGACCACCTGGGCTCGGCCGAGTACCTGCGCGCCGCGTACGGAACCCCGGTCCTGCTGCACGAGGCCGAAGTGCCGCACGCCCGCCGGGAGTTCCTTCAGCAGGTGTCCGTGGGCGCGGTGCTGCGCAACGCCTGGCGGCCGGGCGTCGTGCCGTGGCTCGTGCACGTGCTGCGCGTCGGGGGCACCGAGCAGCACCCGGTCGGCGCCCCCGAGGCGTTCCCCACCGCGGGCGCGCTGGACCTGCCGGGCCGGCCCGTCCCGGTGCACACCCCCGGCCACACCGACGGACACACCGTCTACCACCTGCCCCACCTCGGCATGGTCATCTCCGGCGACGCCCTGGTCAGCGGCCACCGCACGTCCCGGCTGCGCGGGCCCCAGCTGCTGCCGGTCATGTTCGACCACGCCCGGGACCGCACGGTGGACTCACTGGAGCTGATCGCGCGGCTCGACGGGGACATCCTGCTGCCGGGCCACGGGCCCGTGCACCGCGGGTCCGTGCGCGAGGCCGCCGAGCAGGCACGGGACCGGGCCCGCCGAACCGCGCGGGCCAGGCCGTAGGGTTCATGCCATGGTCATGCAGATCAGCGCCACCAACCCGGAGCACCCCGCGCCCCTGCTCGAACTGCCCTGGAGCGTGCCCCTTCAGGAGTGGCCCGAGGACCACCTCGTGCCCCTGCCCCGCGGCATCTCCCGGCACGTGGTGCGCTACGCCCGGGCCGGCACCGAGATCATCGCCGTCAAGGAACTGGCGGAGCGGCCCGCGCTGCGCGAGTACGAGCTGCTGCGCGACCTGGACCGGCTCGGCATCCCCGCCGTCGACCCGCTGGCCGTGATCACCGGCCGCACCGACGCTGCCGGGCAGCCGCTGGAATCGGTGCTGGTCACCCGGCATCTGCGCGGCTCGATGCCGTACCGCTCGATGTTCGAGACGACCATGCGGCCGGAGACCATGCACCGGCTCATGGACGCCCTGGCCGTGCTGCTGGTACGGCTGCACCTGGCCGGGTTCGCCTGGGGCGACTGCTCGCTGTCCAACACGCTCTTCCGGCGCGACGCGGGCGCGTACGCCGCCTACCTGGTGGACGCCGAGACCGGCGAACTGCGCCCGCGGCTCAGCCCCGGGCAGCGGGAGTACGACCTCGACCTGGCCCGTGTGAACATCAGCGGCGAGCTGCTGGACCTGGAGGCGTCCGGGGCGCTGCACCCCTCCGTCGACCCCGTCGAATTCGGCCACGAGATCTGCACCCGCTACGACGAGCTGTGGCAGGAACTGACCCGCACCTCCGTGTACCCGGCGGGCAAGTACCACTACATCGAGCGCCGCATCCGGCGTCTGAACGACCTCGGCTTCGACGTGGCCGAGATGCAGATCGAGCACTCCTCGAACGGCGACTCCGTCACCTTCGTGCCCAAGGTCGTCGACGCGGGCCACCACCAGCGCCAGCTGCTGCGCCTGACCGGCCTGGACACCGAGGAGAACCAGGCCCGCCGGCTGCTGAACGACCTGGAGAGCTGGATGGCCACGCAGGAGGACTACGCGCCCGATGACCCGCTCGCGGCCCCGCCGGAGGTGCTGGCCCACCGCTGGGTGCGGGACGTGTTCCGGCCGACCGTGCGGGCCGTGCCGCCGGGGTTGCGGGGCGCGGTGGATCCCGCGGAGATCTACCACGAACTGCTCGAACACCGGTGGTACCTGTCGGAGCGGGCGCAGCATGACATCGGGCTGGACACGGCGGTCGCCGACTACATCGCCAACGTGCTGCCGGAGGCTCGGGCGGCCCTGGAACCGTGACGCTCCGCTGGGTTGGGCGGTTTTGGGTCGTCGTTCGTGTGCGGTGGCGTTGGGGCGGGGCTCGATTGAATCGGTCGTGGTTCGGGTGCGGCGGCGTTGGGGCAGCGCTCGGTCGAGTAGGTCGTGGTTCGAGTGCGGCGCCGTTGTGGCTGGGCGCGCAGTTCCCCGCGCCCCCCTGCGGGGCGCCACACCGGGCCCAGGTCGTCCGGCTGACGCTCCTCACAGCGGGGCGTGATTCGGGTGCGGCGGCGTTGTGGTTGAGCGCGCAGTTCCCCGCGCCCCCCTGCGGGGTGCCGCACCGGGCCCGGGTCGTGCGGCTGGCGCTCCTCACAGCGAGGCGTGGTTCGGGTGCGGCACCGTTGTGGCTGAGCGCGCAGTTCCCCGCGCCCCCCTGCGGGGCGCCACACCGGGCCCGGGGCGTGCGGCTGGTGCTCCGGACAGTGCGGCGGCGTTGTGGGTGGGCGCGTGGTTCCGCGTGCGCCTTGCGGGGTGCTGCCGTCAGGGGTGGGGGGTTACTGCCACCGGGCAGGGGGCGTGGTGGAGTACGCCGTGGGCCACCGAGCCGATGCGGGCGCCCACCGGTGTGCGGTGGGCGCGGCGGCCCACGACCATCAGCTGGGCCCGTGCGGCGACCGACAGCAGCACCTGGCCCGCGCTGCCCATCTCGACGTGCTCGGTGACGGGGACGTCGGGGAACCGCTCCCGCCATGGCGCGAGCGCGGCGGCCAGCGCATCCTTCTCGTACGGCTCCAGGCCCCCGGCGTCGTCGAGGAGCTTCATCGAACCCGGGCTGTAGGCGAAGACGGGCGGCAGCATCCAGGCCCGGACCGCGCGGAGCGCGGCCCCGCGGGCCGCGGCCGTCTCGAACGCGAACCGCAGGGCGGCGGCGCTGTCCTCCGGGTCGCCCTGCTGGCCCACGACCACCTCCCGGCCGGCCGCCTCGGCGTCGGCCCGGTCGTCGGCACGCACCAGCACGACCGGCCGCGCGGCCTCCGCGATCACCTGCTGTCCGACGGAGCCGAGCAGGAACCCGACGACCGCCGCCTGCCCGCGCGAGCCGAGCGCCAGCAGCTCCGCGTCGGCCGCGGCGGCGACCAGCGACTCGACGGCGTGACCCTCGACGACGTCGACGGACACCGTCAGCTCCGGGTGGCGCCCGGTGACCTCGCGCACCGCCTTGGCGGTCGCGCCGCGCACCCAGCCGGCCTGGGTGTCCCGGTCCGCCGCCCCGGCCCCCTCGTGCGGCTGGAACCGCCACGCCTGCACCACCCGCAGCGGCCGGTCCCGGCGCACGGCCTCGCGGGCCGCCCACGCCAGCGCCGCCAGGCTCTCCTCACTACCGTCGACCCCTGCCGTGATCGGGCGTGTCATGCGCCGGCCTCCTCGTCGTCGCGCTTCTGCGGGGATCAGTCTCCACCACCGGGGCCCGACGCCTGCCCGCCGGGGGTACCGCGGCGCAGTGAAGCGAAGCCGGACGAACGAACATACGATGGGCCTAGCCGGTGCGGTGACGAGGGCGACACCGCCCCTGGACACGACCGCTCGGGGTGGGAGACACATGGCACAGGCCGCCGACGCAACGCGCACCGTCATCATGACCGTGGACGACGACCCGGGTGTGTCCCGTGCCGTCGCCCGGGACCTGCGGCGCCGCTACGGCCAGTCGTACCGGATCGTGCGCGCGGAGTCCGGCGAGTCCGCGCTGGACGCGCTGCGCGAGCTGAAGCTGCGCGGCGATCTCGTCGCCGTGATCCTGGCCGACTACCGGATGCCGCAGATGAACGGCATCGAATTCCTGGAACGGGCCCTCGACGTGTACCCGGTCGCCCGGCGGGTGCTGCTGACGGCGTACGCGGACACCAACGCGGCCATCGACGCGATCAACGTCGTGGACCTCGACCACTATCTGCTCAAGCCGTGGGACCCGCCGGAGGAGAAGCTCTACCCGGTCCTTGACGACCTGCTGGAGGCGTGGCGCGCCAGCGACCACCGGCCCGTGCCCAGCACCAAGGTCGTGGGCCACCGCTGGTCGGCCCGGTCCTCGGACGTACGGGAGTTCCTGGCCCGCAACCAGGTGCCCTACCGCTGGTACTCGGTCGACGAGCCGGAGGGCGGGCGGCTGCTGGCCGCGGCCGGGCAGGACGGTCAGCGGCTCCCGCTGGTGATCACGCCGGAGGGGGCGGTGCTGGTCGAGCCGGAGGCGCCCGAGCTGGCCGCGAAGGTGGGCCTCGCGACGACGCCGACCGCCGACTTCTACGACCTGGTCGTCATCGGCGGCGGCCCCGCCGGGCTCGGCGCGGCCGTGTACGGGGCCTCGGAGGGGCTGCGGACGGTGCTGGTGGAGCGGTCGGCGACCGGCGGGCAGGCCGGGCAGAGCTCCCGGATCGAGAACTATCTCGGTTTCCCGGACGGCGTCTCCGGCGCGCAGCTCACCGACCGGGCCCGGCGGCAGGCCGCCAAGTTCGGCGCCGAGATCCTGACCGCGCGCGAGGTGACCGGCCTTGAGGTCAACGGGGCGGCCCGGGTGGTGCGGTTCGCGGACGGCTCCGCGGTGGCGGCGCACAGCGTGATCCTGGCGACCGGGGTGCAGTACCGGCAGCTGGCCGCCGACGGCTGTGACGGCCTGACCGGCTGCGGGGTGTTCTACGGCTCCGCGCTGACCGAGGCCGCCTCCTGCCAGGGGCACGACGTGTACATCGTCGGCGGTGCCAACTCGGCGGGCCAGGCGGCGATGTATCTGGCCCGGGGCGCGAAGTCGGTGACGCTGCTGGTGCGCGGCCCGGATCTGTCGGCGTCCATGTCGTACTACCTGATCCAGCAGATCAACGAGGCGCCGAACATCTTCGTGCGCTCCCGCACCGTGGTCGAGGCCGCGCACGGCACGGACCGTCTGGAGCGGCTGACGCTGCGCGACTCGGTGACCGGTGAGACCGAATGCGTGGACGCGCAGTGGATGTTCGTGTTCATCGGCGCGGCCCCGCTGACCGACTGGCTGGACGGCACGGTGCTGCGCGACGAGCGCGGGTTCATCCTGGCCGGACCGGACCTGACGGCCGACGGCCGGCCGCCGACGGGCTGGGAGCTGGACCGGCCGCCGTACCACCTGGAGACCAGTGTTCCCGGCGTGTTCGTGGCGGGCGACGCCCGCGCCGAGTCCGCCAAGCGTGTCGCGTCGGCCGTCGGCGAGGGAGCGATGGCCGTGATGCTCGTCCACCGGTATCTGGAGCAGTCATGAGCGGTCGTGCCCTGCCGTGCAGTCCCAAGGAGATCGGTTCGCTGTTCCTGTTCGAGAAGCTGGAACAGGAACAGTTGGGCCGGTTGTGCCGCGAGGGGCGGGTGGAGCTGTTCGAGCCCGGCCCGGTGTACACCGAGGGCGAGCCCGCCAGCTGTTTCTACGTCATGATCGAGGGCACCGTCGTGCTGTCCCGCCGGGTGGCGGGCGACGACGTCGAGGTCACCCGGACCTCGCAGCGCGGGGTGTACGCGGGCGCCATGCAGGCGTATCTGGGCGACCGGGTGCGGCAGGTGTACAACAACTCAATGCGTGTCACCGAGCCGACGCGGTTCTTCGTGCTGCCCGCCGACACGTTCGCGAGCATCATGGGCGAGTGGTTCCCGATGGCGGTGCATCTGCTGGAGGGGCTGTTCTTCGGTTCGAAGAACACGCAGGCGGCCGTGGGACAGCGGGAACGGCTGCTGGCGCTCGGCTCGTTGTCGGCGGGTCTCACGCATGAGCTGAACAACCCGGCGGCGGCCGCCGTGCGGGCCACCGCGAGCCTGCGCGAGCGGGTGGCGAAGATGCGGCACAAGCTGGCCGTGATCGCCGAAGGCCCGTTCTCCCGGGAGGCGTTGGCGGACCTGGTGGAGATCCAGGAACGCACCGCCGAACGGGTCGCCAAGGCGCCCGCGCTCAGCCCGCTGGAGGCCGCCGACCGGGAGGACGCCCTCACCGACTGGCTGGGCGACCACGGCATCGACAACGGCTGGCAGCTCGCACCGACCTTCGTACAGGCGGGGCTCGACGTCGACTGGCTGGAGCAGGTCGGGGCGGCGGTCGGCGAGGAGATCCTGCCCAATGCGGTCGGCTGGCTCAACTACACCGTCGAGACCGAGCTGTTGATGAACGAGATCGAGGACTCCACCACCCGTATCTCGCACCTGGTCGACGCGGCCAAGCAGTACTCCCAGCTGGACCGGGCGCCCTACCGGGTGGTCGACGTGCACGAACTCCTCGACAGCACCCTGCTGATGCTGTCCGGCAAGATCGGCCCGCGGATCGAGGTCGTCAAGGAGTACGACCGCACGCTGCCGCCGGTGCCGGCCTACCCGGCGGAGCTGAACCAGGTATGGACCAACCTGATCGACAACGCGGTCGCGGCCATCAACAGCGCGGGCGGCGAAGGCAGGTTGACGGTCCGCACGGCGTTGGACCACGAGCGGATGCTGGTCGAGTTCCGTGACACCGGGCCGGGTGTGGCGCCGGAGATCCGCGACCGTATCTTCGACCCGTTCTTCACGACCAAGCCGGTCGGCGAGGGTACCGGGCTCGGCCTGGACATCTCCTGGCGGATCGTCGTCAACAAGCATCACGGCACCCTCCGGGTGGACTCGGTGCCCGGCGACACCCGCTTCCAGGTCCTGCTCCCGCTGACCGCCGAGACCCCCGCCGAGAGCCCCGAGGA
>NZ_BAAJXA010000072.1:0-30033 GCF_057537855.1 Streptomyces diversicolor
TACAGCCAGTAGGCGAACATGTTCAGCCGCGGGAAGGCCACGTCCGGCGCGCCGATCTGCAGCGGCATGATCCAGTTCGCGAAGCCGGCGAACAGCGGCGTCGCGAACATCAGCAGCATGATCGTGCCGTGCATCGTGAACGCCTGGTTGAACTGCTCGTTCGACATGATCTGCAGACCAGGCCGGGCCAGCTCGGCGCGCATGATCAGCGCCATCACGCCGCCGATCAGGAAGAACGCGAACGACGTGACGAGGTACAGCGTCCCGATCGTCTTGTGGTCGGTGGTCGTCAGCCACTTCACCACGACGTTGCCGGGCTGCTTGCGCCTGACCGGCAGCTCGTTCTCGTACGAGTCTTCAGCTGCCGCGGCACCCTGGGGTTCGTTGAGGATGCTCACAGGTTTGTCGTCTCCCGGTTCTTCTCGTGGCTCGTCTGCGCGATGCCCGCGGGAATGTAACCGGTCTGCCCCTTCTTGGCGAGGTCCTTGAGGTGCTGCTCGTAGCGCTCGGGGGAGACGACCTTCACGTTGAACAGCATCCGGGAGTGGTCGACGCCGCAGAGTTCGGCGCACTTGCCGAGGAAGGTGCCCTCCTGATTGGGGGTCACCTGGAAGGCGTTCGTGTGGCCCGGGATGACGTCCTGCTTCATCAGGAACGGCACCACCCAGAACGAGTGGATGACGTCACGCGAGGTGAGGACGAAGCGGACCGTCTTGCCCTTCGGAAGCCACAGCGTCGGGCCCGGGTTGTTGGTCTGCGGGTTCCGGGTGCCCGGCGTACCGACGTCGTAGACACCGCCGGCGCTCGCCGGGAACTCGTCCTTGAACCGGCTCGGAATGGCTTCCAGGTTCTTGTCGGTCTTCGCGTCGCCGGTCGAACCGGGGACGCTCTCGATGTAGTTGAAGCCCCAGCTCCACTGGAAGCCGACCACGTTGACCGTGACGTCGGGCTTCTTCGAGAGGTCCAGGAGCTTCGTCTCGTCCCGGGCGGTGAAGTAGAAGAGCACCGAGATGATGATGATCGGGACCACCGTGTACAGGGCCTCGATCGGCATGTTGTACCGGGTCTGCGGAGGAACCTCGACCTTGGTCCGGCTGCGCCGGTGGAAGATCGCACTCCACAGGATCAGGCCCCACACCAGCACGCCGACGGCGAGCGCGGCAGCCCAGGAGCCCTGCCACAGCGAGAGGATCCGCGGAGCCTCTTCCGTGGTCGGGGTGGGCATACCAAGGCGGGGGAAGTCCTTGTATGTGCAACCGGTAGCGGTCGCCAGGACCAGGCCCGCGGTCATTGCCTGCAGCAGCTTCCGCCGCATCGGGCGCCGCGGCGAGCGGTCGGAGCCGTTGGGACTCACGTAGCGCCTTCCCGAGAGTCTCGCCCGCGCGGTTCGGCTGCGGCCTTCTCGCTGGTCGGTCGCCGCCCTGCGTCGGGCAGGGGTTTGGATGTTTATGCGGACCAAACCCTAGCCCACGCCCTCCGGGGGGTTGCGGGGAGGGGGCCCTTCGCGCCGCGGGTCGTGCCGGGGGCGTGTTGTGGCCGGCGGATGCCTTGGAGTTCGGGGTGCTGTGGTCTGGGGGCGCCCTTCAGCTCGGGGGTTCGGGTTGGTTGGCGGGTGCGGCTGCGTTGTGGCTTGTCGCGCAGTTCCCCGCGCCCCTTTGGGGTGGTGCTGTGGGTTTGTGGGTGCGGGAGGGGGGTGGCGCCTTGGGGCTCGGGGGTTCGGGTTGTTCGGCGGGTGCGGGGGCGTTGTGGCTTGGCGTGCAGTTCCTCGCGCCCCTTTGGGGCGAGGGTGTTGTTTAACGTTGCTGTATGGGTTTCTTCGATGCCGCTTCTGGGGTTCCTCTTCATCCTGTCGCTCGGCAGGCGTTGGTGGCCTCGTTGGATGAGGGGTGGGCCGATCCCGCGCGGCTGTACCGGGAGGGGCGGCGGGCGCGGATGCTGCTCGACGCCGCGCGGGAGACCGCGGCGGAGGCGGTGGGGTGCCGCCCCGACGAACTGGTGTTCACCTCGTCCGGGACCCGGGCCGTGCACACCGGTATCGCGGGGGCGCTGGCCGGGCGGCGGCGGACCGGTCGCCACCTGATCGTGTCAGCCGTCGAACACTCCTCGGTGCTGCACGCCGCCGAGGTCCACGAGCGGGACGGCGGCACGGTCACCCGAGTGGGGGTCGACCGATCGGGGGCGGTGGACCCGTCGGCGTACGCGGCCGCGCTGCGTCCCGAGACCGCGCTGGCCTGTCTGCAGTCGGCCAACCACGAGGTGGGCACGGTGCAGCCGGTGGCGGCGGTCGCCGAGGCGTGCCGGGCGGCCGGGGTGCCGCTGCTGGTGGACGCGGCCCAGTCGCTGGCGTGGGGGCCGGTCGAGGGCGGCTGGTCGCTGCTGACGGGCAGCGCCCACAAGTGGGGCGGGCCGCCCGGGGTGGGCCTGCTTGTGGTCCGTAAGGGCGTACGGTTCGCGGCCCAAGGACCCACGGACGAACGGGAGTCGGGCCGGGCGGCCGGGTTCGAGGACATTCCGGCGATCGTGGCCGCGGCGGCCTCGCTGCGGGCGGTGCGGGCCGAGGCCGCGCGGGAGGCGGTACGACTGCGGGATCTCACGGAGCGGATCAGGACCCGGGTGCCGGAGGCGGTGCCGGACACGGAGGTGGTCGGCGACGCGGACCGCCGGCTGCCCGGGATCGTCACGTTCTCCAGTCTCTACGTCGACGGCGAGACGCTGCTGCACGCGCTGGACGCGGAGGGCTTCTCCGTCTCGTCCGGCTCGTCGTGCACCAGCAGCACGCTGACGCCGAGCCATGTGCTGCGGGCGATGGGCGTGCTCAGCGAGGGGAACGTACGGGTGTCGCTGCCGCCGGGGACGGCGGAGGCGGAGGTCGAGCGGTTCCTGTCGGTGCTGCCGGGGGCGGTGGCGGGGGTGCGGGAGAAGTTCGGCGCGCCGGCGCCGCTGCCGGTGACGGAGCCCGCCCGGTCCGGGGCGCTCGTCGTGGACGCCCTCGGCAAGCGGTGCCCGATTCCGGTGATCGAGCTGGCGAAGGTCATCGGGGACGTGCCGGTGGGCGGCGAGGTGCGGGTGCTCGCGGACGACGAGGCGGCCCGGCTGGACATCCCCGCGTGGTGCGAGATGCGCGGGCAGGAGTACGTCGGCGAGGAACCGGCGGACCACGGCTCGGTCTATGTGGTCCGCCGGGCGGCCTGAGCGGGTCCAGTGAAGTCAGTCCGCTGCGGTTCGCCGGCGCCCCGAAGGGGCGCGGGGAACCGTGCGACCAGCCACGACGCTGCCGCACACGACCGGCGGCACAGCGCGGCGCATCCAGCGGAGCGCTTGGTCAAGCGAGGCGGCTCTGTACGTCGGCCGCCGCGTCATGGCCGTATGCCTTGGTGAAGCGGTCCATGAAGTGGGCGCGGCGCAGCTGGTACTCCTGGGTGCCGACCGTCTCGATGACGAGGGTGGCGAGCATGCAGCCGACCTGGGCGGCCCGCTCCAGGGAGACGCCCCAGGCGAGGCCGGACAGGAAGCCGGCGCGGAACGCGTCGCCCACGCCGGTGGGGTCGGCCTTGCGCTCCTCCTCCGGGCAGCCGACCTCGATCGGTTCGTCGCCGGCCCGCTCGATGCGGACGCCGCGGGCGCCGAGGGTGGTGACCCGGTGGCCGACCCTGTCCAGGATCTCCTGGTCGCTCCAGCCGGTCTTGGTCTCGATGAGGCCCTTCTCGTAGGCGTTGGAGAACAGGTACGTGGCGCCGTCCAGCAGTATCCGGATCTCGTCCCCGTCCATGCGGGCGATCTGCTGGGAGAAGTCGGCGGCGAACGGGATGCCCCGGGAGCGGCACTCCTCGGTGTGCCGGAGCATCGCCTCCGGGTCGTCCGCGCCGATCAGCACGAGGTCGAGGCCGCCGACCCGGTCGGCGACGGTCTTCAGCTCGATGAGCCGCGCCTCGCTCATCGCACCGGTGTAGAAGGAGCCGATCTGGTTGTGGTCGGCGTCGGTGGTGCACACGAACCGTGCGGTGTGCAGGGTCTCGGAGATGCGCACGGACTCCGTGTCCACGCCGTGCCGCTCCAGCCAGGCGCGGTAGTCGTCGAAGTCGGAACCCGCGGCACCGACCAGGATCGGCCGGGTGCCGAGCTGCCCCATGCCGAACGCGATGTTCGCGCCGACACCGCCCCTGCGGACGTCAAGGTTGTCGACCAGGAACGAGAGCGAGACGGTGTGCAGCTGTTCCGCGACGAGCTGGTCGGAGAAGCGACCCGGGAACGTCATGAGGTGGTCGGTGGCGATGGAGCCGGTGACTGCGATGCGCACGGCGAGGACTCTCCTGGAGGGAGGCGGTGTGAACAGTTCACGCTACCGGTTCGCACAGGGGGCTGAAGTCAACGAAAATGGCCAACAGCAGATCCTTCTTCGCCCCTCCGGCCTTTCTACGGTGCCCTCATGACGAACCTCAAGGTCCACTCCCCCGCCCCGGCCGACCTCGAAGGAGACCTGGCCTCGCTGCGCGGCGACTGCGCCCGGATGGCTCCGCGCTGGACGGTGCACCCGGACGCCGACGCCCGTCCGGTGCCGCCGTCGCTCATCCACGGGGTGACCGTCCCGCCGCGCTCCGCCCGGCTGCTGGACGCGATGTCGGACTACGGCGACTGAGCCGACCCCACGAGGGCGCGCGGCCGGTCCCGGCGCGCGCCCGTGGGAACCGCGCGCTCCCGTTCCGCGTCCCATCGCCGTCCCCTGGAAGGGGATGCGGGATACGACCCACCAAGGAGCGATGCGGTGAACACCGAGCGACCCGACAACCCCGACACCCCGGACCGGGACGACGAGGACGCGGCCGCGGGAACCGCCGGGAGGACCGCGCCGGAGAAGGAGACCGCGGAGAAGCAGGCGAGCGCGGAGGAGCAAGGGACCGCGGAGAAGCAGGCAAGCGCGGAGGAGCAGGGGAACGCGCGGGAGCAGGAGACCTCCGGCGCGGACACGGAAGGGACCGGGGAGAAGCCAGGGGCCGCGCGGGAGCAAGGGGCCGGGGAGAACCGGGAGACTCCGCAGGAGCAGGACACCACGCGGGAGCAGGGGAACGCGGGCGAGGGGCATGGCGTGCGGGCCGTGTGGGGTGGGCGGCGGCGGACTTCCGTGGTGGTGTCCGTCGCGGTGGCCGTGTTGCTGGCCGGGGGTGGCGGGGCCTATCTGGCCGCCACCGCGGGCGGCGCGGCGGACGGTGGTCCGGGCGCGGCGTCCGGTGCCGGCGGCGCTCCCCCGCGCCTCGCCCTGGACGGATACGCGGCGCCGTCGGCGGGCTCGTCGGCGTCGTCGGGCGGCACGAACGGGATCGCGCCCGGTGAGCCCGCTCCGTACGGCGTGACGTACGAGACGAGCGGCGCCCTGCCCGAAGGGCCCGGCTCGGCACCGGTGTACCGGCCCGCGGGCGAGGTCACCGCGGACGAGGTGGCCCGGCTGGCGGCGGCGCTCGGGGTGGACGGGAAGCCGGTGGCCGACGCGGCGGGCTGGCGGGTCGGCTCCGGGAAGGACGGCGCCGGGCCGAGCCTGCGGGTGGCCGGGCAGGCGCCGGGGAACTGGACCTTCCAGCGGTACGCACCCGGCACCGACAACTGCAAGGGCACCACCGTCTGCGCACAGGGCCCCGCCGACCCCGCCGCCGAGCCCGTGAGCGTGCCCGCGGCACAGCGGGCGGCGGCACCGGTCCTCAAGGCGCTCGGCCAGGACGACGCGAAGATCGACGCGAGCCAGGTGGTGGGCGCCCAGCGGATGGTGAACGCCGATCCGGTGGTCGGCGGCCTGCCCACGTACGGCTGGACGACCGGGCTGACCGTGAGCGGACAGGGCGACGTGGTGGCCGGCAGCGGGCTGCTGAAGGCGCCGGAGAAGGGCGACACCTATCCGGTGCTGAGCGCGCGGCGGACACTGGACCTGTTGAACGCGGCGCCCGGCACCGACCACCGTATGGGCATCGGCGGCTGCGCAGGCCCCGTGCCCCTGAAGGACCGGCTGGAGCAGCCGTGCGAGGCCGAGCCGCCGACGGCCGCGCCGCGACAGGGCACGGCGACCGTGAGCTCGGCGGTCTTCGGGCTGGCCGCGCACTCCGTCCGGGGGCGGCAGACGCTGGTGCCGTCCTGGCTGTTCGAGGTGCGGGGCGCGGGCGCGCGGGACACGTTCACGGTGACGTATCCGGCGGTGGACCCCGCGTACCTGGGCGCGGCGGGCCCGTCGGCGGCGCCGCCCGCGGAGTCGGGACCCGCGCCGAAGGCGCGGGACGTCACCGTGGACGGCTACACGGCCGACGACTCGAAGCTGACCGTGCGCTTCATGGGCGGTGTGTGCGCCGACTACACGGCGTCCGCCGAGGAGAGCGCGGACCGGGTGACGGTCACGGTGACGGAGAAGCCGTGGCCGGACAAGGTCTGCATCCTGATCGCCAAGGAGTACCGCAAGACCGTGTCGTTGGATGCGCCGCTGGGTGACCGAAGCGTGGTCGGGAAGGACGGCAAGCCGATCCCGGAGGCCGGGCGCGGAGCGCTGCCACGGCCGTGAGCGCGCTGTCGGTCGGCTTCCCCGCACCCCTGGGTGGGCCGGCCCTGAGGCATGACTGTGGAGTGGCGGTGGGGGCGGGGGCCGGGCGTCGTGGGTGCGGGTCATCTGGCCCGTACCGGTGCGTCGTGGCTGAGCGCGCGGTTCCCCGCGCCCCTGGGTGGGCCAGCCCCTGGGCGTGATGGTGACGTGGCGGTGGGTGTGGGTCGGGAGCACACACCGAGGCGGCGGCACCTCGCTCGGGGGGCCGCCGCCTTCGTGTGGCTCAGCTGAAGGAGTCGCCGCAGGCGCAGGAGCCGGTCGCGTTCGGGTTGTCGATCGTGAAGCCCTGCTTCTCGATCGTGTCCACGAAGTCGATGGTGGCGCCACCGAGGTACGGAGCGCTCATCCGGTCGGTGACGACCTTGACCCCGCCGAAGTCCTTCTCCACGTCCCCGTCGAGGGAGCGCTCGTCGAAGAAGAGCTGGTAGCGCAGGCCCGAGCAGCCGCCGGGCTGGACGGCCACGCGCAGCGCGAGATCGTCACGGCCTTCCTGGTCGAGCAGGGCCTTGACCTTGGACGCGGCGGCGTCGGTCAGGATGATGCCGTCGGTGACGGTGGTGGTCTCGTCCGATACGGACATCTACATCTCTCCCGGGTTGTACGGAGACTGCTTGCCGACGAGTGCAACCGGCGGGTCCGCGGATTCATTCCGGGCCGGGCATTCGCGTTGTCGCGTTTTTTCCTCTGGATTCATGCTCGCACACGCCCGTGCGCGCGGACAGCGGCCTGTGGATGACCCGGCCGGGATTCACGTCACATGGACGCTATCGCCATCGTCAAAGTGACGTGAAGCGGTTATGATAGATAGCGTCAGGTTGACGAAAAATAGAAAGGGTGCGTGTCGTGACCACCGCCCAGACCCCGGAACTCGACGTACAGCCGAGCCCCCTCGCCCTGCTGCTCCTCGGCCGTGAGGCCGACCCGAGGAGCGAACGCGGCGTCGAGTGTCCCGGCGAACTGCCCTCGCCCTCCGACCCCGACCTGGTCGAGCGCGCACGGGCGGCCAAGGAGAAGCTCGGGCACAAGGTCTTCGTGCTCGGCCACCACTACCAGCGCGACGAGGTCATCCAGTTCGCCGATGTCACGGGCGACTCCTTCAAGCTGGCCCGGGACGCGGCGGCCCGCCCGGAAGCCGAGTACATCGTCTTCTGCGGTGTGCACTTCATGGCGGAGTCCGCGGACATCCTGACCGGCGCCGACCAGAAGGTCGTGCTGCCCGACCTCGCCGCCGGCTGCTCCATGGCCGACATGGCCACCGCCGAACAGGTGGCGGAGTGCTGGGACGTGCTCACCGAGGCCGGGATCGCCGAGCGGGTCGTGCCCGTCTCGTACATGAACTCATCCGCCGACATCAAAGCCTTCACCGGGCGGCACGGCGGCACGATCTGCACGTCCTCGAACGCGCGGCGGGCCCTGGAGTGGGCCTTCCAGCAGGGCGAGAAGGTGCTCTTCCTGCCCGACCAGCACCTCGGCCGCAACACCGCGGTGCGGGAGCTGGGCATGTCCCTGGAGGACTGCGTCGTCTACAACCCGCACAAGCCGAACGGCGGGCTGACGGCTCAGGAACTGCGCGACGCGCGGATGATCCTGTGGCGCGGGCACTGCTCCGTGCACGGCCGCTTCAGCCTGGAGTCGGTCAACGAGGTGCGGGAACGGATACCGGGGGTCAATGTGCTGGTCCACCCGGAGTGCCGGCACGAGGTGGTGGCCGCGGCGGATCAGGTCGGCTCCACCGAGTACATCATCAAGGCACTTGAGGCCGCTCCCGCCGGGTCCAAGTGGGCCGTCGGTACGGAGCTGAATCTGGTGCGGCGGCTGGCGAACCGTTTCGCTCCGGAGGGCAAGGAGATTGTGTTCCTGGACCGTACGGTGTGCTTCTGCTCGACCATGAACCGGATCGATCTGCCGCATCTCGTGTGGGCGCTGGAGTCGCTTGCCGAGGGGAACCTTGTCAACCGCATCGAGGTGGATGAGGAGACGGAACGGTACGCGCGGCTTGCGTTGGACCGGATGCTGGCACTGCCGTAGGGCTTGGCCGGGGTGGGGGTGCGGGAGCGTGGACCGGTGCAGCGTTGTGGCTTGTCGCGCAGTTCCCCGCGCCCCTGAGTTGGCTGGCCCTGACCCGTGACTGTGGAGTGGCGGTGGGTTTGGGGGCTCAGCGCCGTGGGGGTGCGGGAGCGTGGACCGGTGCGGCAGCGTTGTGGCTTGTCGCGCAGTTCCCCGCGCCCCTGGGTGGGCTGGCCCTGAGGTGAGCTGGCCTGTGCGGGTGCGGTGTGGCTTGGCGCGCAGTTCCCCGACGTTTCGGTGGGGCTTGAATGTGCCGAGGCCCCGGTCGCCGGGGTGGGCGGGCCGGGGCTCGGCGTGTGTTTTATGGGTGGGTGGGGACTGGCCGCCGCGTAGCGGCTGGTCCCGCACCCGACCGAGGCGCTGCACCCCCGCGGGTCTAGACGCCCACCGGCTCCCGTACCTCTGGGGCCGCTCGCTTTGCCGCTCGTTTCTTTGCGCGGCGCTCCTTGCGGAGTTCGAGCATCGCGTACAGCGTCGGGACCAGCAGCAGCGTCAGCAGCGTCGACGTGATCAGACCGCCGATCACCACCACCGCGAGCGGCTGGGCGATGAAGCCGCCCTCGCCGGTGACGCCGAGCGCCATCGGCAGCAGGGCGAAGATCGTCGCCAGGGCCGTCATCAGGATCGGGCGGAGCCGGTGCCGGCCGCCCTCCACCACGGCCTCGACGACGCCGTACCCCTGCCGCCGGTACTGGTTGATCAGGTCGATCAGCACGATCGCGTTCGTCACCACGATGCCGATCAGCATCAGCATGCCGATCATCGCGGGGACGCCCATCGGCGTACCGGTGACGACGAGCAGACCGATGGCGCCGGTCGCCGCGAACGGGATGGACACCAGCAGGATCAGCGGCTGGGCCAGCGACCGGAACGTCGCCACCAGCAGCATGAAGACGATCGCGATCGCCGCGAGCATCGCCAGGCCCAGGTTCTTGAACGCGCTGTCCTGATCGGAGCTGACGCCGCCGATCTCCGCCGTCGCCCCCGCAGGGAGCTTCAGCGCGTTGATCTCGGACTGCAGCTTGGTGCTCACCGCACCGGTGTTGTCACCCGTCGGCCGCGCGGTGATGGTCGCCGCGCGCTGGCCGTCGATCCGGGTCATCGACACCGGGCCGTCCACCAGCTTCACCGCCGCGATGTCGCCGAGCTTGACCGCGCCCAGGTTCAGCGCGCGCAGCTGCGCCAGCGTCTCGGCCGGCTTGGCCGACCTGACCACGATGTCGCGTTCGGTGTCGTCCAGGGTGGCCTTGCCGGCCGTCGTGCCCTTGACCGCCTGGGCCACCGCGGCGCCCAGCGTCTGGTCGTTGAAGCCGGCCGTGGCCGCCTTCGCGTTCGCCTTGACGGAGATGCGCGGCACGCTCTGCGCCAGGTCGCTGGTCACGTCGGTGACGTGGTCGAGCCCGGCCACGGTCTTGCGCACCTGCTCCGCCGCCGTGCGCAGCACGTCCCCGTCGGCCGCCTTCACGACGACGCTCAGGTCCTGGCTGCCGAAGCCGTCACCGGCGGACACCGTGGTGGTGCCGATGCCCTTCAGCTCGGCCAGGCCGTCCTCGATGTGCGTCTGCACGTCGTCGTAGGACGCGGAGTCCTCCAGCATCACCTGGTACGACGCCTGGTTGGTGTCGGTGCCGCCGCCGAAGGCCGCCATGAAGCCGGACGAGCCGATCGTGACCTGGTAGTCCTTGACGCCCTTGGTGTCGCCGAGCAGCTTCTCCACCCGGCGGGCCTGCTCGTCGGTGGCCGCCAGGCTGGTGCCGGGCTTCAGCTCCTGCTTGATGCTGAGAACCTGCTGCTCGCCCTGGTCGAAGAAGTTCGTCTTCAGCAGCGGGGCCATGCCGAAGGTGCCGAGCAGCACCACCACGGCGATCACGACGCTGAGGAAGCGGCGGCGGGTGGCGAACCGCAGCACCGGGACGTAGAGGCGCTGGAGGCGGCTGTTCGCCTCCTTCTCCTCCGCCTGCCTGCGGGCCTGCTCCGCGTCCTCGGGGGTGCCCTTCGGCGCGCGCAGGAACCAGTACGACAGGACCGGGACGACCGTCAGCGACACCAGCAGGGACGCCAGCAGCGCGGCGGTCACCGTCAGGCTGAACGAGCCGAACAGGGCGCCCACCATGCCGCCGACCAGCCCGATCGGCAGGAAGACGGCGACCGTGGTGAGGGTGGAGGAGGTGACCGCGCCGGCCACCTCGCGGACGGCGCCCAGGATCGCCGCCTCGCGCTCCTCGCCGTAGCCGAGGTGCCGTTTGATGTTCTCCAGGACGACGATCGAGTCGTCGACGACCCGGCCGATCGCGATGGTCAGCGCGCCCAGCGTGAGCATGTTCAGGGACAGGTCGCGCGTCCACAGGACGATCAGGGCGAGGACGACCGAGAGCGGGATGCTCACCGCCGTCACCAGCGTCGAACGCACCGACGCCAGGAACACCAGGATGACGAGGACCGCGAAGAGCAGGCCCAGGGCGCCCTCGGTGGTCAGGCCCTTGATGGACTTCGAGACCGCCGGGCCCTGGTCGCTGACGACCGTGATCTCCGTACCGGAGCCGAGGTCCTTGCGCAGCTCGGGCAGCTTGTCCTTGACCGCGTTCGAGATGGAGACCGCGCTGCCGTCGTGGTCCATGGTGACGTTCACGGCGAGGCTCGGGCGGCCGTCGGTGCGGGTGATGGAGTCGGCCGGGGCCGGCTGCTCCTTGACCGTGGCCACGTCGCCGAGGCGGACCGGCTTGCCGCCGCCCTCCCCGGTGACCCTCAGGTCCTGGATCTGCGCGAGCGAGGTGAGGCCGCCGCCGACCTGGACGGTGCGGTTGGCGCCGCCCTCGTCGAAGGAACCGGCCGGGACGGTGGCGCCGCCCGCCTGGAGCGCCGGGACGAGGGCGGCGGGGGTGAGGCCCGCCTCGGCCAGCTTCTTGTCGTCGGGCGTCACGGTGACCTGGAGGTCCCGTACGCCGTCGACCTGGACCCGGCCGACGCCGTCGATGCCCTTCAGGTCCGGGACGACCGTCTTGTCGAGCTGGTCGGCGAGGGCCTGCTGGTCCTTGTCCGAGGTGACGGCGAGCACCACGGTCGGGATGTCGTCGGTGGACCCGGAGATGACCTGCGGGTCGACGCCGTCCGGGAGCTGGGCGCGTGCCCGGTTGACGGCCTGCTGGACGTCGGTGACGAGCCGCTTGGTGTCGTTGCCGTAGTCGAAGGACGCCATGATCACGGCGCTGCCCTCGCTGGCCGTGGAGGTGACGCCGGTGATGCCGTCGACGGCTTCGAGGTTGTCTTCGAGGGGTTCGATGACCTGCTTCTCGACGACGTCGGGGGACGCGCCCTGGTAGGGCGCGAGGACCGACACCATCGGCAGTTCGATGGTGGGCAGCAGCTGCTGCTTGATCTGCGGTATCGCGATCGCCCCGAAGACGATCGCGATGATGGACATCAGCCCGATCAGGGCCCGTTGCGCGAGGCTGAATCTGGACAGCCAGGACATGGGTCAGGGTCTCTCTTCTGTGAGCGGCAGAAGGGCGTGTGAGCGCCCACGTCACCACCCTGGTCCATGCGCGAGGGCCGATCCGTCGGCCCCAGGTCCATTTCCTTATCGGGGTCATACTCCGGCCGCAGTACGCCCGGGTGGAGGTCAGTCCATCCTTGGACGTACCAACCCCGACTCGTAGGCGATGACCACCAGCTGGGCGCGGTCCCGCGCACCGAGCTTGGCCATGGCCCGGTTCACATGGGTCTTCACGGTCAGCGGGCTGACCTCAAGGCGCTCGGCTATCTCGTCGTTGGAGTGGCCGCCGGCGACCTGGACCAGGACCTCGCGCTCCCGTCCGGTGAGCGCGTCGAGCCGGTCGGAGCGCGCGGGGTCGCGGCCGTCGTCCGCCGCGTCGCCTTGGGCGAGGAAGCGGGCGATCAGGCCCTTGGTGGCCGTCGGGGACAGCAGCGCCTCGCCGCCCGCCGCGACCCGGATCGCGGCGAGCAGTTCCTCCGGTTCGGAGCCCTTGCCGAGGAAGCCGGAGGCGCCCGCGCGCAGCGCCTGCACCACGTAGTCGTCGACCTCGAAGGTGGTCAGGATGACCACGCGGACATGGGCCAGGGTGGGATCGGCGCTGATCAGACGGGTGGCCTGAAGTCCGTCGGTGCCGGGCATCCGGATGTCCATGAGGACGACGTCCGCCCGCCGCTCCCGGGTCAGCCGCACCGCTTCCGCGCCGTCGGACGCCTCCCCCACCACCTCCATGTCGGGCTCGGAGTCGACGAGCACGCGGAAGGCGCTGCGCAGCAGTGCCTGGTCGTCGGCGAGCAGGACACGGATCGTCATGCGGGCTCCCCCGTGGCGGCGGTGCGGGTCTTGACGGGCAGGATCGCATGGACACGGAAGCCGCCCCCGTACCGGGGACCGGTGGTGAGGCTGCCGCCGAGGGCGGTGACCCGCTCCCGCATGCCGAGCAGCCCGTGCCCGCCGCCGGCCGTGGCACCGTCCACCGCCGTGCCGTCGTCGAGGACGGTGACCTCGACGAGCGGGCCCACCCGTACGACGCTGACCTCGGCGCTGGCGTCCGGGCCCGCGTGCTTCTGCACGTTCGTCAGGGCCTCCTGGATGATCCGGTAGGCGGCCAGGTCCACGGCGGCGGGCAGGGCCTCGCCCTGGTCGGCGTGGGCGACCTCCACCGGGAGGCCGGCGTTGCGGAAGGTACCGGCGAGTTCATCGAGGCGGCTGAGGCCGGGGGCGGGCTCCGTGGGGGCCTCGGGGTCCCCGGTCTGGCGCAGCAGGCCCACGGTGGCGCGGAGTTCGTTGAGCGCGGACCGGCTGGCCTCCCGCACATGGGCCAGGGCCTCCTTCGCCTGGTCCGGGCGCTTGTCCATGACATGGGCGGCGACCCCGGCCTGCACATTGACCAGGGCGATGTGGTGGGCGACGACGTCATGCAGATCGCGGGCGATGCGCAGGCGTTCCTCGGCGACGCGGCGCCGGGCCTCCTCCTCGCGGGTGCGTTCGGCCCGGTCCGCGCGTTCCCGGATGGCCCGGACCACGGCACGGCGGCTGCGGACCGCGTCGCCCGCGGTGGCGCCGATGCCGGTCCAGGCGATGATCGCCAGGTTCTCCTGGGCGTACCAGGGCAGCGGGCCTGCCAGCATGGCAGCGCCCATCAGCACGGTCATGGTGAGCAGGCCGACGCGCAAGGTGGTGGCGCGGTCGGTGGTCGCGGCGACCGTGTAGAGCGCGATCACGGCACACATCGCGACCGGGGCGCGCGGGTCTCCGGTGACGCTCTCCACCAGGGAGGCGGTGCCGGTGACGGCGAGGACCGCCTTGGGGGCGCTGCGCCGGAAGACGAGGGCGGCGGCGCCGAGGGTCATCAGGACGAGGCTGAGCGGGTCGGGGGTGCGGACGCCCCAGCTGACGCCGTGCTCTGCGCCGGGGTCGGCGAAGGAGCCGACCACCATGCACACCAGGGCGCCTGCGGCGATGGCCGTGTCCAGCGCGAAGGGGTGGGCCGTGAGCCGGCACCGGGCGCGTTGCAGTCTGCTCACGTGGTGCAGGGTAGCCCTGCGTGGCCCTGCGGGGCTGGGGCGGATCAGCGCCGTGGGGGTGCGGGGGTGTGGACCGGTGCGGGTGCGTTGTGGTTGAGCGCGCAGTTCCCCGCGCCCCTGGGTGGGCTGGCCCTGCCCATTGCCCCAGAGGTCACGGGGTTGCGGTGCGGGGCCTGTGCGGGTGTGGGGGCTGAGCGCGCAGTTCCCCGCGCCCCTTGGACTTGGTTGGCTGGGGTGGGGGTCAGTCTGGGATTAGGCCGTTGGATTTCAGGAGGGCTTGGACCTGGTCCAGGGTTGCGTCGGGGGACGGGAGGATGAGGTCGGACGGTTGCAGGGAGTCGTCGGGTACTGGTTCGCCCAGGTCGTGGACCCTGTCGAGGAGGGCCTGGAGGGTGCGGCGGAAGCCGGGGCCGTCGCCGTTCTCCATCTCGGCCAGGAGTTCGTCGTCCAGCTTGTTCAGCTCGGCGAGGTGGCCGTCCGCCAGCCTCACCTGTCCCTCCCCCATGATCCGTACGATCATGTCCGCCACCTCGCCCTCCTGGCCGTCGGCGCTACTGCTTCCCTACTGCTTGTCGAAGCGCGGAGTGTCCCGCGGCTGCTGCTGGGACTGCTGCTGCTGACCCGTGCCGCCCTCGATCGCCTGCTGGGGCGAGCCCGAGGCCAGCTCCGCCTTCATGCGCTGGAGTTCCAGCTCCACATCCGTACCCCCGGAGAGGCGGTCCAGCTCGGCCTGGATGTCGTCCTTGGCCATGCCGGAGGGGTCGTCCAGGGCACCCGAGGCCAGCAGTTCGTCGATCGCGCCGGCCCGCGCCTGGAGCTGGGCGGTCTTGTCCTCGGCCCGCTGGATGGCCAGGCCGACGTCGCCCATCTCCTCGGAGATGCCGGTGAACGCCTCGCCGATCCGGGTCTGGGCCTGGGCCGCGGTGTACGTCGCCTTGATCGTCTCCTTCTTGGTGCGGAAGGCGTCGACCTTGGCCTGGAGGCGCTGTGCGGCCAGGGTGAGCTTCTCCTCCTCGCCCTGGAGCGTCGCGTGCTGCGTCTCAAGGTCCGTCACCTGCTGCTGGAGCGCCGCGCGGCGGGACAGCGCCTCACGGGCCAGGTCCTCACGGCCCAGCGCGAGCGCCTTGCGGCCCTGGTCCTCCAGCTTGGAGGACTGCTGCTGCAACTGGTTCAGCTGGAGTTCCAGCCGCTTGCGCGAGGTCGCCACGTCGGCGACGCCGCGGCGGACCTTCTGGAGCAGTTCCAGCTGCTTCTGGTACGAGTAATCGAGGGTTTCGCGCGGGTCCTCGGCCCGGTCAAGGGCCTTGTTCGCCTTCGCGCGGAAGATCATCCCCATACGCTTCATGACACCGCTCATGGGCTTCGCGCGCCCCCTTCTGACGGACTCCAGCTCACAGATCTGCAACAGAACCCACAGTACGGGCCCTGCCTCCATTACCGCACTGTTCGGGGACGGATGCGCTCATCCCCAAGGACGACTGCGTACGCTCCCGGTCCGGCGTAGGGAGTAGGTGGCCCCCCTGGTGGCCTCCCGGGTGACCGCCGGATGAACCGTGCGCAACGTCCCCTCTGTCCCCTTACAGACGACTGGTGTTGCCGGATCGTTCCCCGCCTGGCTGGGGCCCACTCCTCGCCACCCCGTACCCTTGGGTTTCGTGTTCCGTAGCCGTGCCAAGGAAGAGAAGGCCCCGTCCGCCGCCAAGGCGACGGTGACCGACTCCAAGCAGCCCCGCGACCCGCAGGCCCCCAAGGGCCGCCCCACCCCGAAACGGAGTGAGGCGCAGTCCCAGCGCCGCAGCGTCGCCAATACGCCGATGACGCGCAAGGACGCCGCCAAGCGGCAGCGCGACGAGCGCCGTGCCCAGTTGGAGCGGCAGCGTCAGGCGCTGGCCGGCGGCGACGAGCGCTATCTGCCGGCCCGGGACAAGGGGCCGGTCCGCAAGTTCGCACGGGACTGGGTGGACTCGCGCTTCAACATCGCGGAGTTCTTCCTGCCGCTGGCCGTGGTGATCCTGGTGCTGAGCGTGGTGCGGGTGCCCGCGCTGCAGAGCATCGCGCTGCTGCTGTGGCTGGTCGTGATCGTGCTGATCGTGCTCGACTCGCTCCTCAGCGGCTTCCGGCTGCGCAAGCGGCTCGGCGAACGCTTCCCCGATCAGAACCGCCGGGGTGCCGTCGCCTACGCGCTGATGCGCTCCCTGCAGATGCGCCGGCTGCGGCTGCCCAAGCCCCAGGTCAAGCGTGGAGAGCGGCCCTGAGCGCAGCTTCTTTCCCCGAGGACGCGGCGCAGGCCCGGCCGGGCTCGGTCGGGCCGCGTGCTGTCGTACGGCAGGAGCTGGTGGCCCGCCAGCTCGACGAGCAGATAGTCGGGCGGTTCCCGGTCGGGCAGCGGCTGCGGGTGCTCGACGTGGGGATGGGGCGGGGCGCGCGGGCGCTGCGGCTGGCCCGGGCCGGTCATCAGGTGACCGGTGTCGAGCAGGAACCGGCGCTGATCTCGACGGCCCGCGAGGCGCTGACCGCGGAGCCCGAGGGGATCCGGGAGCGGCTGCGGATCGTGCAGGGGGACGGCCGGGACACGGGAGTGCACTTTCTGCCGGGCAGCTTCGACGTGGTGCTGTGCCACGAGGTGCTGACGCGTGTCGAGGAGCCTGACCCGCTGCTGGCGGGTCTTGCCCGGATGCTCGCGCCGGGCGGTCTGCTGTCGCTGGTGGTGCACAACGGGGACGCGCCGGCGATGCGGCCGGGGCTCGCCGGGGACTGGGCGGCGGCGCTCGCCGCGTTCGACGCCGCGTCCCGGCCGTCGTCCCGCGGGGACGGGGAGGCGGGGCCCGCGGACCGGCCGGGCCCGGAGGTACGGGCCGACCGGTTGACCGCGCTGACCGCGACGCTGGCCGGGATCGGGGCGCCGCTGCACGCCTGGTACGGGGTCGGGGTCTTCACGGACACGGACACGGACGCGATCCCGGGGCCGGACGACGCGGACCCGGCCACGGTCACCCCACCGCAGCTCGCAGCCGAGGAACGGGCCGGCCGAACAGACCCGTACCGCGGAGTGGCAGCACTACTACACCTATGCGGCGTAAGAGGCTGACACACCCCCCACCAGCACCTCACCATCACACCCCAGCACCAGCCCACCAGGGGCGCGGGGAACTGCGCGACAAGCCACACCCCCCCCCCCCGCACACGCCCACACCACCCAGACCCCCACGGCGCCCCCACAGCCCACAGCACCCCATAACCACACCCCAGGGCCGGCCCACCCAGGGGCGCGGGGAACTGCGCGCTCAACCACAACCCACCCGCACACGCACAGCCCACCCGCACCCCCTTTCGGCCGCGCTCCGCAGGACCCCCGCTGAGGCCCCCAGCGAGACTCAGGCCATGGACGCTTCCCGTCGTACCCCTGCCTCGCGGGCCGTCGCCCACCTCGTCGCGCTCGCATGGTCCGCCGTACTCGTCACCGGCTGCACCGACTCCGATCCGCGGGCCGAACGGGCCGCGACCACCGCGCCGGCGGCGGTCCCGCTGAGCGGCAACAGCCTGCAGAGCGACTACCAGCGGGTGATCAAGGACGTACTGCCGTCGGTGGTGCAGATCCGCGGCACCCGGGACCTGGGCTCGGGGGTGGTGTACGACGACAACGGGCACATCGTCACCAACGCGCACGTGGTGGGCACCGAGAAGACCTTCCGGGTGACCATCGCCAACAGCGAGACACCGCTGACCGCCCGGCTCGTCTACTCCTACCCGGAGCAGGACCTCGCGGTCGTCAAGCTGGACCAGGTACCCGAGGGGCTGAGGGCGGCGCGGTTCGGGGACTCCGACAAGGTGGAGGTCGGGCAGATCGTGCTCGCTATGGGCTCGCCGCTCGGGCTGTCGTCCAGCGTGACGCAGGGCATCGTGTCGGCGACCGGACGGACCGTCAGCGAGGGCGGCTCGGGCGGTGGCACGGGGGCCACCATCGCGAACATGGTGCAGACGTCGGCGGCGATCAACCCGGGCAACAGCGGGGGCGCGCTGGTCAACCTCGACGGGCAGGTCATCGGCATCCCGACGCTCGCCGCCGCCGACCCCGCCCTCGGGGGCAGCGCGGCGCCCGGCATCGGGTTCGCCATCCCGGCGTCGATGGTGAAGACGGTCGCCGAGCAGATCGTCAAGCAGGGCCGGGTCACCGACTCGGGGCGGGCGGCGCTCGGCATCACCGCGCGGGATGTCGTGGACGACGCCTTCCAGCCGGCCGGGGTCGCCGTGGTCGAGGTGACCGGCGGGGGCGCCGCCGACAAGGCGGGTATCCGGCCGGGGGACGTCATCACCCGGCTCGGCGGCACCGTCATCACCACGATCACCTCGCTCTCCGAGGCGCTGGCGGCGAACCGGCCGGGGCAGCGGACGACGGTGACGTTCACCCGCGACGGCACCGAGCAGACGGTGAACGTGACGCTGGGCGAGCAGTGAGCGAACGGCGGCCATGACACCGCGCCGGCCGTGCGCAGACGGGCCGCCGTGACGCCGCGCGGGCAGTGAGCGAACGGCGGCCATGACACCGCGCCGGCCGTGCGCGGGCGAGCCGTCGTGACGGCGCGCGGGCAGTGTGCGGACGGCGGCATGTGTCGCCGGGCGTGCGGTGCGTACGGGGTGGCCGCACGGGCGGCCACCCCGGCCGGGGCCGGTTACGCGTCGGCGGCGTGCAGGCTCATCGGCCCGTAGATCTCCGTGCCGTCCTCGAACAGCCACACCTGGTCGGCGCCGCCCGCGAGCAGGTCCTTCCAGTGCTCGCCGATCCAGGACTCGGCGTCACCCTGCGTGGTGAACTCCTCGGGCTGCACCGCCGGCTGGACCTCCGTCCCGTCGGCCTTCTCGAACCGCCACGTCCATGCCGCCATGTACGCCTCCTGATGTCAGCACATGCAGAGCAGAGCCGGAGCCGGATCCTGGTCCGGCTCCGGCCCGCAGCCTAAGCGCTCCGCTGGAAATGCCGCGATATGCCGTCGGTCGTCCGCGGCGCCGTTGTGGCTGGTCGCGCAGTTCCCCGCGCCCCTTCGGGGCGCAGCGGACTTCACTGGACCTGCTGAGGTCGGATGCGCGAGACCTGCGGCGGCAGGTGAAAATCGGTCCGTGGACGTGACTGTGCTCGGTACCGGAGCCCCGGCGGGGCTGCCCCGCCCCGACTGTCCCTGCGCGGCGTGTGCGACGGCGCTCGGCGGTGACGCGCGGGCGGCCACCGCGGTGCTCGTGGACGGCGTGCTGCTGCTCGACCTGACACCGGGCGTGGCATGGGCCGTGGCGCGGGCGGGGCATGCGCTGAGCGGCGTACGGCAGGTCCTGCTGTCGCATCCGCACGACGGGCCCGCGGTGGAGGTGCCGGCCGGGCTGCCGCAGCCCGTACGGGTGCCGGACGGACGGGAGTTGACGCTGCTGACGGGGCATCGGGTGCGGGCGCTGGCGATGGACGCGGGCGGCACCGGGTACGCGGTGACCGGGCCGGGCGGGCAGCGGCTGCTGTATCTGCCGCCGGGCAGTGCGCCTGCGGGCCTTGCGCGGGGCGCGGAGCCGGCGGCGGCGTACGACCTGGTGCTCCTGGACGTCGTGGGGCGGCCGGACGCGCTGGCCAGGCTGCGCGCGGTGGGCGCGGCCGGGCCGAGGACGGACGTGGTCGCCGTGCACCTGGACCACGACGTGCCGCCGGGCGCCGAGGCAGGCCGGCGGCTGGCCGCGGCGGGCGCCCGCGCGGTGCCGGACGGGACGACGCTGACGGTGGGGAGCCCTCAGGACGCCTCGGCGGTGTCGGCGGGGCGGCCCGCGGGGCCGGGCGTGCCGCGCAGGACGCTGGTTCTCGGCGGGGCGCGCTCCGGGAAGTCGGTGGAGGCCGAGCGGCGGCTGGAGTCCTTCCCGGACGTGCTGTACGTGGCCACGGGCGGCTCCCGCAACGGGGACACCGAGTGGGCCGCCCGGGTGGCGGCGCACCGGGAGCGGCGCCCCGGGTCCTGGCGCACGGCGGAGACCTGCGATCTCGTACCGCTGCTCGCGAAGGACGGGCCGCCGCTGCTGATCGACTGCCTGTCGCTGTGGCTGACCGACGCGATGGACGCGGTCGGGGCGTGGGACGACGCCGAGTGGGCGTCCGGCGGTGAGCGGGCCCTGCGGGAGCGGGTACGGGAGTTGACGGCGGCGGTGCGGGCCACGCGGCGCACGCTCGTCGCCGTGTCCAACGAGGTGGGGTCCGGGATCGTGCCCGCGACGGCGTCCGGGCGCCGCTACCGGGACGAACTGGGCCGGTTGAACGCGGCGTTCGCGGGCGAGTGCGAGCAGGTGCTGCTGGTGGTGGCCGGCCAGGCGCTGGTGCTGCGCGGCTGAGACCGGGTGCGGGCCCGGGTGCGCGGGCCCCGGGCGCGGCCCTGCCGCGTCGGCCGGTGCCTCGTCAGGCGGTCTCCTTGCGGGCGATGACGCGGTACGCGTTCGAGAAGCGGGTGCGGCGCAGCAGCGGGGCCAGGCCGCGGTCCAGGGCGACCGCCGCGGCCACCAGCGGGACGGTCGCCCGGAGCAGGCGTCCGGGCAGGGTGTGGGCGAGGACGAGGGTCAGGGCGGCGGACAGGTCGTAGGGGGTGTGCGCGGCGCGGCGGTCGGTCGCGACGATGGTGCAGCCTCGGGCCCGGAGTTCCGTACGGAGGTTGTCCAGCGGCATCAGGTGGGCGTGGCGGGGCTGGCCGTGCGGGAGCCACCACTTGCCGAGCAGGGCGGCGAATCCGCTGGCCGGGTCCGGGACGTCGAGGACGAGGTGGCCGCCGGGGCGCAGGACGGTCAGGGCGGCACGGAGTTCGTCGCGCGGGTCGGGCGCGTGCTCCAGGTGGTGGAACATGCTGACCACGTCGTAGCGGGCGCGCAGGCGATCGGTGAGGTGCGGATCGGCCAGCCGGCCGACGTACGCCTCCTCGATCCGGCCCGCCGCGCGGGCCCTGAGCACCCGCGGGGTGCTGTCGAGGCCGTCGAACGCCGTGTAGGGGAACAGATCGCGGGCGGCTTCCGGGAAGCGGGCGTGGCCGGTGCCGACGTCCAGCCAGCTCTCCGGTTCGGGGAAGCCGGGGCAGCGGAGCAGGGCCTGGGCCGCGGCGCGGTGGCGGCGGGCCGAGCGCACGCGGTCCACGAGCGGCTGCACCTGCGCGTCGGCGAACTCCCGCTGGTGGAAGGCGAGTCCCTGCGGGGTAAGGCGCGGGTTCTGGAAGACGTGGGCGCAGTCGTGACACTCCTCGACGACGAAGACGCCCGGCGCGCGGTGGCGCAGATCGGGCGCGCGCAGCCGGGTACGCAGACGCCGCGAGCCGCACCAGGGACAGTCCGGCCGCCGCGGATCATGAAAGGCCGCGGCACCACGAGGCACAGGAACCACGGATGCCTCCGCCGGATGGGCAGCGGGCTCCGGCGGAGGCGAGGGGGACTTGGCCGAGGAGGCAGCGGACTCGATGCGCGCGGAGGGCGCGGCTTGCGCGTGCGGCTCGGTCCTGGTGGGCGGTTGCGCCGGTTCTGCCGAAGCTGCCGGTTCCGCTGACTCTGCCGGTTCTTCCGGCGTCGCCGGTTCCGTCGGGGTCGCCGGTTGTGCCGGCGTCGCAGGTTGTACCGGCGTCGCAGGGGTCGGCCCTGGGGGCGTCGGGGTGGGTGGCTCGGGCTGGTTGGACGGCTCCGGTCGCATGCGCGCCTCCCTGTACGACAATCCGCTGCAAAACGGAACGTATGGGATAGCGATCTTGCGTGCAAAGACGCTGCGCGCATGCGGTGCCGACGTGGCGCGGAACCGACGCGGAACCGTTCGTTCGGTGCCGGTACTGTTCGGCGAATGAGCTCGCTGAATCTCGACGACTTCACGGATCTGATCGAGCGCCCGGACGGCGGTGTGCGCCGTGACGCAGAGGCCCGCCGGGAACGTCTGGTCGTGCCGCCCGGATCCCTGGGGCGCCTCGACGACCTGGGTGAGTGGCTGTCCGCCGCGCAGGGCGCCGTACCGGTACGGCCGGTCGAACGCCCGGGGGTCGTTCTCTTCGCCGGCGACCACGGAGTCGCCGGGCTCGGGGTCTCCGCGCGGCCCGCGGGCAGCGCGGGGGAACTGGTGCGCGCGGTCCTGGAGGGCGGCAGCCCGGTGTCGGTGCTCGCCCGGCGGCTCGGGGTGCCGGTGCGGGTGGTGGACATGGCGCTGGACTGCGCGCCGGACGCCTTCCCGAAGGACGTCGTACGGCACCGGGTGCGGCGCGGCAGCGGCCGGATCGACATCGAGGACGCGCTGACCCTTGAGGAGGCAGAGGCCGCGTTCCGCGCGGGGATCGCGGTGGCCGACGAGGAGGCCGACTCCGGTACGGACGTGGTGGTGCTCGGCGATGTGAGCGTGGGCGGGACCACCGCGGCGGCCGTGCTCGTCGCCGCGCTGTGCGGGACCGACGCGTCCGTGGTGACCGGCCGGGGCGGCCTGCCCATCGACGACCTCGCCTGGATGCGCAAGTGCGCAGCGATCCGGGACGCGCTGCGGCGTGCGCGGCCGGTGCTCGGGGACCAGATGCAGCTGCTGGCGACCGTGGGCGGGGCCGATCTCGCGGCGATGACCGGGTTCCTGTTGCAGTGCGCGGTGCGGAAGCTGCCGGTGATCCTGGACGGGGTCGTGGCGGCCGCGTGCGCGCTGGTCGGGCAGCGGATCGCCTTCCGGGCGCCGGACTGGTGGCTGGCCGGGCACGACAGCGGGGAGCCGGGGCAGGCGAAGGCACTGGACCGGATGGCCCTGGAGCCGCTGCTGAAGCAGGGGGTCACGGTCGGCGAGGGAGCCGGGGCGCTGCTGGCCCTGCCCCTGGTCCAGGCGGCGGCGGCGCTGGCCGCGGAACTCCCCGAGAAGCCGGCGGACGAGCCGCAGAACCCCGACGAGGACCGCCCCGAGCCGGCCACCCCGGCAGACGAGGACCGCCCCGAGCAGGCCACCCCGGCAGACGAGGACCGCCCCGAGCAGGCCGCCCCGGCACAGGAGTGACCCCGACAGCCCCCGGACACCGACGGAAGCCAGCCCCTGCCTGCACCAACACCCTCCGCCGCAGCACCCACACCGACGAGACCGGCGGCAGAGGAAGGGCCATGGCAGCCGGGTCGCCCCCTGTGGCGGGCGGAGGGGTGTGGGAGTGGGGGGGTGTGGGCGAGGGTGAGGGGTTTGTCGGGGGGTCGGACATATGATCCTTCCTCATGGGAGATGCCCGAATTGCCGTGGAGCAGGACGCCGGCCCGGGGCGGTCGGGTGACTGGGAGCGGCCGGGCGGCACGGCCTCGGCGCGGGCCGCCGCCTTCGCCGTCTGGTACCTGCGGGCCGTCGCCTTCGTCAACTTCCTCAGCGGGGTGTGGGTCTCCCTCGGGCAGGATGTGCGCCGCCACAACCAGGAGAACTACTTCACGCCGTACCTGCTGACGGCGGGTTTCGCCTCGGGCCTGTTCACCGCCTTCCTGGCGATCACCATGCGGCGCCGCAAACGCGCCGCGTGGATCCTCAACCTGGTGCTCAGCGGAGCGTTCCTCGCCCTGTTCGCGTTCGCCATGACCTTCCCGGAGATCCGGCAGTACGCGCAGAACTGGATCTCCCTCGTACTGACCGCCGCCTTCGTCGCCGCGCTGCTCGTCGGACGCCGCGAGTTCTACGCCAAGGGCGACCGTTCCAACCCCCGGCTCGCCGCCGGCGTCGCCATCGGCGGCGGGCTCGCCGCCTCGCTGCTGGCGGCGCTGCTCGTGACGGTCACCAACGGGGCGCCGGACGCGGGGCGTTCGACGTTCCCGGAGCGCTGGCACTACGGCACGCTGCGGCTGATCTCGGTCGCCGCCGACGAGTCGTACTTCCCGGGGATCTCGACCCCCAACTGGGTCAACGTCGTCATCAACGTGCTGAGCACCGCCCTCGTCCTGGCCGTGTTCTACGCCGCCTTCCGCTCCCGGCGCGCCGTCGACCCGCTCACCGTGGACGACGAGAAGCGGCTGCGGGCGCTGCTCGACGGCTACGGCGAACGGGACTCGCTCGGCTACTTCGCGCTGCGCCGGGAGAAGAGCGTGGTGTGGTCGCCGACCGGGAAGGCGGCGGTGGCGTACCGGGTCGTGGGCGGGGTGTCGCTGGCCTCCGGGGACCCGCTCGGCGATCCGGAGGCATGGCCCGGGGCGATCGTGCCGTGGCTGGCCCAGGCCCGGGCGCACGGCTGGATCCCGGCCGTGATGGGCGCCGGCGAGGAGGCGGGGACCGTGTACGCACGGCACGGCCTGGACGCCCTGGAACTCGGCGACGAGGCGATCGTGGAGGTGGCGGACTTCACGCTGGAGGGCCGGGCGATGCGCGCCGTCCGGCAGGCCCACAACCGGGTCGGGCGGGCCGGGTACACGGTGCGCGTGCGGCGGCACGAGGAGATCCCGGCCGACGAGATGGCGTATCTGGTGCAGCGCGCGGACGACTGGCGGGACGGGCCCACCGAACGCGGGTTCAGCATGGCGCTCGGACGGCTCGGGGACCCGGCCGACGGGCGCTGTGTGATGCTCGAATGCACCGATGCCGACGGCGAGTTGAAGGCGCTGCTGTCGTTCGTGCCCTGGGGGCCGCACGGGCTCTCACTGGACCTCATGCGGCGGGACCGGGACGCCGACAACGGGCTGGTGGAGTTCATGGTCATCGAACTGCTGCGCCGGGCCGGGGAGATCGGGATCACCCAGGTCTCCCTCAACTTCGCGATGTTCCGGTCCGTCTTCGAACGCGGCGCGCGGCTCGGCGCGGGTCCGGTGCTGCGGCTGTGGCGCTCCCTGCTCAGCTTCTTCTCGCGCTGGTGGCAGATCGAGTCCCTGTACCGCGCCAACGCCAAGTACCGGCCCATCTGGGAACCCCGGTTCCTGCTGTTCGAGAAGAGCGCCGACCTGCCGCGCATCGGCCTGGCGTCGGCACGCGCGGAGGGGTTCCTTGAGGCGCCGGGACTGCCCGGGCGGCCGCACCGCGGACACCTGGACACCCGCCGATGAGGTCCGCCGGATGAGCAGGGTCGCCCGCTGGGCCCGCGCCGAGTGGGGGCTGCTGTACGTCACGGTGCGCGAGCCGCTGCTCAAACGCGGCCCGCGGGCGATCCCGATGACGCTCACCGCGGTGTGCCTCACCGCGGTGCTCCAGGTCGTGCAGAACCAGTCGTGGGGCTTCCAGTTCGTACAGAACGTGGGCGCCGTACGGGCCAGGGACCCGCTGTGGCTCGCCCTGCTGCGCACCCCGCTGTCGCTGTTCGTCCCGGCGCTTGACCTGCCGGTGTGGGGTGCGCTGGCGCAGATCCTGTTCGTGTTCGGCATCGCGGAGATCTGCCTCGGCCCGCGGCGCACGCTGACCGTCGCGTACGTCGCCACGCTCGCCGGGACCTGGTACGCGCGCGTGGGCATCGCACTCGGACCGCACACGCCGCTCGGCCTGCCGGCCTCGGACGCGCAGGTCGTGGACACCGGTCCTTCGGCGGCCGTGGTGGGCCTCGCGGTGTATCTGAGCTGGCGGTACGGCGCGTATGCGACGGGCGGCGCGGTGGTGCTCGCGATGGTGATCGAGGTACTGGTCAAGGACAACCTCGCCGGCAAGGAACACATCGCGGCCCTGGCCGGCGTCACCGCCCTGTGCGCCCTGCTGGCCGTCCTCCGCCGCCCCAACCACCACCGAACACAGAGCAGCTAGGCAGCGCCCCGAAGACAAAGGGGCGCGGGGAACTGCGCGCCCAGCCATCACGGCGCCGCAGCCGAACGACAACCCGTCATCGGCTCCCCGCGGAGCGGTCGGGCGCGCCGGCGATCCAGTTCTGGACGGCCCGGCCGAGGCCGGACCAGCGGCGGTCATGCCGGTACGCGCGCACCAGCGACCGGGCACGGGCCCGCGGCCGGCGCCGGTAGAAGCGCCTGGCCCACGGCGAGCCCGGCCGGGCCAGGCGAACCGCGCCGACAAGTGCGATCAGCGGGACGACGACCCCGTACAGGGCGGTGCGGGTCTTGCCCTTGCTGAGGGAGACCAGGGAGAACAGGAAGTTCACGGCGACGCTCGTGATGGCCGCGCCGCGGCCCTGGAGTTCCTGCGCGGAGAGGTCGTTGACACCGAACGGCGCGAAGCCCGCGAGGAGCAGGCCGACGAGCGCGGCGGTCAGCACGACGGCCTCGACGCTCTTGCGGCCCTCCTCGGTCCAGTAGACGTCGTCGAGGTGCAGGATCAGCGCGAACTCGTCGAGGACGAGGCCCGCGCCGATGCCGAAGACCACGGCGGAGACGAAGGCGCCGAGCCCGTGCCGGCCGACGGCCACCGCGCCGAAGCCGCCGATCACGGTGAGCACGACACCGGGGACGGCGTGGTGGATGTGCAGCCCGCCCGCGCTGACGTTGCGGAAGGGGCCCTTGCCCGCCCGGATCAGCCGGGTGATGGACCGGGTGACCAGGAAGGTCAGGACGAACGCGGCCAGGGCGAGAAGCAGCGGGAGCTTGCCGGGCTCGATGATGTTCCGGTCCAGCCAATGTCCCATGTGCGCACATTATCCCTGACGGCGCATCACCGATCCCCGCCGCGGCGGCGCCCTGGCCGGGCCGCGATCGCCGGGCACGACGCGCCCGCGTGCGGCCGGGCGACGGGCGCCCGGCGGTGCCCTCGCGCCCGGCGGGTACCCTGCGCCGGTGTCCACGACCTCGCCCGCCTCCCCCGCCTCCCTCTCGGACGGGCTCCGCTTCGCCTTCGGCACCCTCACCGTGCTGCCCGTAGCGGTGCGCCGCTGGGACCGGGCGGCGGCCCGGCTCGGCATGCTGAGCGCCCCGCTGGTCGGGCTGGTCGTGGGCGGCTGCGCGGCCGGGGCCGGGCTGCTGCTGCTCCTGCTGGGCGCGGCCCCTCCACTCGCCGCGGTCGCCTCGGTCGCCGTACCCGCCGTACTCACCCGCGGTCTGCATCTGGACGGCCTCGCCGACACCGCGGACGGGCTGGGCAGCGGCAAGCCCGCCGAGGACGCGCTGCGGATCATGAAGCAGTCGGACATCGGGCCGTTCGGCGTGGTCACCCTGCTGCTCGCGGTGCCGGCCCAACTGGCCGCCCTGGCGCAGGCGTACGGCGACTCATGGGCCCGGGGTGCGTTCGCCGCCGTGGTCTCGGCGACCGCCGCCCGGCTGGCGCTCACCGCCGCCGCCCGCGCGGGGGTGCCGGCCGCACGGCCGGAGGGGCTGGGCGCGGCGGTCGCGGGGGTGGTACCGGTGGGCGGCGCCGTCGCGGCCGGGGTCGCGGTGGTGGCGGCGGCGGGCGTCGGGGGTGCGGTGGTGGCGGCGTACGAGGGTGTCCGTGCCGCGCTCGGGGTGGTCGTCGCCGTCGGTGCCGCCGAACTCCTGCTACGGCACTGCGTGCGGCGCTTCGGCGGGGTCACCGGAGATGTGTTCGGCGCGGTCGCGGAGACGGCGGCGACGGTGGGGCTGGTGGTGCTGGCGCTTGGCGCTCCGCTGTAGGGGCCGTGACTTGGTCGCCGCTCGGGTGCGGGCCGTACTCGGCCGCGGCGCCGTCGTGGCTGGGCGCGTGGTTCCCCGCGTCCCTCGGGGGCCGTGTGGGGGGTGTACAGGAACTTGGGGACCCCCTTGTGAAGTGTGTGGGGGCGATCGGTGAGAATTCGGCGGACGGGTAGTAGGGGTGCCCGTCGGGTACCGGCGCGGGTGGCTCAGGTCACAGAAGCGCAGGGGCGGCACATGGCCATGACGTCACCCACAGGTGAACGACCAGGGGAATGAGCAGGCGCACACACACGCGTAGGCTCGTCCCGGGTGCTCGCCGACAGGGCGAAGGCCCCGGTCGCGACGCGCCCTCAGGCCAGTTCCAGGGTCGGTCCCCGGGCCCGGTCGACCCACCCATTCGGCCACAGCAACTTCACATCGGAAGCGAGATTTCACCACCGTGACTGCTCTGACTCTCAGCACCGCCGCGGCGCCCGGCCTGCGGGCCGACGCGATCGTCGTCGGCGTCGCAAAGGGCGCCAAGGGCCCCGTCGTCGCACCGGGCGCCGAAGCCGTGGACAAGGCGTACGACGACAAGCTCGCCGGCGTCCTGGAGACCCTCGGTGCCACCGGCGCCGAGGGCGAGCTGACGAAGCTGCCCGCGCCGGCCGGCTTCAAGGCGCCGCTCGTGGTGGCGGTGGGCCTCGGCGACGAGCCCGCGAAGGGCGCCGCCCACGGCACCGAGGCGCTGCGCAAGGCCGCCGGCGTCGCCGCCCGCGGGCTGAACGGCGCCAAGAAGGCCGCCTTCGCGCTGCCCGTCGCCGACGCCGCCGCCGTCTCCGCGATCGCCGAGGGCGTGCTGCTGGGCGCCTACTCCTTCGACACCTACAAGGACGGCGCCGGCAACGGCAAGACGGGCAATGGCAAGGCCGGCAACGGCAAGGCGCCGCTCGCCGAGGCCGCGCTGCTCGGCGGCAAGCCCCGCGACAAGGAGCACAAGGCGGCCCTGGCGCGCGCCACCGCCGTCTCCGAGGAGCTGAACCGCGCCCGCGACCTGGTCAACACCCCGCCCAACGACCTCACTCCGGAGGCGTTCGCGGCCATCGCCCAGGCCGCGGCCAAGGAGCACGGCATGAAGGCGCAGGTGCTCGACGAGAAGGCGCTGGCCAAGGGCGGCTACGGCGGCATCCTCGGCGTCGGCAGCGGCTCGGCCGCGGCACCGCGCCTGGTGAAGCTGTCGTACACCCACCCCTCGGCGAAGAAGCACCTCGCCCTCGTCGGCAAGGGCATCACCTACGACTCGGGCGGCATCTCCCTCAAGCCGGCCGGTCACAACGAGACGATGAAGTGCGACATGAGCGGCGCCGCCGCGGTGTTCGCCGCGGTCGTGGCCGCCGCGCGGCTCGGCCTTGAGGTCAACGTCACCGGCTGGCTCGCGCTCGCCGAGAACATGCCGTCGGGCAGCGCCACCCGTCCGGGTGATGTGCTGCGCATGTACAGCGGCAAGACCGTCGAGGTGCTCAACACGGACGCGGAGGGCCGGCTGGTGCTGGCGGACGCGCTGTGGGCCGCCTCGCAGGAGAAGCCGGACGCGATCGTGGACGTGGCGACCCTGACCGGCGCGATGGTGCTCGCGCTGGGCAGCCGTACCTTCGGGATCATGGCGAACGACGACGCGTTCCGCTCCGCGGTGCATGAGGCGGCCGAGCAGGTCGGTGAGCCGGCGTGGCCGATGCCGCTGCCGGATCATCTGCGCAAGGGTATGGACTCGCCGACCGCCGACATCGCGAACATGGGTGAGCGGATGGGGGGCGGGCTGGTCGCCGGCCTGTTCCTGAAGGAGTTCATCGGCGACGGCATCACCTGGGCGCACCTCGACATCGCCGGGCCCGCGTTCAACGAGGGCGGGCCGTTCGGGTACACGCCCAAGGGTGGTACGGGGTCGGCGGTGCGGACGCTGGTGCGGCTTGCGGAGCTTGCGGCGGCGGGGGACGTGGCCTAGCTCGGCCCGAGCTGGGCGGGGGGCTGTGGACCGTGCCTTCGGCCGGTCGCGCAGTTCCCCGCGCCCCCCTCGGTGCGGTGCCGGTCGTCTGTCGGGTGCGGCGCCGTCGTGGCCTTTCGCGCAGTTCCCCGCGCCCCTTCGATGCGGTGCCCGTCATCCGTCGGGTGCGGGCCCGTCGTCGCCATTCGCGCAGTTCCCCGCGCCCCCATCGATGCGGTGCCCGTCATCCGTCGGGTGCGGGCCCGTCGTCGCCATTCGCGCAGTTCCCCGCGCCCCCTCGGTGCGGTGCCCGTCATCCGTCGGGTGCGGCGCCGTCGTGGCCTTTCGCGCAGTTCCCCGCGCCCCTTCGATGCGGTGCCCGTCATCCGTCGGGTGCGGGCCCGTCGTGGCTTGTCGCGCAGTTCCCCGCGCCCCTGAG
>NZ_BAAJXA010000073.1:0-26695 GCF_057537855.1 Streptomyces diversicolor
TGCGATTCGTCAGGCGTACGGCAGGGCAAGGACGCGGAGGGCCTCGCACCCGGCCCGGTCGGCGGGTGCCGCCCACGGCGTGGGGCGGCGGCCCCGGGCGGGCGCGGCCGCAAGCGTGCGCGGGATGGTCGACGACTTCGCGGGCCGCGCCGGTTTCGGCCAGCTCACCCTGGCACGGCGCGGCGACACGGTCGTCGGTTCCGGCTGCGGAGCCGAGGTCGTGGAAGACCCCGACGAGGGCCGGGCCCGCCTGCTCGCGCAGGTCGGCGAGCAGATCGAGAGTATCTCGGCCTGAACGGTGACGTCGAGGGCGGTCCTGGCCGCGACGGCGACCGCACGACGCGACGAGGACGCGCGCGGAGCATGCCGCCCGACAACTCGGCGGGTACCGGTCGCGGACCAGCTGTACTGATCGTGGACCGGTTGCGGCGTGGGCGTGGGGTTGACCGTGGACCGGTTCCGGCTGGGCTGCCGGGGCCGACACAGATCCGCTCGGGTGCGAGGTTCTGGCCACGGACCGGTTCTGCCGCGGGAGTTGGGGTAGAGCCGGGCCCGCTTTTGCCGGTGGACGGTCCTCGGCAAGTCGGGGCATGCCGGTGTGCCACGTGGTGCGGCGGCCTCTGCTTTGTCTATGTCGGCACGCTTTGTGACGCTCCGGAGTCAGAAAGTTACCGTGAGGTGTGTTGTTGCGTCATTGTTAAGAAATTATCGGCCAACTCGGCGTATGTTGACGTGATCAATTGTGGGCGGTTAGTTTCATGGTCATGGTTAAGGGCATTCCGCTGGTGCGACGCCGGCACGTGGACTTCAAGAGGCTCGACAGCGCGCTCTGTCGCTAGCGTCGGGCTTTTGCCTGCCCATTGGCCGGGGAATCCTCACCTGTTCGCCGGCCGGGGCACATGACCCGTGTGTGGTTGCCTCCTGTCCGGTCGGCCCCACTGGTGGCCAACCGGCTTGTTGGGCTGTCCTTTCCCCGTGTTGTCATCGCCACACCTCGCGTTTCCCAGGAGTGACCGACGGCCGACTGTCGCGCATTCCAGATGGTGAGACCGCTTGTGTTATCGGCCTGATCGGCATCTACGATCCGGCCCGGACTTAACGTCCGCTATCTCTGGGAGGCTTGATGTCGAATCGGCTGTCAAGAAGTGTTTTCCGGGCGACGGCAATAGTTGTCGTCACGGGTGTGATCGCATCCGTGGCCGGCTGCTCAAGTGATTCCAAGGATTCCTCGTCCGCCTCCGCGCTGCCGTCGTATTCCGAGTTGGTGAATCCGGACCATAAGGTTACGGTGACCTGGCTGGACGCGGCCAATACCAATGTGCAGATCGGCTCGACCATCAAGAAGTTCGAGGCCGAATACCCCAACATCAAGATCAAGTACGAGTCGGTTCCGTTCGCCGACTTCGAGACTGTGCTGCCCTCTCGTCTGAAGTCCGGCAATGTTGATGTCATCACCGTCGATCAGCACTTGACGGCCCGTTACGTGGCGGCAGGCTACCTGCGCGACATCACCCCGGTCTTCAAGAGTGAATTCGGCGCGCTGGATGATCCTTCGCTCGCCGCTTCGACGGTCGACGGAAAGCTCTACAACGCGCCGGAGCAGTCGGACAGTTCATTTCTCTTCTACAACAAGAAACTCCTCGAAAAGGCGGGTGTCTCGCTGCCGTCGTCCGACCCTTCGAAGCCCGCGACATGGGAGCAGATCACCGCGGACGCGAAGAAGGCGCAGAAGTCCGGCGCGGAGTACGGCGTCACCTGGGAGCGCATCGCCAGCTGGTACTACCAGTGGTTCCTTTCCCAGGGACTCGGTGGCGGGTACGGAGCCGAGGGCTCGCACAACCTGACCGCGAACCTGGACAGCGAAGCGGCGGTGAAGGCCTTCAGCTGGTACGCCGACCTCTACAAGGACAAGGTCAGCCCCCAGGGTGATGCCAACAGCGTCTACACGAGCCTGTTCGCCTCGGGGAAGTCCGCGTTCCACATCGGCGGCGACTGGGACATCGCCGAGCTGAACAAGAACAAGAACCTGGACTACGGGATCGCACCGATGCCCCGGTTCGCCGCAGGCAAGGCCGTCTCGAACGCCGGCGGCGTGGCCCTGGGCCTCTACAAGGGGTCGAAGAACGCGGACGCGGCCCTGACGTTCATCAAGGCGATGGTGTTCAAGGGGCCCGGAGCGGCTGCCTACAATGCCGACACCAGCTCGCCGCCGGCCAACAACGAGGGCAAGAAGCTGTACTGGCAGCAGGAGGCGTTCCAGGACCCGCGCGCGACCGACGCCCAGAAGATCGTGAACTACCAGCTGTCTCACGGCATCGCCAAGAAGCGGGTGTCCACCGTCGGCTGGAACGAGTTGAATTCGGCGCTGACCTCGGCGCTGCTGTCCATCAGCAACGGTGAGGACGTCGCGGGGACCCTCAAGTCGGCGCAGTCGACGGCGGACGCGGCCCTGGAGAAGTACAGGTGAGCAGTCACACCCACCGGCTCCGACGCGGGGCCCGCACCGGTGTGCTGCTGGCTTTCACCGGTCCAGCCCTGGCCGTGCTGGTCCTCACCAGGCTCGCTCCCGAGGGTCTCTCGCTGTTCGCGTCGTTCGAGAAGGTCGATCCGTTCGACGGCGACTCGTGGTCCTTCGTGGGGTGGGCCAACTTCCGGCAGCTGTTCACCAGTGCTGCGTTCTGGCACGTGCTCGGCGTGACGGTGTGGTTCGTCGTCCTGGCGAGTCCCGTCATCGTAGTGGGCTCGCTCTACCTGGCCTGGCTCTACACCCGCACGATGCCCATGCGGGGGCTGTGGCGCACCGTGGCGTTCCTGCCCAGCGCCATCCCCAGCCTGGGGCTGACGGTCATGTGGGGGGTGGCGCTGAAGCCCACCGGAGTGGTCAACAACACCCTGGAGGCGATCGGTCTGCCCGCTCAGGGCTTCTACAGCTCCGCGGCGCAGGCCCTGCCGACGATCGCGTTGATCACCGCCTGGGGCGGTGTCGGCTACTGGATGGTCTTCCTCATCGCCGGCCTCCTGGACATCCCGCGTGAGGTTCTCGACGCCGCGCGGGTGGACGGAGCGACACCCTGGCGGGAGTTCCGCTCCGTGGTTCTGCCGCTGCTGCGCCGGCCGCTGCTCTTCGTCCTGGTCGCCAACACGGTCTGGGTGTTCCAGATCTACGCCCCGATCCAGGTGCTCACCAAGGGCGGCCCCTCGGAGGCGACATCGACCCTGATGTTCGACACCGTCCGCACCGCGACGGTCTACTCCAACCAACAGCAGGCCATGGCCCAGATGGTGGTGCTGCTGGTGCTGCTCGGCACCACGGTCGCCGTGCAGTTCGCCCTGCTCGGGGAGCGGGAATGACGGCCGACGCGCAGACCCGGGTACGGCGGTTCGGCCTGACCGCGCTCGGCGCGCTCAGCGGGTTCGTCTTCCTCATCCCGATCTGGTGGCTGGTCGTCGCGGCGTTCCGGGACCCGACCGAGGCGCTCAGCAGCACGTCGGTCCTCGACACCCTGATCCCCCGGTCCTTCTCGCTGGACGGTTTCCGGTCGGCGATCGAGGACGGCTACCTGCGCGCCGTCGGCATCTCACTCGCGGCGGCGGTCGGCACCGTCGTGGGCGGGCTGGTGGTGTCGTCGCTCGCCGCGTACGGGTTCGTCGCGGTGCGGACCCGGCTTTCCAAGGTGCTGTTCGCGGTGGTGGTCGGCAGCTTCCTGCTGCCGTTCGAGACGCTGGCGGTCCCGCTGGTGTCGGTCTTCTCCGACCTCGGCCTCTCCAACGGGCTGCCCGCGCTGATCCTGCCCGCGCTCGGCAACGGGCTGGCGGTGTTCAACCTGCGCCAGGCATTCCTGGGTGTTCCGCTGGAGCTGGCCGAGGCGCAGTACATGGATGGCGCCGGACATGTGCGCCGGTTCTGGCACCTTTATCTCCCCCTGTGCCGCCCGGCGCTGATCGGTTCCGGCATGATCCTCTTCGTGTCTCAGTGGGACTCCTACCTGTGGCCGCTCCTGATCATCTCCGACAACGACAACGCCACGGCGAGCGTGGCGATCGCGTCGAACTTCGGCCCTCTTTCGTCCAATACGCAGCAGGCGTTCGCCGAGGTCCTCGTCCTCATCGTCATTCCGGCGATCCTGCTGCTGTTCACCCAGCGTCGGCTCATCGCCTCGTCCGCCACCAGCGGTATTCGATAATCTCAAGGAGCAGACCATTCCGGAACGCGACCGCCCCCTGATCTTCAACGCATTCGAGATGACCGGCGTCGGCTACTACGCGCACGGCACATGGACACACCCCCGTAGCCGACGGGAAGGTTTCACCGACCTCGCATTCTGGCTGGACCGCGCCCGCCTGTTCGAGGAGGGCCTGTTCGACGCGGTGTTCTTCGCGGACGTGCTCGGGGTCTACGACGTCTATCGGCAGTCCCCCGACCCCGCGGTCCGGGGCGCCGTCGACTTCCCGCTGCTGGACCCGGTGACCGTCATCCCGGCCATGGCCGCCGTGACCCGGCACCTCGGGTTCGCCGTCACCGTCTCGACCACCTACGAGCACCCGTTCGCCCACGCGCGTCGGTTCGCAAGTCTCGACCACCTCACCGGTGGCCGTATCGGCTGGAACGTCGTGACGTCCTACCTGCCGAACGCCGCCCGCAACTTCGGTCTCTCCGAGATGCCGGGGCACGCGGTGCGCTACGCCCGGGCCGAGGAGTTCCTGGAGGTCTCCTACAAGCTCTGGGAGGGGAGTTGGCTCGACGACGCGGTGCTCTACGACAAGGAGAACACCGTCTTCGCCGACCCGGCCAAGGTCCGGCGCATCGACCACCACGGGCAGTTGTTCGACGTGCAGGGCCCCTCGCTGGTGCCGCCGTCGCCGCAGCGCACCCCGGTGATCTACCAGGCCGGGGCCTCCGAGCGGGGGCGTGCGTTCGCCGGCCGCCATGCCGAAGCCGTCTTCGTGAACGGCACCAACCCCGACGCCCTGGCCGCGGCGGTCACCGCGATCCGTGACGCCGCCGAGGCCGCGGGGCGCCGTCGCGACGACCTGCGTGTGGTCACCGACCTGTCGGTGGTCATCGGCCGGACCGAGGAGGAGGCGCAGCACAAGGCGGACCTGGTGCGGCGTTCCCAGTCGCGCGAAGGCGCCCTGGCCGGCTTCGGCGGGGCCAGCGGCATCGACCTCTCCACCGCCTCCGGGCAGGAACGGCTCAGCCCCGCACCGGGCGAGCACTCCCAGTCGGAGGCCGCCCGGTTCACCCGGGAGAAGCAGGCCCCCGACCGGGTGGAGGATGTCGTTCGCCGCCTGACCGACCTCAGTCCGTACTCGGAGACGGTGGTCGGCACACCTGCCCAAGTCGCCGACGGCATCAGCCGGATCGCGGAGACGACCGGGGTGGACGGCTTCAACCTGCACGAGTTCGTCACTCCTGACGACTTCACCGAGTTCATCGAGTCCGTCGTCCCGATCCTGCAACGCCGGGGCCTGTACCGCACCGCGTACGAGCCGGGCAGCCACCGCCGCCGCCTGCTCGGCGCCGGCGACCGGGTGGCCGACACCCATCCCGCCGCGGCTTTCCGGGAGATTCCGTCGCCGTGACGGGGCCCGGCTGACGCCGTGGTGGGAGGCGGCGCCGGCTGACGCCGTGGTGGGAGGCGGCGCCGACTGTCGCGGTGGCGGGGAGGCGATGTCGGCCGACGCCCCGGTGGTGAGTCGGTGACGACTGATGCCGTGGTGGTGGCGGGGCCGACTGGCGTGTTGGTCGTGACGCCATGAGCCGTGACGCCATGAGCCGTGTCGTTGATGCCGACGCGGTGAGGCCGTGGTGGTGGCGGGGTGCTCGTTGACGTCGTGGCTGTGGCGCGGCGTTCACCGGCGCGGTCGCTACGGCGCCGTGGCTGCCACGCCGCGAGGCCGTGGTGCCGGTGCCGTCACCGCGGAGGCCGTGAGGCCGAGGCCGTGACGGCGTGGCACCGACGTCGGCGGGCTGATCGCGCGGCGGCTCAGCTCGGCGACTGCAGGACGGTCGCGACGGCCGTGCTCACCAGGCACGTGACCTGCGCCGGGTTGGCTCTCTCGTGCAGGACCGCGAAGCCGGGAAGGGTGGGGATCACCGGGTACAGGGAGGCCAGTTCGACGGCCACGGCCAACGCGGTCTGCAGCAGCGCGGGAGCCCCACCGAAGCCGAGGCCCACACGGCCACCGCGACCGCTGTCACCGCCGCGCCCAGCGCCGGGGCGGCCAGCGCCAGGTTCGCGAGGGCCATGAGGGCCAGTGCGGCCAGGGCCGTCGCTCGCAGGGCGCGGTCGATGACGACGCCGGTGGCGGTGATCTCGGGCTGGCGGTCTTCGGCATCGCTTCCTTCCTCGGGCCACGGGGTGCATGAACCCGTACCGGAGGACCGGCTCGTGGGCGGCGACATCTATGCCGTCGGCGAATCCCCCCAGGGCACCCGCGTGCTGATCGGAGACGTGTGACCTCCCCCGGTGTCTCCCCGTATGCGACCGGCTTTCTCAGGCGTGCCGGACGCCGTCGGCCCATGGGAGGACCAGCCGGAAGGTGCAGCCCTCGCCCGGGGCGGTGTCCAGCTCCACGCGACCGCGGTGGCCCTGAGCGATCGCCGACGCGATGGCGAGGCCGAGGCCACTGCCGCCTCGGTCGCGGGAGCGGGAGGGGTCGACCCGGTAGAAGCGCTCGAAGACCCGCTCGGCCTCCTCGGGTGAAAGTCCGGGCCCCTGGTCGGCGACCTCGATCACGCCGATCGGCGTGGACTCGGCCAGGGGTGGTGAGGCGCTGGTGCGGCCGGGCCGGTCGGTGCCGCCGGCGGCCGCTCCTGCCCGGGCGGTGCCGACACGTACGTCGACCGGGGTGCCCGGGGGCGTGTGAACGAGGGCGTTGGACAGGAGGTTGTTGACGACCTGGAGCAGGCGATCGGGATCGCCCACGGTCTCCACGACCTCCAGTTCGGCGTCCTCGGTCCTCGCGTCGAGCGGGCTGAGCGTCATGCGGTGCTCACCGTTCGCGCGGACGGCCGCCACGCTCACCGCGTCGGCCGCGAGCGACAGCAGGTCGACCGGGTCGCTGCGGTAGGCGGGCTGCTGGTCAAGCTTGGCAAGCAGCAGCAGGTCGTCGACGAGAAGGTTCATGCGCTCGGCATTGCGGGCGATCTGTTCGTCGGCCTCCCGGCGCTGTTCGGCGGGGCGGTCCGGGTGGCGCAGGGCGAGCTGGGCGAACCCCTGGATGGTGGTGAGGGGCGTACGCAGTTCGTGTCCGGCGTCGGCGACGAAGCGACGCAACCGGGCCTCCGAGAACTCCCTCTGCCGCAGGGCCTGTTGGAGGCGGTCGAGCATGTCGTTGAGTACGGTACCCAGGCGGCCGGTCTCGGTGCGCGGGTCGGTGTCGGGCAGCCGCAGGCCGAGGTCCCCCGCGGTGATGCCCTGGGCGGTGTGCTCCATGCGGGTCAGCGGCAGGAGGCCGAGGCGGACCACCGTGCGGCCGAGGGCGATCAGACCGACCACGGCCGCGGCCAGGACGACGGCGTTGAGTGCGAGTTGTTTCGACAGGGCCCCCTCCACGGTGTCGAGGGGCAGGGCGACCACGTATGTGGTGTTGTGCGTCGGGGCTTCACGCCACAGGACCCGCCATTGGCCGTCCCCGGACTCGGCGGGAACGGTGGTCTCCTGTCCGCGCGTCAGATGCAGCTCGCCGGTGGACCGCGGGAGCTTCGGGCCCGGCTTGCTTCCTCCGCCGAGGGTGCCCTGCTCGTCGCCCTTGGCGCTGTAGAAAGTGACCCGGAAGTCCGAGGGAAGGGTGTTGGAGTCCGGTGCGGGTCGCAGGGCCGGTTCGGGTTGCCGTGTGAAGGCCCGGTCGGGGAGCGCGAACTCCATAAGCTGCTGGTCGACTCGGTTCAGCAGCCAGGAGTGCATCCCCGCGACCGCGATGGCCTGCGCTGTCATAACGGCGGCCGCGGCCAGCAGGGTCACGCCCCACACGAGCCGGCCGCGCAGCGAGCGGGGGCGCAGCGTCCACCGGCGGCGGATCACCGATCGGCTCCTGCCGTGTGGCCCTGGGGCAGCCGCAGGCAGTAGCCGACACCGCGCACGGTGTGCAGCAGGGGCGGGTCGAAGCGGTCGATCTTGCGGCGCAGGTATTTGATGTACGTCTCCACGATGCGGCTGTCGCCCGCGAAGTCGTACCCCCACACCTGGTTGAGGATCTTGGTCTTGCTCAGCACCCGGTTGGGGTTCTCCAGGAAGTAGGTGAGCAGGTTGAACTCGGTCGGCGACAGCGGGACGTACTCGCCGGCCCGGTGCACTTCGTGGGCGTTCTCGTCCAGTTCCAGGTCGGCGAAGCGCAGGATCCCGCTGCCCGCACCGTCTGGGCCGGACAGGTGCTCCGGGTAGGTCCGGCGCAGGATGGCGCGGATGCGCAGCAGCACCTCCTCGATGCTGAACGGCTTGGTCACGTAGTCGTCGCCGCCCGCGCTCAGTCCCGCGATGCGGTCGGCGAGCTCACCGCGCGCCGTCAGGAACAGTACCGGTGTCCGGACGCCGGCCGCGCGCAGCCTGCGGGTGACCTCAAGGCCGTCCAGGTCGGGCAGCATGATGTCGAGGAGCACGAGGTCCGGACGGCAGTCCTCCATGTCCCGCAGTGCGTCCTGGCCGGTGGCGGAGCCGAAGACCTCGTAGCCGGACAGCCGCAGCGCCGACTCCAGCAGCATGCGGATGCTGGGATCGTCCTCGACCACCAGGAGGCGGCACGGAGCGGGCGCGACGGCCGGGTCGGGCATGGTGCTGTGTGGTCCGTTCTGCCGAGGCCGCTACTTGGTCCGGGTCTTGGCGGCGCAGTCGTACAAGGTCGTGCTCATACCGCCCATCATGCCGCCGGCGGCAGAGCCGCTCCCGTCGGAGCTGCCGCCGTACTCCTTGGCGGGTACCTCGGTGCAGTTCTCGCTGATCCACTGCGACCGCTCGGCGGCCGCACTGTTCTCGCCGCCCATCCGGGCAGCCATGCCACCGCCGGACGAACCGAGTACGTAACGCAGGTCTCCGTTCTTGGTCCATGTGTCCAGCTGCAGCACGGAGGGTGCGTTGTCGCTGCCGAGGAAGCCGCCCATGCCGATCACGGCGGCATCGCTGTTCAGGATATAGGCAGCCGCTCCCGTGGCTCCCCCGTCGACGGCGAGGGTGATACGGGCGCCTTTCGAGTGTTCGGTGGCGTAGGTGAGGATCTTGCGCTGATCGGAGCTGAGGGTGGTGCCCCGGTCCGCTCCACCGAACCCGCCCGGACGGCCGCTGAAGCCGCCCGAGCCACCGCCGTTCCCCGGGAACGAGGGCATCGTGCCACCCGGACCCGACCCCGGAGCACCGCTCCCACCTGAGCCCGTTCCCAGGCCGCCACCACCGAAGCCTTCCGGCAGGCCGCCTCCTCCTCGTTCCTTGCCTCCCGGCATCTCAAAGCCCTCGGGCAGGCTGCCGCCCCCATTGCCTCCCGGCATCTCAAAGCCTTCGGGCAGGCCGCCGCCGCTGCCTCCCGGTACACGCCCGGAGCCGAAGGACATCGTCACGGGTCCGGCCGTCGGATTCACTCCGCCCATCGCCGATCCGGTTCCGCCCGGCACGCTCACGGCCCACGCGCACGGTGCGAGCAGGATCGCCGGCACCGCACCGCCGAGGGCAGCCACCGCCAGCCGCGGCTTCAACATCGCGGCGGCCAGCAGCCCCACAGCGACCAGTCCCCATGCCGACACCACCCAGGCCAGCCACCCGTGCCAGGACGGAACCCGCCGCATCACTACTACCGCCCAGGTAACGGTCAGCAGCACGGTTCCGGCACCCGTCGGCAGTGCCCAGCGGGCCCCGGCCCGGTGCGCCCGCGCCAGTGCGGCGACAAGGCCGGCCGACAACGCGGCGATGGCTGGGGCGAGTTGGGTCGTGTAGTACGGGTGGAACGTGCCTTCCTGCGTGGAGAACACCAGGCCGCACACCAGCAGCCAGGTCCCCCACAGCACCCACCCCGAGCCCGCCGGCGCCTCGCCCGCCGAGTCGCTGCCGCGTCGACGCTGCACCACCCCGGCCGCGGCGACGATCAGCGCCACGGCACTCACCGGCAGCAGCCAGCTGATCTGCCCGGCCACCTGGTCGTTGAACAGCCGCAGCAGCCCCGCCTCACCGCCGAAGTTGCCCATGCCGCCGCTGCCCGCGCTCGCACCGAAGATCCTGCCGAGCCCGTTGTAACCGGTCACCAGGTTCCAGGCGCTGCCGTCGGTGCTGCCGCCGATGTAGGGCCGGTCGCCCGGCCACCAGGCGACCATCGCCACCCACCACAACGAGGAGACCGCACACACGGCACCGCCGATCAGCAGACGCCCGACACGTGACAGCCAGGTACCGCCCGCGCCGACCAGCCAGGCCGCGGCGAGCGCCGGCAGCACCATCCAGGCCGCCATCATCTTGGTGAGGAAGCCGCAACCGATCAGGAATCCGCTCGCGCACAGCCACCACGTGCCATGCCGGGTCGACTCGGACTGCAGAGCGCGCGTCAGCGCGTACGCGGCGGTGACCAGGAAGAGCACCAGCAACGTGTCGGGGTTGTTGTCCCGGTTGATCGCCACGGTGATCGGGGTCAGGGTCATCACGAGGGCGGCGAGGAGCGCCGCGCCCTCGCCCGCCCAGCGCCGTGCCGTGCGGTGCAGTACGAAGACGGCGGCGACTCCCTCCACCAGCTGGGGCAGGAGCAGTGCCCACCCGTGCAGACCGAAGATCTTGCTGCTGATCACCTGCGGCCAGAGCGCGGCCGGGGGCTTGTCGACCGTGATCACTCCGGCCGGGTCGAAGGAACCGAACAGGAAGTTCGTCCAGCTCTGGCCCATCGACTTCACCGCGGCCGAGTAGTAGCTGTTGCCCCAGCCGAGGGAGCCGAGCGCCCACCCGTACAACAGTGCGGACAGCAGCAGGATCATGCCCAGCGCGGCAGGGGCCGCCCAGCGTGGCAGGGCGCGGCTGATACCAGGAAGGCGCGTGACGGTGCCCGAAGGCGCCTCGGTGGTGTGAGTCACGGGGAGATTCGCTCTCAGGTCTCAGGTCTCAGGGAGGGGGTTCAGGACGCGCGGCGGAACACGGCAAGGCGCAGCACCAGGAAGCGGATGATGGTCACCAGGACCGAGGAGATGGCCAGCACCAGGGTCTCGGCCGCCGCCGACGCGTCCGGCACGGCATCGCGGAAGACCAGGACGGCCGCCGAGGTGATGACGTAGCCGACGACGAACAGCGCACCCGCGCCCAGATGGGCGCGACCGGCGCCGACGCCGTCCGCGGCGTAGCGGAAGGTGAGTCGGCGATTGGCTTCGGTGTTGAGGAGCGTGAGCACCAGCAGGGAGACGAAGTTGGCCGCGGCGGGCGGCCACCAGCCACGCAGCAGCCAGTACAGCAGGGCCTGTCCGACGGTCGAGGCGATGCCGATGACGACGAAGCAGGTGATCTGCCAGGCGAGTTGGGAGCGGGCCGAGTCCGGGGCCAGGACCGCGTCGGGATGCTCGGCGGCCGGTTGCGGGCGGGCCGGAACGGGGACGCGGGCCGCACCGCACGCCTTGCGCCGGGCCATCCGCCACAGGCCCTTGAGGTCGTCGGTTGCGGTGCCGACCACGTCCACCCGGGTGTCTACGTCCTCCACCCAGTCGACGGGCACCTCGTGGATACGCAGCCCGTTGTGCTCGGCGAGCAGCAGCAGTTCGGTGTCGAAGAACCACGCGTCGTCCTCGGTCTTCGACAACAGCGGACGCAGCACCTCGGTGCGGGCAGCCTTGAACCCGCACTGGGCATCGCTGAAGCGGGCACCGTGGGTGAGCCGGATCAGGGCGTTGTAGCAGCGGGAGATCAGCTCCCGGCGCGGACCGCGCACGGTGCGGGCGCCGGAGGCGAGGCGGCTGCCGATGGCGAGGTCGGAGTGGCCGCTGGCGAGCGGGGCGATCAGCGGCAGTAGTCCGTCGAGGCCGGTGGACAGGTCGACGTCCATATAGACGACTATCTCGGCGTCGCTCGTACCCCAGACGGTGCGCAGCGCGAGGCCACGTCCCTTGCGTTCGAGGTGGACGACAGCGAGGCCGGGCAGTTCGCCGGAGAGTTCCCGGGCCACGGCGAGGGTCCCGTCGACGCTGGCGTTGTCGGCCACGGTGATCCGCCAGGGGTACGGCAACTCGTCACGAAGCCGGGCGTGCAAGGTGCGGATGCAGCCGGGCAGCGCGCGTTCCTCGTTGTAGACCGGGATGACGATCTCGACGGTCGGTGTACGCGTCGCGGCCGAGTCCGTGGCGTCCGCCGGCGTCGGCGGCTGGAAACTTCGAGCCGTGCGCAAGCCACTGATTGTCTGCGTCATGGATTCCTCGAGTGATGGGATCGGTGGGGGCGGCTCCCGTGCACACCCGCGTCCTGGCGGCGCGCTGGTCGACTCTGGTCTGTGCGGCAGGGGAAACACGGGGAGAATGCTGGGAACTGACGGGGAGTCCGCTGTCAATCCGTCCGCCGACGGGCGGCCGGAGACAGCACCGATCGTTGCGAGGGAAACTGGGAGGACGAGGTAAGCGGCCCGAGAACCGGCCGAGAGAACGCTGTGCGACCGCCCCGGCGACGGCCGCATACCGCGTAGTGACAGTGGTAGTAGGCGAGTTCACCGGTGCTGCGGTTGCGGCGGATCAGCGACTGGTGGCGGCCCGGGGCTGCCTCGGCGAGGTCGCTGCCGGCCAAGGTCGTAGAGCCGCTGTCCCTTCGCGCCATGCCCGGCCGGGGAGCTTGTGCCAGGCCCGCTTCGGCACCTTCCGCGCCAGGGCATCGGCGCGGAACTTGCCTGCGCCGGCCGGCACTTCGGCCGGGCGGGCCACCGTGATGGAGCGGCGTACTCCGCGAGGAGGGACAGCGCGGGGGCCGACGCGGGATCGGCCATGCCGACGATGAGGTTCTGGTCGTCGCTCTGTGCGCGGGTGAGCGACTGCTGCGTGACGGTCAGCGGGCCTACGGCGGGATGCCGTAGGCCCAGCGTCATCACCCCGCAGAGGCAGACGTCGTTGCCGACCACAGCCGGGTGAAGTCCGCGCTGTGCATGCTGAGTTCTCCCGATGAGACCCGGTCGGCGAGTGCAGCGCGGACCTCGGGGAGGCCGGGCCGACGGGAGTCGCCCACCATGAGGAGAAGGAGCCGCTCCTGACGCATAGTACGGTCGTTGCCGCCGGTTCCGCAGTGCCGAAGCCGCGATGCGCGCCGGATAACCAGGTGCGGCCACAACTGCCTTGACAGAGAAGGAAATCGGGGAGAGCGATGCATGGAAACGACGGACCGCGTCGAGCAGGGCGACGGAGCAGGGCAGCGGTGCTTTGTGTGACGGCAGTGGCGGGCGCGACGCTGCTGGCCGGATGCAGTGAGGACTCGCCTCCGCCGCCGGTCGAGTTCGGCGCGGCCAAGCCTGCGGGGGACAAACTCGGTATCCAGGCGCCGCCGAACGCCTCGGTGCAGCTGAGCCAGTGGCCCGACGGCTGCAAACTGCTGACGGACGGGGAGATCCAGGCATTCCTGCCGCAGGCGAAGTCCTTCGAGCGCGAGCCGGTGAAGGTGAGCATCCTCAACTTCAATCCCCTCGCCGAATCAGACCCCGGAACCACCGGTGATGTCCCGCGCGGCGGCTGCGAGTTCGGCTTCAACCTGCCGGGCAGCGGCGGTAGCGACTACGCCAACAGCCACATCACCGTCACGGTGACCGCACTGGCCGATCCGGCACTGATCGCCGAGAAGTACGACGAGGACAAGCAGGACAAGACCAAGGAGAAGGGGTTCACCGATCTCGCCGCTACCTGGGGCGCCGAGGGCTGCTACCGCGTCGGCGGCGTGGTCGGGGACGAGGTGTACTGCCACCAGGGCCCCTACCTCTTCGAACTCGACGGTTCCAGTTCGGCTGAGGGCCTGGTGAAAGACCCAGGTGTGGACGCGAAGCCCGCCGAGAATCGGGCGGCCGCCGAGAAGCGCAGGACGATCTGGACCGAGAAGGCGTTGTCCCAGGCTGCCCGCACGGTCGCCGCGCGAATGTCCTGACGGGGGCTCCGCCCGCTCCCGTGCCAAGCTCGTCGCCAGTGTGCTTGTGCGGTACGGGAGGTGGGCGGTGCCGCGCGGTGCCGTGAGGGTGGCGGGTGCGGGCCGGGGCGTCAGAGGGTGGTTCTCAGCCTGATTCGGACGCGGCCGGTCTTGGAGGTGGTGCGGCGTTCGCGTTGATCTTCCAGGCTTGGTCCATGCCTCAGCAGGGATCCCCGGGCGACCGCCGGGAACGGGACGAGGCCGGCAACGGCCTGCACTCCCGCATACTGGCCGAACTGGGCCGACCGTCGCCTCGGGCGCAGCACCCGCCCGGCACGGTGCCGCGCATCGACGAGCTGGGGTCGCGCTACGGGGTCTCCCGCACGGTCTTCCGCGGGGCTGTACGAGTGCTGGAGGCCATGCACCTGGTGGAGTCGCGCCGCAGGGTGGGCATCACGGTTCGGGGCACCGAGGAGTGGAACGTCTTCGCCCCCGCCGTCATCCGCTGGCGGCTGTCCGGAGCCGACCGGTCACGTCAGCTGAAGTCGCTGACCACACCGCGGACCGCGGTCAAGCCGGTCGCCGCCGGACTCGCCGCGCATGCCGCCGCCCCCCGACCAGTGCCGGGAACTGACCATCCTGGCTGCGGAGTTGGGCGCGGCCGAGCGGGAGGCCGGCCTGGACGCCTACCTCGTGCACGACGTCGCCTTCTACCGGGTGGTGCAGAGTCCCTCATGCGCGGGATCTGCGTCGGCGCGCTGCGCGAACTCGACATCTCGCCACTCGCCGGGTGGGCGCGGTGGAGTGTGAGTCAGTCATCCTCTGCTTTCCGTGTCCGTTCGGGCGGTGCGGGAGCGGTGGCGGTCCTCGGCGTCGAACTCCGCGAGCGAGTGCGCCCCGGGCCCGAGCGCTCGTTCCAGAGCGTGCAGGAGCGGGTCCTCCAGGCCCCCCAGGACCTCGGTAAGTTCCTCCGCGACGTCCCGGGCGATCTCTCCCGCCACCGCTTCCACACAAGTACGGGACCCGAGCTTGCTCACCGCGGCGGCCGCGCGGGCGGGAGTGAGGAGTGCCGATGCCTGGACCAGGAGCCAGGCGGGTACCCCGGCTGCGCCCTGCGGCGGTGCCAGATAGGGGCGTGCGCCGTCGAATCGCTCGTCCTCGGCGAAGGCATCCTGCTTCACCTTGGCCACCGGGCGCGTGCCGCCGCCCGAAAGACCCGACTCCTGCCACTCTCCCGCCGGTTTGATGACGTAGCCCTCGGCGAGGTTGTCCACCAGCTCGGGATGCCCGAAGAGGGCAGGGACCTTGGTGGGGAAGGTACAGGGCAACTCCTGGAGCCTGTTGAGCGTGTCGTACCCGAGCGCGGGAACGCACACCAGCCCGGCGACCGCCGCAGCGTCCCGCAGGGCCCGGTCAGAGATCCACCAGCGTCCCTCGGCCGTCTCGACCGAAGCATCGAACGGCAGCCAGTGCAGGCCCGGCGCGTACCACACGCCCGTCTGGACCGGCTCGGCTCCCGCGGCAGCAGGAACATCCGGGTGCGGGTAACACCCACCGGCCAGTTCGCCATAGAGTGTCACCACCGCAGCGTCGCCCCGCACGCCGCGCACAGCCGAGGCGAAACGGGCTGCCGCCACCGACAGCAGCGGCCAGACCCTGCTCACACCGAAGAAGTCATCCAGCCCATCGTCTTCCAGCAGCTCACGCCGCTTCGCCGGACGGACCCCGCCGACATCGCAGACCACCGCGAAGTGGGCCCCATGCACCTTCTCCACCGCGATCCACTCCCGGACCCCGGACATCCCAAGGCCCCCCTTCGCAGAGATCTTGGGATACGGCAGCAACGTCGCATGCGCAGACTCGCTCTCGGACACAAAGGCGATAATGGCCGTGCGACCCGGCACCCGGCAACGGAGATTCACCTTTGGCCGGAGCACAGAACCAGGCGGAGGCCGTGTTCGCGACCCCGGAATCCTCGTACCGGCGACCCCGTTCGACGTTGGGCTGCGCCGGCGCATGCCTGTCCGAGAACGTCCGTGTATCCGTGCCCAGTGATGTCCTCACCTGCGAGCGTGCCGACGACCGAGCAGATCCCGGCGTAGACGCCGTGGGGGCCGGGCAGCGGTGCTGCAGAGCCGGGCGGTGAACCACCAGGAGTCGAGCGGGTGGGAGGAGTTCGCGGGGAGTTCGTCGACAGCGTTGGCCAGGGTGGGGTGGGGCGTAGTCACGGTGCTTCCAGTAACCGGGGTGGGTATCGCTCGCTGCCCCAGGGAGTGGCTGTCCGGGGCCGGCGTAGGTGGTGGATGCGGTCAGACGGCAGCGATATCGATGGCCTTCTCCTTGAACTGCCGGGCAGCCAGGGACATCATGAGGCGCTTGCCTGCCGGGCGGCTCATCAGCTTTTGGGTGAAGGTCCGCACGGCCTTGTCTCGGCGGGTCTGGGGGACGAACATCGTCAGGCCCTGCGTGCGGCCGGCTTTCTGCTGGATGGCTATGAAGGGGCGCAGTTTCTGGTCCCATTCGCGTAGGGCCCGCGCGGTGTTGTGGGGGTTGCGCTGGAGCAGGGTGCCCAGGAGGTCGGCACCGGCCATGGCGGTGGAGGCGCCCATACCGGAGTAGAGGGTTAGGCACCAGGCGGCGTCGCCGAGCAGGACGATCCGGTCGGTGTGCCAGGTGTCCATCTCCACTTGGTGGACGGAGTCGAAGAGGTGGTGGTCGGCCTGTTCGAACTGCGTCAGGAGGTGTTCCAGGACGGGGCCGGCCGGTTCGGGGCCGAAGGCGGCGCGCAGGGATTCGATGGGCGGGCGGCGGAACTGGGCGTCCTCGTCGTCGGTGCGGTAGTTGAACAGCACGCCGGGCTGGTGGTCGGCGAAGGGGAAGGTCCATACGGAGCGGCCTGGTTCGGCCAGGACGAGGCCGTCCTGGGGCCGGAAGCCGGGCAGGGTCTCCTTGATGACGGTGGCGCCGATGATGTGGTGGAGCGGCCGCATGAACTCGCTGTCGGGGCCGAAGGCCAGGCGGCGGGTGGTGGAGCGCAGTCCGTCGGCGCCGACGACGAGGGCGAACTGCTCGGTGGTTTCCGAGATGTTCTCGCCGGTGGTGGTGCGCAGGGTGACGTCGACGCCGTCGGGGTGTTCGTCGAGGGCGGTGGGGGTGGTGCCGTAGCGAATCTCGGTGCGGGCCGCGACGGTGTCGTACAGGGCGGCCTCGATGTCGCCGCGAAGGATGAGGCGGGGGCCGCCGGGCAGATCGCCGTAGCCCATCCCCGGCCGGCGGCGGCCCGCACGGTCGATGTCATAGGTCACACCGTCGGGGTTGGCGCGGTTGCCGATGGCGTCGAGGACGCCCATGCGCTGCGCGGTGGCGCGGCCGGTCTCGAACAGGCCGACGAAGTAGCCGGCGTCGCGGCGCCCGGGGGCGCGTTCGACGAGGACGGGCTCCCAGCCGACCTCGCGCAGGCGCATCGCGGTGGCGAGGCCGCCGATGCCCATGCCGACGATCAGGGCACGGGGTGCGTGTGCGTTCATGGCCTCTTCTCTCCTTCTTCCAGGTTCTTGCGGGTTCTTGCGGGTCTTTGGCCAGCGCAGTGGGGTCACGTGTGGACGGTGGGTGTGGCGTTCGGGTCCTGCCTGGGTGCGCCGCGGCGGAGGAGCAGGCCGCAGATGATCGCTCCGACGGTGCCGGCGCGGTGGGGGCGAGCAGCACGCCGAAGGCGCCGTGCAGGGACCGCCCGGCCACCAGGACCTCGAAGCTGCTCGCGGCGCCGGTCGGTGCGGAGGCGCCGGCGAAGCCGGCGAGCCCGATGTTCAGGGCCCGGCTGTCGTCGGAGAAGCCCAGGTCCGCCTGGGCCGAGGGCAGGGCGATGTTCACGATCGTGGCGTCGAGCACCACCATCAGCGGGGCTATCGCGATGACCGCCAGGATCAGCCAACGGTGGCGGTGCCGGCGGTTGCCAGCTCTTCTCACGGCCTGGTCGGCCCGGCGGGCTCGATTCGGGGGTGAGGGTGCTCATCGGCGCTCCGAACACGGGATACCAAGTGGAGAGATCTTCTCCGCTTGCCTGGTTCACCGTAACACCAAACCGGAGATGCCGTCTCCACATGTCTGGGTACAGTAGGGGTCATGAGCAGCCGGACCGCCCCCGCCCCGCCCCCCGAGAAGCGCCCGTCACGCCCCCTGCGGGCGGACGCGGAACGCAACCGGCGCCGCATCATCGCGGCCGCCCATGAGGTCTTCGCGCGCCGCGGCCTGGAGGTCACCCTCGACGACATCGCCCGCCACGCAGGTGTAGGCGTCGGCACCGCCTACCGCCGCTTCGCCAATCGCGACGAACTCATCGAAGCGGTCTTCGAAGACTCCGTGCAGCGCCTGGTCGCACTGGCGGAGGGAGCCCTCTCACACGAGGACCCCTGGGAGGGCCTCGCGCAACTCTTCCTGTCCACCGCCGAGAACTTCGCTGCGGATCGCGGGCTGAGAGAGGTCCTGCTCGAAGGCATCCACGGCCCGGCCCGGGCCGTCGCCGTGCGGGAACGCCTCACCCCTCTGATAGAGGCCGTCATCAAACGTGCCCAACAGGCCGGGCAGCTCCGCGACGACATCGTGCCAACCGACTTCCCGCTCATTCAGCTCATGCTCGGAGCTGTCACTGAGCGCAGCCGGGCCGTCGCCCCCGAATTGTGGAAGCGCTACGTCATCCTCGTCCTGGACGGACTGCGCCATGACCGGGACCGCCCGACCCCGCTCGTTCACCCGGCCCTCGGCCAGGAGGAATTCGACCAGGCGATGACGTGACCGTCGAGCGGCACGTCGTATGCACGGCTGTCCGCCCCCCGGCTGTCGTCGGCCGGGGCACACAGCCACCGCCCTTGAGTTGCGCTCGCGTCACGCACGACGGTGTGCAGGTATACCGCTTCTCATGTGTCCTCATGTGAGCGATTTCTCGGGCCGGAGCAGGCAAGGTCCCACCGGTGGAGTGAGTCCCGATGCCGGAAACCCGCCGATCCGCAGCGTCGTCCTCTCTGCCGCCGCCGACCGCGCCTCGCAGCGGGGCCTGGATCCCGCACGGCTTCCGGCTCGATCCGCACTCCCACACCGAGGGCCAGCTGGTGTACGCGGCCACCGGGGCCCTGGCCACCACGACCGAGCATGGAACCTGGGTCGCGCCCGCTCACCGCGCGACATGGACACCGCCGGGGTTCGAGCATGCGCACCGCTTCTACGGCGCTACCGACGCCCGCCTTGTCACGGTCCCGGTCGACCTGTGTGGCGAGTTGGTGGCACACCCCAGCGTGTTCGGGGTGGGCCCTCTGCTGCGCGAGGCCCTGCTGGCGCTCACCGACCGAGCGGAAACCCGCCCCGGCGCCGTCCGACGATTACTCGCCGTGGTGATCGACGAACTCGCCGAAACCCCCGAGCAGCCCCTGCTGAGTGGCGGGCTGCTCTAGACGACATGCCCCAGGGCCGGCCTCGACAGCCGCGTTCACGTGGCGCGGGGCGAGGTATTCGGCGGCGGCAGGCGACCAGCTCGGCATCCACCTCGACGCTGCCGGCTGCCCCCACGCCCCGTGGGTGTTCAGGAGTAGAAGGTCGGGCAGCGGTACAGATTGGCCCGCCAGGTGAAGTGCACCGAGAGGCTCAAGCTGCCCGGCGGCGAACCCGCTCCGGCACGCCGGTTGGCGTGAGTGGGTGCCGGGGTGCCTCAGTCCGGGGAGGGCGCTTGCACCTGGTCGTGGCGGCCGAGGAAGCGGTATCGGCCGTCGTGGACCTGGTACAGGAAGCTGGTCTTCTCCGGCTGCAGGGCGTGGGTGAGGTCTTGGCGGAAGCGGAGTGGCTTGGCGATACCGATGTGACTGATGTGGAAGAGGCGTTCGGCGACTTGGCCGGGCTCGATGTCGGTACTGCCGCCGAGGTCGCCGAGGGTGGCCGCGATGAGGCCCACGGCGTCGTAGGCTTCCGCGGCCCAGCGGGCGGGAAGCTCGCCGTAGCGGTCGCGGTAGGCAGTCGTGAAGCCGCGGGCGGCCTTGCCGGGGGCCGACTGCGGCTCGGTGTAGGGCGCTTCGAGGACCCAGCCCTCCGCGGCCGGGCCTGCTGCCTCGGCGAAGGCGGGCCGCAGCACGGGTTCGAACGTGGCCCTGGGGCCGTCGAAGCCTGCCTGGGCCAGGGCGCGGGCGCAGGCCGCGGCACGGTCCGGCGAGGTGCCCGCGTACACCACGGCGTCGGGGTGTGCGGCCAGGGCGTCGGTGACGGTCGCCGTGAAGCCGTCCGCGGCCGCCACCGCGTGGACGGTGACGGTGCCGTTGCCCGGAGGTGCCTCGCGCAGACTCGAGACCGTCTCACGGGCCGCGTCCGCGGTGGCCTTGTCCTCGATGACCGCGGTGCGCTCGACGCGGCACACCCGGGTGAGGTAGTCGATGACCGGCAGCGTTCTGTCGGTTTCCGACGCCCGGGTCACGCATAGGGTGCGCAGCGAGTGCGGGGCGAGCCCGGTGGCATCATCGTCGATGGATACGAGCAACACCGGCATGGACGCCGACGCGTACTGCGGGACCGCCGTGCGGGCGGCGGCGACGGTGGTGGGGCCGATCACGGCGGTCAGCGAGCGATCGGCCAGGAGTCGGCGGGCGGTCTCCTTTGTCCGGGCCGGCCGGCCGCGATCGTCGTACGGGAGGAGCCGGAGCCAAAAACGCGCGTCGTCGCGGGAGTTGTGGTGGGACACGGCAAGGCGGGCGCCACGCTCATGCGCTCTGCCGATTGCGTCATCGCCGCCGGTCAATGTGGCGTGCAGCCCAATGGCGTGAGTGGGCAGGTTCCGGCGCGTGCCGCCGGCCCCGGTCCTGCCGTCCCGTGCGGCCAGCAGCGCGGCGGCGGAGGCGGCGAGCGCCACGGTCGTCGAGCCGGCGATGGCGAGCACCCGGCGGCGGGTGTGCGTACGGGCGTCGAGCGCTGCGGCCGGCTGCGGATGTTCCGGTGCAGCCTCGCGGGGCGGTGGGTCGAGGGCGCGGGCGGAGCGTTCGGCGACGAGTCGCAGCACGACGGGCGGCAGCCAGTCGTGCTGTGCCTCCTCGCCCCTCGCGGTAGCGGGGTGCGCGGGGAGCAGGGTGCCGGTGAGGTCGGCCGCGGTCGGGCGGTTTTCGGGGGCCTTGGCCAGGCACTGGGCTATCGCCGCGCGCAGCGGTGGGGGCTGTTGGTGGAGGCCGTCGAGGTCCGGCGGTTCGTGGAGGGTGCGGTACAGGACGGCCTCGGGATTGCCGGAGCCGAAGGGTCGCTGGCCGGTGGCCGCGTACGCCAGCAGGCAGCCGAGGGCGAAAACGTCGGCGGCCGGGCCCGCTGCGCTGCCGTCCGTGCTGATCTGTTCCGGGGCCAGATAGCCGGGGGTGCCCACGACCGCGCCGGGTTCGGTCAGTGCGGTGGCTCCGGCGGCGCGGGCGATGCCGAAGTCGATCAGCCGTGGGCCGTCGAGGGCGAGCAGCACGTTGCCGGGTTTGACGTCGCGGTGCAGCAGGCCGGCTCCGTGGAGCTCGGCCAGCGCCTCGGCCAGCAGGGCGCCGAGGGCGGCGACGGAGTCCGGCGGCAGCGGACCGCAGGCGTCCACCGCCTCGGCGAGCGAGGGTCCGGGCACGTAGGCGGTGGCCAGCCAGGGCTCGCGGGCGTCGGGATCGGCCGCGGTGACGCGCACCACCCAGCGGCCGCTGAGCCCACCGGCCAGGCGCGCTTCGCGCCGGAAGCGTTCGCGGAAGGCGGGGTCGGCTGCGTGCTCGGGGTGGACGATCTTCAGCGCGACCAGGGAGCCGACGGGAGTGCGGGCCAGGTAGACCACGCCCATGCCGCCCGCGCCGAGCCGGGCCAACAGCCGGTGTCCGCCGAGTTCTTCGGGATCCTGCGTACGCAGCGGTCTCATCGTCGGCGGCGTTCCCGTCAGGCTCCGGGGATGCCCATAGGGCCGACGTAGCCGAAGCGGCCGTGGGCGACGCGGTAGTGGTACACCTCGCGCGGTTCGACGCGGCGGCTGTCATCGAAGGCGTACGTGGCGGCCACCCCCTTGAACCGGACCTCGGCCACGGCCCGCGCCAGCTGCTCACGGCTGGGGCGGCGGTCGCCGGTCTTTCCGGCGAGGGCGTCGATCCGTCCGGCCACCAGGCGGGCGATGTCGTACGCTTCGGCCGCCCATGGGCCGGGCGCGCTTGCGTAGCGCTTGCGGTAGGCGGCGGCGAAGCTGCGTACGGGCTGGGCCTGGGGCCCGATGTACGAGGTGAGCACCTGCCAGCCCGCCGCCGCCTTGCCTGCCGCGGAGGTGAAGGCCGCCGTGGCCGAGGGTGCGTCGAGGAACCTGGGCCCGGTGAAGCCGCGGTCGGCGAGCGCGCGGGCGACCTGTGCGGCGCGCTCGGGGGTCCCGACGTAGTAGAACCCGTCGACCCCGTGGTCGAGCATGTCGGCGACGACCGGGGCCAGTTGGGTCGCGACCGCGGGCACGACGCGGAAGTACAGTCCCGGTTGTGCGCTGCCGGCGGCGCTGTGGGCGATGTTGACGGATTCCCAGCCGGCGAGTCTGCCGGCCCGGTCGGCCAGCAGGCCGAGGCGGCGAGTGCCTTGTTCGCGCAGTGCTGCGACGGTGGTGTAGGCGGTGTGCGCGGTCATCGGCGTGGTGTGGAAGTAGGCGCGCGGCTCGGCGGTGCCGAGGCCGGTCTGAGCCGCGCTCAGGGACAGCTCGGAGACCGTCAGCAGCGGCTGGCCGGCGCCGTCGTAGATCTCCAGCGCGGCCTGCGTGGCGGCGTAGCCGGTGGGGCCGAGCACGGCGATCACGTGGCGGTCGCCGGTGAGCCGCCGGGCCACTTGCCGGGCTCGTTCGGCCTCGCCGCGGTCGTCCTCGACCCGCAGCTCAAGGGTGAAGTTTCCTTCCGCGCGGGCGTTGAACTGCTCCACCGCCAGCCGCGCACCCCGCTCCTGCGCCTTCCCGGCCTTGCCCTGCGGGCCGGAGAGATCCGCGTGGACGCCCAGGGTCCAACGCGGCCCCGCGGCGGGTGATCCCGATGCGCCGTCCCGCAGTACGGCCCACAGCGCGGTACCGCCGCCGGCTGCCAGCAGCGCCGCGCCTCCTCCCGCCAGGGCCAGGACCCGGCGGCGTCCGGGCGATCGGGGGCCGGGTGCCGAGACAGCCGTCGGTTCGATGCCGGGAAGGGCGAGGAGTTGGGCCGAGCGATCGGCGACGATCCGGACCACGGGGTCGGGGAGCCAGTCGATGTCTCCGGCCGGGGTGTCCTCCACCAGCGCCGCGTCGATGTCGGCGGCCGATGGCCGCTGCGCCGGGTCCTTTGCCAGGCACCGCTCCAGCAGCGCCCGCAGCTCGTCGTCCGCCACGCCGTCCAGGTCGGGTGCGTCGTGGACGGTGCGATACAGCAGCGCGTCGGATGCGCCGCTGCCGAACGGCGGACGCCCCGTGGCCGCGTACGTCAGCAGGCCGGCCAGGGAGAACACATCGCTCGGCGGGCCGATCCGCTGCCCACGTGCCTGCTCCGGGGAGAGGAAGCCGGGTGTGCCGATCACCATGCCGTCCGAGGTCAGGGCGGTAGCCTCGGTGGCGGTGGGGCGGGCGATGCCGAAGTCGATCAGCCGCGGGCCGTCGAGGGCCAGCAGGACGTTGCCGGGCTTGAGGTCCCGGTGCACCAGGTCGGCGGCGTGTACGGCGCTCAAGGCCCGGGCCAGGATCTTCCCCAGGATCCGTACCGCCCTCTCCGGCAGCAGACCGCAGGCCGCGACGGCCTCCGCCAGTGCGGGCCCGGGCACGAACGCGGTGGCCAGCCAGGGCGCCACGGCCTCGGTGTCCGCACCGAGCACAGGGACCACCCAAGGGCTGTCCACCTGGCGGACTGCGGCCGCCTCGCGGCGGAACCGGGTCCGGAACTCCGCCTGTTCGGCGAATTCGGGCTGGATCACCTTCACGGCGGCCGGCTCCCCGGCCTGCGAGCGGGCCAGGTAGACCACGCCCATGCCGCCCGCGCCCAGTCGGCCGAGCAGCCGGTATCCGCCCAGGTGCGCCGGGTCGGTGGGCTGCAACGGCTCCATCAGCCAACCCCGTTCGTAGCCGGTGCACCGGATTTCTTCACGGCGGAGCCGTCCGGATCAGGGGCGTCCGGATCAGGGGCGTCCGGATCAGGGGCGTCCGGATCAGGGGCGGTGGCATCCGCCCCGCCGCCACCGAGCTGCTCCTCCACCCGCAGCAGCATCCCGGTCAGGCCCTGAACATCCAGGTCCTGCATTCACTCTCGCTGCGGCCGCGCCCGGCGCACACGGAGACGCTCACGACGACCGGTCCCAGGGTGGACTGCCGCCACCAGTACGGATACGGACCGCCGCGTGTGTCGCTGACACACTTACCGGTCTCCGACAGCGCGTCGTCGCTGGAGGTGTTACCGCCCTCGCCGCGTGCGAACGCCGACGAGAGGAGACCGGTCAATCGCTCGCCCGGCCGCAGCGTCTGCTCCGGGCAGCCGACCGCTTCCTCCAGCATCCGGGCCTGCTCCCAGGCCGCGTCCTTCGTCGTCCGGTGCACCGTGGCGGTGGCCGACAGGTGCACGGTCCCCTTGCCGCCGCTCGCCGGTATCTCGAAGTACCGGGTGAGCGTGGCCAGGACGTCCTTCGGCAGCGTCCGGCGGTGCCAGGTGCAGTCCTCCTGGAGGACCGTCCATCGATCGGGGTCGCTCTGATACGGCGTCGCCCGCACCACCTCCGCACCGAACAGGTACGGGTCGGCGATCACATCGCCGGCCAGGCGCTGCGCCTGCGACGCCGTCCGCGGCTGCCGGGCACGATCCCCGTCCGGGAATGACGGCGTCGCGGATTGCCCCGCCTCGTCGTCCGGTGTTCCGGTCGCGGACCGACCCGGAGTGTTTCGGGACTCCGGCTTCCCGGTCGGTCCTCCCGTACCGTCCGTGCAGCCCACCAGCAGCATGCCGCCCACGGCGGCCAGCGCCGCGCACGAACGCAGCACCGTCAGGACCGGAGCCAGCTGCGGGGTGTTCCGCTCAAGCAGTAGCTCGATATCGATGTCGATGTTGGGTTGCCCATGTGAGCCGGTGAGGGTCAGTCCGCTGAGGTTCACCCAGGCGTCGATGTCGGGCACGCTCGTGATCGTCGACGGGCCGCCCAGTGCGTCGAGCGTGCCCATCCAGCCAACCACCTGAATCCTGCGCATCTCCAGGGCCGTGACCACGGCCTCCACGTGTGCTGCATTGCCGGCGAGTACCTGGGTCGGCGTCGCAACCAGCACGACTCGGCCCAGCGGCTCCCCCTTGTCGCGGGATGCCCAGTACTCCTGAAGCGCCGGTTCGAACACGTCCCAGCGTGCGGCGACCTCCAGCCGTGGATGCCAGAACCCGCTGGTCGGCAACGGCTCCGGCCACGCTGACGTGGCATCGGCGTCGCCACGCAGCACCGCGACGAGTGCGCGCAGCGCGAGGACGGCGTTGTCGATCGTCACATGCCGGAAGGCCTCGTTGACCTTGGCGAGAGCGCGAAGTTCCGCCGCCTCCGCCGGCAGCTGCCGTCCGAACGTGGACAGGGCACCCAACACTGCCTCGATCTGTGGCGGAACCGGACGCTTAGCCCGGCTCGACGCGCCGGCCGCAAGGGCCAGGTTGTGCCGTGTGTGGTCCGGGTCAGTGCCGAAACGACCCAGCCGAGCCACACTCATCACTTCTGACGCGTTCGGCACGACCGGCACGACAGCGAGCTGAGGGTGGCCGGCCACCGAACGAACGAGCGTCTCGGCATCGGGCTGGTCATGCACCCCGTGCACCATCAGAACGTCCGCATCGCCAAGCACCCGGTCAAGTTCACCCGGGTCGGCGAACACCGACCTGTCCAGCCGGGTCCAGGCCAACGCCGGCCCGGACTCGTCCGCATACCGCTGGACGGCGCGCCGCAGGATCAATGCGCTGTGTGACTCAAAGCCGAGCGTCACCAACCGAATCGGCATGGTCGAAGGCGTGGTCGACGGCGTGGTCGACGGCGTGGTCGACGGCGTGGTCGAAGGGATCGTCATGACTTCTTCCCGAATCGTTCCGGATGCAGCCACCGGGCGATCTGCTCCAGCCCCTTGGCGACGTGCACCCCTGCTGTCGCCGACGCATCGGTGGCGTTGACCACCAAGATCCGCCCGTCTTTGACGACCTTCAGACCCGCCACGGCCTTGTTGTCCAGCAGCGGCCGGTAGTCGTCCATGCCTTGGCCGGTGTTGAGGAGGACGATCGCGTCCGGGTCAGTGCGTACCACGAGTTCGGGATCGGCCGACATGCCGTTGGCAATGCCTGCCTCATCGACGGCCAGCTTCGCGCCGGCCGCCTGAACGATCGCCGAACTGATCGAGTCCGAACCCAGTATGTAGGGCTTTTGCGGGCCGAGTGACGTCATCACCAGCACCGACGGCCGCTCTGCCACGTCGGAGACCGCGTCGGTCACCGCCGCGACCCGAGCGCGGAAGTCGGTCACGATGTCGTTCGCCCGTTGCCTGGCTCCCACGGCACGGCCAAGTGCCCGCACATTCCCGGCGATCTCGTCGAATGTGGCCCAGTTGTTCTCGATCGTCACGACCTTGACACCGCTGTCGCCCAGTGCGTCCTGAGTGTCCTTCTCCGAGGCATGCCGCGCGGTCAGCACCACCA
>NZ_BAAJXA010000074.1:0-24398 GCF_057537855.1 Streptomyces diversicolor
CAAGGCGAGCCAGCCAGACAGGGCGAGCACTTCGCGGTGCTGTGCGAGCGTGAGGTTCTTCGCGGTCAGGTCAACGACGCGGCGAAGCCACTGCCGCCCCTCGATGAGGAGCTGATCGCTTGGCATGTAGGGGTACTCAGAGCAGAGGCGGTCCGTGGTGATCCGGAGAGCATCTAGCGTCGCGCCGTCGACGTCGGACCGGTTCAGGCGACTCACGATCTCCAGAGTCTCCATCCCGCTTGCCGTCAAGATCTCCTTGTCACCGTCCCGCCGTGACGGAGCAGGGAAGAGCGCGTGCGTCACCGTGCCGAACACGGCCGCGATGATCGGTTGATAGAAGTCGTTCGGTGCCTGGCCGGACTCCCACCCCGAGCACGGCAAAGAGATCCTGTCGCTGATGGTCTACCTCGCCCGGGTCGCCCCGGCCGTCGGCGTGTCCGTGATGACGTCCACGCAGAAGCCGGACGACAAGGCATGCCCGTCGGAGCTGCGTGACCAGCATCAGGCCCGGTTCGCCCTGCGGGTCGGCGCCTACCAGGTGTCCGATGTCATCCTCGGCGCCGGGGCGTACTCGGAGGGGCTGGACGCGTCCAAGCTGCTGAAGTCCCACAAGGGCGTGGGTCTGCTCAAGGGCATGTCGGACGACTCCGGGATCGTGCGCACCTACCTCGCCGACGGCCGCGACGCCGACCGCATCCTGCCCCGTGCTGCCGCGCTGCGTGAGGCGGAGGGGACGCTGTCGGGTGACGCGGTTGGTGAGGTACCGGCGGCGGAGACGTCCGCGACGATCCTTGACGACGTCGCGGCCGTACTCGGCAAGGGCGAGGCCAAGATGTGGTCCGAAACGGTCGTTGACCGCCTCGCCGACCTGCGCCCGGACGTCTACGGCCCGTGGGCCGAACTGGAGCCCAAGCCCAAGGCCGAAGCGCTCACCGCAGCGCTCAAGCCGTTCGGGATCGGCACGGGGCAGATCAGCCGTCGCATCGACGGCGAACAGGTCAACAAGCGCGGCATCAAGCCCGATGACATCGCCGCCGCGATTACGGAGCGCAACAAGAAGCGGGGCGCCGGATAGGTCCCCGAAGGGTGCTACCGGTAGCGGCAGACGTCGCTACCGGTAGCAACCCCAGCGACATCGGCCGTCTCCGTCGCGTTCCCGCAGACGCACCCGCCGAATACCTCGCCCGCCGACGCGCGGCCAAACGAGCCGCTTGACCACGCCCGGGGCGGCAGCACTCCCGGACAGGACAGCCCGCCGCCCCGGTCCCTATCCCGACACCAAGAAACAGGAGCCTGCCTGTGGCAGAGAAGAAGAAGGCCACTCGCCGTGCCAACGGCGAATCGGCCATCTACCTCGGGGCAGACGGCCGTTGGCACGCCCGCGTGCCGATGGGCTACAAGGACAACGGAGAGCCGCACCGTCGACACCTGACCCGCAAGACGCGCGACGACCTGGTTGAAGAGGTCAAGAAGCTGGAGAAGCAGCGTGACGGGGGGTCGGCGCAACAGCCGGGCAAGGCGTGGACGGTTGAGAAGTGGCTTCAACACTGGGTTGAGAACATCGCCAAGCCGACCGTCAGCGAGAACACGTACGACGGCTACGAGGTCGCCGTTCGCGTGCACCTCGTTCCTGGTGTCGGCAAGCACCGCCTTGACCGCTTGCAGCCCGAGCACCTGGAAAGCCTGTACCGCCGTATGCAGGCGAACGGGGAGCGAAAGGCCGGCACGGCTCACCAGGCTCACCGCACCGCCCGAACCGCGCTGGGGGAGGCGGTGCGGCGCGGCTACGCGGCGAAGAACGCCGCCGCTTTGGCGAAGCCGCCACGGATGGAAGAGGACGAATCCGAGGTTGAGCCCTACTCCGTGGAAGAGGTTCAGTGCCTGTTGCTGGAAGCCAACAAGTGGCGGAACAGCGCGCGTTGGATGCTGGCGCTGGCGCTCGGACTGCGGCAGGGCGAGACGCTCGGACTGCGCTGGTCTGACGTCGACCTCGCCAACGAGTACCTGAAGCTGCGCCGGAACCGGCTGCGCCCCCGGTACAAGCACGGGTGCCCGGAAGCCTCACCGTGTGGCCGGGCGAAAGCGGGGTACTGCCCGGACAAGGTGCAGGTTCGGCGCGAGACCAAGAACACCAAGTCCCGCGTCGGCCGCCGCGCCGTGCCCCTCCCCGGTCCGTTGGTCGCCATGCTCCGCGTCCATGCCGAGACGCAGGAGCGGGAGCGCAAGGCGGCCGGTGACCTGTGGATCGAGTCGGACTACGTGTTCACCAAGCCACTGGGTGGCCCGCTGAGTCCGAACACGGACTATCACGACTGGAAGCGGCTGCTGGAAGACGCGGGGGTCCGGAACGCGCGGCTGCACGACGCCCGGCACACGGCCGCCACCGTCCTCATGTTGCTCGGTGTCCCGGACCGCGTCATTGATCAGATCATGGGGTGGGAGCCGGGCACCTCCGCGAGCATGCGGGCGAGGTACCTGCATGTGCCGGACGCCATGCTCAAGGACGTGGCCCGGAAGATCGCGGATGCCATCTGGGGACCCCCGGAAACGCCCCCTGTGGACAAAAACCAGGACAACGACGGCTGAGGACAACAACGAAGGGGCCCGCTGAAGATCAGCGGGCCCCTTCGTTTTGCCTGTTCAGGCGGCTGCGGAGGATACGAGATTCGAACTCGTGAGGGGTTGCCCCCAACACGCTTTCCAAGCGTGCGCCCTAGGCCTCTAGGCGAATCCTCCGCCGGAAACATTACATGACCCGGAGGAGTGCTCGCGAACTCGTTCCTCCCGCTCGCATCGGGTATTCTTTGCGAAGCCCCTCACGCGGCGCTATCTGACTGAACTCCCCCAGGGCCGGAAGGCAGCAAGGGTAGGTTGGCTCTGACGGGTGCGTGGGGGGCGCTGTCATGCCCGGGGGCGGGGACCGCGGCGGGGATCGTTGTCGGTGGGCGCCTATAACCTCGTAAGCGTGTCGTCTCTCGCGCTGTACCGCCGCTATCGCCCGGAGACCTTCGCCGAGGTCATCGGGCAGGAGCATGTCACCGACCCGTTGCAGCAGGCGCTGCGGAACAACCGGGTCAATCACGCGTACCTGTTCAGCGGGCCGCGCGGATGTGGCAAGACGACGAGCGCGCGCATCCTGGCCCGCTGCCTGAACTGCGAGCAGGGGCCGACGCCCACGCCGTGCGGCGCCTGCCAGTCCTGCCGTGACCTGGCCAGGAACGGGCCCGGTTCCATCGACGTCATCGAGATCGACGCCGCGTCGCACGGCGGCGTGGACGACGCCCGCGAGCTGCGCGAGAAGGCATTCTTCGGCCCCGCCGGCAGCCGCTACAAGATCTACATCATCGACGAGGCCCACATGGTCACGTCGGCCGGCTTCAACGCCCTGCTGAAGGTCGTCGAGGAGCCGCCGGAGCACCTCAAGTTCATCTTCGCCACCACCGAGCCCGAGAAGGTCATCGGGACCATCCGGTCGCGGACCCATCACTACCCGTTCCGGCTGGTGCCGCCCGGCACCCTGCGGGACTACCTCGCCGAGGTGTGCCAGAAGGAGAACATCCCGGTCGAGGACGGGGTGCTGCCGCTCGTGGTGCGCGCCGGGGCCGGGTCCGTGCGTGACTCCATGTCCGTCATGGACCAGCTCCTCGCGGGCGCGGACTCCGACGGTGTGACGTACGCCATGGCCACCGCGCTGCTCGGGTACACCGACGGGTCGTTGCTGGACTCCGTGGTCGAGGCGTTCGCCACCGGTGACGGGGCCGCCGCCTTCGAGGTCGTGGACCGGGTGATCGAAGGGGGCAACGACCCCCGTCGGTTCGTCGCCGATCTGCTGGAACGGCTGCGTGACCTGGTGATCCTCGCCGCCGTGCCGGACGCGGCGGAGAAGGGGCTCATCGACGCCCCCGCCGATGTCGTCGAGCGGATGCAGGCCCAGGCGGGCATCTTCGGCGCCGCCGAGCTGAGCCGCGCCGCCGACCTGGTCAACGAGGGGTTGACCGAGATGCGCGGCGCCACCTCGCCCCGCCTCCAGCTCGAACTCATCTGCGCGCGCGTGCTGCTGCCCGCGGCTTACGGGGACGAGCGTTCCGTCATGGCACGCCTCGACCGGCTTGAGCGCGGCGTCAACTTCTCCGGAGGCGGCGGCGCCCCCACGGCGGGGTACGTCCCCGGTCCCGACGCCCACCCGGGAGGCGGCGGTGGGCTGCCCGGCGGTGGTCCCGCCGCGGCCCGCGCGGCCGTGCGGACACCGGGCGGCGGCGCCTCCCCGACGACACCTCCGGCGACGCCTCCGCAGACACCACCGGGAACCCCTCCCGGTGCCATGTCCACGGCCCCGGCCGCCGCGAGCCCGCAGGCCCCGGCGACTCCGACGCCCGCGCCCGCGGCTCAGCCGGCCCCCGCACCGGCCGCCTCCCAAAACCCGACGTCCGCTCCCGCCGCCACCCCGGGCGCCTGGCCCACCGCGGCGCCCGCGGGCGGTGGGCGACGGCCCGGCGGCTGGCCCACGGCGGCCGCGGCGGGCGGCGGACAACAGCCCCCGGCCGCCGCAGCCCCCCAGGCTCCCGCCGCACCACAGGCCCCGGCCGCCGCCCCGCAGGCCCCGGCCGCCGCCCCGCAGGTTCCGGCCGCCGCCCCGCAGGCCCCGGCGGCGCCCGCCCCCGGCGGTCTCGACCCCCGCATGCTCTGGCCGAACATCCTGGAGGCCGTCAAGAACCGCCGCCGCTTCACCTGGATCCTGCTCAGCCAGAACGCCCAGGTCGCAGGCTTCGACGGCAGCACCCTCCAACTCGGCTTCGTCAACGCGGGCGCCCGCGACAACTTCGCGAGCAGCGGCAGCGAGGACGTACTGCGGCAGGCGTTGGCCGAGCAGTTCAACGTGCAGTGGAAGATCGAGGCGATCGTCGACCCGTCCGGCGGCTCGGCCCCGGCGCCGACCGGCGGAACTCCGGGCGGCTACGGCGGCGGAGGCGGCCACGGCGGTGGCGGAACCCAGGGAACCCAGCAGGGGGCCCAGGGTTACGGCGCCCCCGGCACCGCGCCCGGCCCACGCCCCGCCGCACCCCAGCAGGCGGCACCGCCACCCGCGGCGCCCCAGGACCGGTCCGCCGCCGCGCCGACCGCCGCCGCCCCGGCTCCCCGGCCGACGGCGGCTCCGGAGCCGCCCCCGGTCGCCCCCGAGGACGACATCCCCGAGGACGACGACCCCGACCTCGACGAGTCGGCCCTGTCCGGCCACGAACTGATCGTGCGGGAACTGGGCGCGACGGTGGTGGAGGAGTTCACGAACGACTAGGACACGACCCGCACCGACCGAGGAGCGGGCGATCCCGGTACGCCAGCGGACCTCGCCGCCCCGGGGAGCGGCCCGGTCCGGTGCGCCAGCGGTCCTCGCCGCCCCGGGGAGCGGCCCGGTCCGGGTGCACCAGCGCTGTTCGCTGACCGGGGGCAGTGGCCAGTACCGGTGCGCTCTTCGCTGACCGGGGGCAGTGGCCGGTCCGGGCACGCCGGCAACTCCCCGCCGAACGGGGGCAGCGGCCGGTCCCGTTGCGCTCTTCGCTGACCGGAGGTGGGCCGCATGCGTCAGCGTTCCTCGCCGACCGTTGCGCCAGCGGCCCGCGCCGCCCCGGGGTGGGGTCCGGGTACGCCGGCGATTCTCGCCGACCGAGGGCAGCGGGCGGTCCGGATACGCCGGCCCTCCCCGCCCGACCCAGGGCGCGATCCCGTCCAAGTGCGCCAGCAGTCCTCGCCCCTCCCTCCCGTACTTCTCCCTTCTCATTCCTCCTTGTCTCCAGATCTCGCCGGTTCCTTTGGGTTTCTTTGGATTTCTCCGGCCTTCTCCGGAGGCCTTCGGCGGTTCGTACAAGCCCGCCGCCCCCGCCCCCTCGGCGGCCCGCACAAAGTGGTGCCCTCCGTGCCGGTTAGGCTGACCCCGTGAAGGTCCTCGTCATCGGCGGCGGCGCCCGCGAACACGCCCTGTGCCGTTCCCTGTCCCTCGACCCCGCCGTCACCGCGCTGCACTGCGCCCCCGGCAACGCCGGCATCGCCGAGGTCGCCGAGCTGCACCCGGTCGACGCCCTCGACGGCGCGGCCGTCGCCGCACTGGCCACCGGACTCGGCGCCGACCTCGTGGTCGTCGGCCCGGAGGCCCCGCTGGTCGCCGGGGTCGCCGACCACGTGCGCGCGGCGGGCATCCCCGTGTTCGGCCCGTCCGGGGAGGCCGCGCGGATCGAGGGATCCAAGGCGTTCGCCAAGGACGTGATGGCGGCGGCCGGGGTGCCCACGGCCCGCTCCTACGTCTGCACCAGCGCCGACCAGGTCGCCGCGGCGCTCGACGCCTTCGGGGCGCCGTACGTCGTCAAGGACGACGGTCTCGCCGCAGGCAAGGGCGTCGTCGTCACGCATGACCTCGCCGCCGCGAAGGCGCACGCCGCCGCCTGCGAGCGCGTGGTCGTGGAGGAGTTCCTCGACGGCCCCGAGGTGTCCCTGTTCGCGATCACCGACGGCGAGACCGTCGTCCCGCTCCAGCCCGCGCAGGACTTCAAGCGCGCCCTGGACGGGGACGAGGGCCCCAACACCGGCGGCATGGGCGCGTACTCGCCGCTGCCCTGGGCCGACCCGAAGCTGGTGGACGAGGTCCTGGAGACCGTTCTGCGGCCGACCGTCGTCGAGATGCGCCGCCGCGGCATCCCCTTCTCCGGCCTGCTCTACGCCGGCCTCGCGATCACCTCGCGCGGCGTGCGGGTCATCGAGTTCAACGCCCGCTTCGGCGACCCCGAGACCCAGGCGGTGCTGGCCCGGCTGAAGACCCCGCTGGCCGGCGTGCTGCTCGCCGCCGCGCGGGGCACCCTCGCCGACGTGGAGCCGCTGCGCTGGAGCGAGGACGCCGCGGTCACCGTGGTCGTCGCCTCGCACAACTACCCCGGCAGCCCGCGCACCGGCGACCCGATCAGCGGTCTCGACGCGGTGGCCGCCGAGGACGCCCCGCACACCTACGTCCTGCACGCCGGGACCAGGCGGGACGGCGACGCGATCGTCAGCGCCGGCGGCCGGGTCCTGTCCGTGACGGCGACCGGCGCGGACCTGGCCCAGGCCCGCGACCGCGCGTACACGGCCGTGGGGCGTATCGGTCTCGACGGATCCCAGCACCGTACGGACATCGCGGCCCAGGCGGCGGGCGTCTGACCGCACGTCGACGCAGCTCAGGCCCCGGACGCAAATCCGGGGCCTGATCTTTGCCGTCCGTCATCCACCTCTGACCAAAGCCATTCCATCGAGTGAGCGATGTTCCATCCGGCTGACGGCGGCCGGGGCCCCAACTAGGGTGCGGCGCATGCGTTCCGGCACTTGGCCCACCGGCATTGCGATGTCAGTGGCGGGTGCCACAGTGGGGGAGTGAGCAACGCCAGGAAAGCGCCAGGACAGTAAGGGGGTGACGTCCGGTCGTGAGCGGTATGGATGTGGAGGCGGGCGCGCAGGCCGCGCGCTCCCGGGCGCTCGCCGTGCTGCGGGTGCGCGGCCGGGCGCTGGCCGTGGCGGTGCTGCCCGCCGCGGCGGCCGTGATCCTGCTGACCGGGGGCAGCACCGGCCATCTCGTGGGCGGCGGCTGGGACATCGCGCGCGGGATCGTGACCGTGGTCGCCCTGCTGGTGCTGCTGGCCGCGGCGGGCGTCGCCCTGGTCGTGGCCCGCGCCCGGCCCGCCGTCAGCCCGACGATCCCGATCTTCGAGGAGTCCGCCCCGGATCTGTACCGGATGGTGCGCGACCTCGCCGACCGCCTGGACGTACCGGCACCGTCCGCCATAGCGCTCACCCCGGACTGCGACAGCTGGCTGGAGGACCGCACCCACCCCGCGCACGGCCCGCCCGCGGCACGCCGTCGCGACGAACTGACGGACCCGGGGCGGCGCCCCCACCGTCGTACGCCCGCCACGCCCGTCCTTGTGATCGGCTCTCCCTTCCTGTGGTGGATGCGCGTCGGTGAGCTGCGCGCGGTCCTCGCCCCGGTCGTCGCCGGTACGGGACCCTCGGCGCACCCCGACATAGCGGCGGCCCGCCGCTTCGTCCGGGGGCTGGACGCGGCGGTGGCCGTGACCTCGGCGCCCGGCCGCGGCCCGCTCGCCCGCACCGTGCTCGCGGGCGCCGGCTGGGCGGCCCGGCTGATGCTGCGCGGCTGCCGGGGGCATGCCGCCGAGATGGAGCGGGGCGTGGCGGCGGCCGCCGCCGAGCGTGCCCAGGCCGTGGACTACGGCCTGCGGATCGTCGCGCAGGAGCAGGTGGGCCTGGCGTACGCGGGCTGGGACCGGCTGCTGACCCGCGTCGCGCTCCCCGCCTGGCGGATGGGCCGCTGGCCGTCCCGGCTGGACGCGGGCGTCGTCGCGGCGCTGACCGAGCTGTCCCGCCGTGACCGGCTGGCCGAGGGCTTCGCCTCCCGGCTCGGCGAGCGTCCGGCCTGCGATCTGCTGGAGGAGCCCGGCACGGTGGACGAGGCCGCCTCGCTGCTCGCCGCCCGCCTCTTCCACGGCGGCCCGGCGGAGCCGGGACCCGACTGGTCACCGGTGGACTGGCAGGAGTACCCGGAGGAGGTCGTCGACCGCAAGTGGCGTACGGACGCCGCCCGGCTCCACCGCGTCCTGGACGCGTTGGGCGTACGCCCGGTGCCGGACGCCACCGCCCGGGACCCCGAGGGCCCCACCCTGGCCCGGGTCCTCGACCACCTGTCACACCCACCGACCCCCACCGCCCCCCTCGACCTCACCGACCACCCGCACCCGACGGACCTCACCGACCACGGGCACCCGAGGGACCTCACCGACCAACCGCACCGGAGGGACCTCACCGACCACCCAGGCCGGACCGATCTCACCGACCGCTCAGGCCCAACCGACCACCCCGGCCCCACCGGCTACCCGAGCCCGGCCGACCACGCCGGCCCGAGTGGCCCCGACAACCCACCCGATGTCACCGATCCCGGCGGCGCCGCGGAGTCCGATTGGCCGGAGTGGTCGGAGTGGTCGGAGCGGTACGACGAGACGGGTGCCGACACCGGGACCCCGCGCGGTGCCGCGCTCGCCGCCCGGCTCAGCGCCGAGCTGGCCCGTGAGGAGGCGTCGGCCGCCGCCGCGCCCACCGGCCGGGCCGCCCCCGGCCAGGGCCCCGACACCGCCCTGTGGGACGACGGCGCCCTGCCGCTCTTCCCGCTCCAGCCGCCGCGCACCGCCCGTGAACTCCTCGCCGACCACGTCACGGCGATGGTCTGCTGCGCCGCCATGGACACCGCCGGCGCCACCCCCGGCCTGGACTGGCTCGACGGCCCGTCCCTGATGGTCAACGGAGAGCGGGCCGCCGACCTGGGGTCCAGAGTGCTCAGCCTGACCGAGGACGGCGACCCGGCCCCGCTGCGCGCCTGGCTGGCCGAGTCGGGGATACGCCCGGAGAAGCCACTACGGCTGGTCTGACACCCCACCCCGGCCCCCGGACACCCGGCATCGCACCTCGCCCCGGCCCCGGTATCCGGCGTCGAGCCCCGCCCCGGCTCCTGGGCACCCGGTGTCGCGGCTCGCCCCGGCTCCCGGACATCCGGTGTCGCGGCTCGCCCCGGCTCCCGGACATCCGGTGTCGCGGCTCGCCCCGGCTCCCGGACATCCGGTGTCGCGGCTCGCCCCGGCTCCTGGGCACCCGGTGTCGCACTCGCCCCGGCCCCCGGAACCCGGCATCGCACCCCGCCCGGCCCCCCGGAGATCCTGGGGACACCCCGCATACCGGAGGTCGATCTTCCACTTCTAGTCGATTCACCACAAGTAGTGACCATACGCGTGCGGAATGTGATGTGCTGGGATCGTTCGCGCACCCGGCGCCGGAGGGCGCGCGTGGCAGCGCGGACGGCGCATCACGGGGGCACGAGGGAGGGGAGCGACCATGGGATCCGAGCACATCCGCCGCTGGGAGTCGGGCGCACTCGCGCACGCCGTCAGCGACCCCTTCGGCCAGGGACCCGTTCCCTGGCTGCGCGGCAGCGAGACCTACTTCGACGACACGGGTCATGTCGTCCCCTGGTACGTGGACCCGATCCCGCAGCAGTCCGCCGGCAACGCCGCCGGCACCGCCCGGGTGCCGGCGCCGCGTTCGTCCGGCGGCCCGCGCTCGGCCGACGACGTGCACCGGCAGATCAAGGGCTTCACCTCGACCGGCGCGGTGGCACCGGGCGAGGCCGTCGACTTCCACATCACGGTCGACCCGCCGCAGGAGTTCAGCGTCGACGTCTACCGGATCGGTCATTACGGCGGCGACGGCGCCGCCAAGATCACCACCAGCCCCCGGCTCTCCGGCATCGTCCAGCCCCCGCCGCTGACCGCCGACCGCACGGTCTCCTGCCACCACTGGTGGCTGTCCTGGCGGCTCCAGGTCCCGTCGTCCTGGAGCAACGGCGCCTACGTCGCCGTCCTCACCACCGTGGACGGCTACCGCTCCCACGTGCCCTTCACGGTCCGCGACAGCCGGCCCGCCGATCTGCTCCTGCTGCTGCCCGACATCACCTGGCAGGCATACAACCTCTACCCGGAGGACGGCCGCACCGGCGCCAGCCTCTATCACGCCTGGGACGAAGAGGGCCGGCTGCTCGGCGAGGCGGACGCGGCGACCACCGTCTCCTTCGACCGTCCGTACGCGGGCGCGGGCCTGCCCCTGCACGTCGGCCACGCCTACGACTTCATCCGCTGGGCCGAGCGCTACGGCTACGACCTCGCCTACGCCGACGCCCGCGATCTGCACGCCGGCCGCGTCGACCCCACCCGCTACCGGGGCCTGATCTTCCCCGGCCACGACGAGTACTGGTCGGCCAACATGCGCCGCACCGCGGAGCTGGCCCGGGACAACGGCACCTCGCTGGTCTTCCTGTCCGCCAACACCATGTACTGGCAGGTGGAACTGGGCCCCGCCCCGTCCGGCGTCCCCGACCGCCTGCTCACCTGCCGCAAGCGCAAGGGCCCCGGCCGGCCGGTGCTGTGGCGGGAGATCGACCGGCCCGAGCAGCAACTCGTCGGCATCCAGTACGCGGGCCGGGTCCCCGAACCCCGCCCCCTGGTCGTGCGCAACGCGAGCCACTGGCTGTGGGAGGCGACCGGCGCGTACGAGGGCGACGAACTGGCCGGCCTGGTGGCGGGCGAGGCCGACCGCTACTTCCCGCGCACCCCGCTGCCCGACCACGAGGGGCGCATCCTGCTGGCCCACTCCCCCTACACCGACAACGACGGCGTCCTGCGCCACCAGGAGACCTCGCTGTACCGGGCGCCCTCCGGCGCGCTCGTCTTCGCTTCCGGTACGTTCGCCTGGTCCCCGGCCCTGGACCGCCCCGGGCATGTGGACAGCCGTGTCCAGCGCGCCACGGCGAATCTGCTGGACCGTATCTGCAAGCGGGACTGACCCCCTGTCGGCGGCCTCTGTCCGATACGGGAGAATCAACCCGTTGGACAGAGCCACGGGGAGGAACCGTGTCCGGATTCGTCGAAAAGCCCGAACCGATCCAGGTTCCGGGTCTGGTGCATCTGCACACCGGGAAGGTGCGCGAGCTGTACCAGAACGAGGCGGGCGACCTCGTGATGGTCGCCAGCGATCGCATCTCCGCCTACGACTGGGTGCTGCCGACCGAGATCCCCGACAAGGGCCGGGTGCTCACCCGGCTGTCCCTGTGGTGGTTCGACCAGCTCGCCGACCTGGTGCCGAACCATGTGCTGAGCACGGAGCTGCCCGCGGGGGCGCCCGCCGACTGGGCGGGCCGCACCCTGGTCTGCAAGTCGCTGCGGATGATCCCCGTCGAGTGCGTGGCCCGCGGCTATCTGACCGGCTCGGGCCTGGTCGAGTACGACGAGTCCCGTACGGTCTGCGGCCTTGCCCTGCCCGAGGGCCTGGTCGACGGCTCCGAACTGCCCGCCCCGATCTTCACCCCGGCCACCAAGGCCGAGGTAGGCGAGCACGACGAGAACGTCTCCTACGAGGAGGTCGCCCGCCGGGTCGGCGCGGAGACCGCGGCGCAGCTGCGCCAGGCCACCCTCGCCGTGTACTCCCGGGCCCGGGACATCGCCCGTGACCGCGGGATCATCCTGGCCGACACCAAGTTCGAGTTCGGCTTCGACGGACAGACACTGGTCCTCGCCGACGAGGTGCTCACCCCTGACTCCTCCCGCTTCTGGCCGGCCGACCAGTGGCAGCCGGGCCGTGCGCAGCCGTCGTACGACAAGCAGTTCGTGCGCGACTGGCTGACCTCCGCCGAGTCGGGCTGGGACCGCAGGAGCGAGCAGCCCCCGCCGGCGCTGCCGCAGGAGGTCGTGGCGGCGACCCGGGCGAAGTACCTGGAGGCGTACGAGCGGCTGACCGGCACGAGCTGGAGCTGACGGCACGAAAAGACCCCGGTCCGATGGACCGGGGTCTCATTCCCGAGCGGACGACGAGGCTCGAACTCGCGACCTCAACCTTGGCAAGGTTGCGCTCTACCAACTGAGCTACGTCCGCGTTGCGCCGTGGCGCGAGAGCCACTATACCCAACCTCGCTCACGGGCGAGACGGACCGCGGCATGACGGTTCTCGGCGCCGAGCTTGGTCACCGCGGAGGAGAGGTAGTTCCGCACGGTCCCCTGGGACAGCGCGGCCCGCTGGGCGATCTCCGCGACCGGTGCCCCGTCCGCGGCCAGCTCCAGCACCTCAGCCTCCCGCGCGGACAGCGGAGAGTCCCCGGCGGAGATCGCGTCGGCGGCCAACTCCGGGTCGACGTAGCGGTTTCCGGCGTGCACGGTACGGATGATCTCCGCGAGCCGCTGGGCGCTGAGCGTCTTCGGCACGAAGCCGCGCACACCCGCGGCGAGGGCCCGTTTCAGATGTCCGGGGCGGCCGTGCCCGGTGACGATCAGCACCTGGCAGTCGGGCAGCTCGGCCCGTACCGATGTGGCGACCCTCACACCGTCGGCGCCGGGCATCTGCAGATCCAGCACGGCCACGTCCGGCCGGTGGGCGCGGGCCATCGCCAGCGCCTCGGGTCCGCTCGCCGCCTCCGCCACCACGAGGAGGTCGTCCTCCAGGGCGAGCAGCGCGGCCAGCGCGCCCCGGATGAGGTGTTCGTCGTCGGCGAGCAGCAGCCGTACCGGGGAACTCATCGCCTCACTCCGCTCTGACTCGTCAAGGGCACCTCGGCCACCAGCCGGAACCCGTCCGCTCCGACGGCGTCCGCCTCCAGCGTGCCGTCCACCGCGGCCAGCCGTTCCCGCAGTCCCGCGAGCCCGGCACCCCCGCCGGTGGCGTCGGGGGTGCCGGACCTCCCGTCGTTCTCCACGGTCAGCACCACGTGTCCGTCGCGCATCCCGAGGTCCACGCGGCAGCGCACGGCGTTGCCGTGCCGCAGCACATTGGTGGTGGCCTCGCGCACCACCCAGCCCAGCGCCGACTGCACGTCGGCGGGCAGCCCCGTGGCCTCGCCCGTCACCGCGCAGTCGATCCCGGCCGCGGTCAACACACCCTGGGCGCCGTGGAGTTCGACGGTGAGGTCGGCGTCGCGGTAGCCGCGTACGACGTCCCGCACCTCGCGCTGCGACTCCCGTGCGATGCGCTGCACCTCGATCATCTGCTCCACGGCCTCCGGCCGCTCGCGTCGCGCGAGTCGCACGGCCAGCTCGCTCTTGAGCGCTATCACCGACAGGTTGCGCCCCAGCACGTCGTGCAGGTCGCGTCCGAACCGCAGCCGTTCCTCGGCGACGGCGAGCCGGGTGCGGGTCTCGCGGGCCGCGTCGAGTTCGTAGACGGCGTTCAGCAGCCACACGGAGAAGATGCAGGTGAAGGCGAGGAGCCCGGCGCCGACCAGGACCGTGAGGACGGCGATCAGCGCGCCGGGACCGGGCACGCCCAGCGGGAGGGCGATCAGTCCGGCGCCGGCCGCGAAGCCGGTCACGAGCGCGAGCACCTGCCGCCGGTTGCGCATCCCGAGCGGAATCGTCCCGGCGCCGAAGGTCAGCACGCAGACGAACACCGTCATCGTGGCCGCGTCGACGCCGTCGCCGTCCGGCCAGGACTCCCTCAGGCCGAGCGCGGCGAGTGCGATCCCGAAGGTGACCGCGCCGTACGCCCACAGCAGCCGCACCGGCTGCGGGCGCCCACCGCGGGTCCAGTCCAGCGCGCGGGAGGCGGTGAGGGCGCCGAGCACCGCGTGCGCCAGCACCATCGCCGTGAGCCAGCCCGCGAGGGCCGCGTCCCCCCGCGCGAACGCCGACAGTGCGATCGTCGCCAGCTCCATCGCCGAGAAGAAGTGGAACGACCAGCGCGTATAGGTCTCGACCTTGCCCGGCGTGCTCTTCCGCCGCCACCAGCCGTGCCCGTCGCCCATCTCCCCGTCCCTCTGTGTCCCTCGGCCGTCGGCCCGTGGTCAGCGCCGCGGCTCCCAGCGGAACCACCGCCGTACAGCAAACACCGCGACCACGGTCCAGGCCAGCGCGATGACCAGGGCGCCCAGTGCCTCGAACCCGCCCCCGTGGACACGTCGGAGGTCGGTGACCTCGATCACGTGCTCGTGCTCGTCGCTGTCCATGGCACCAGCGTCCCGGCGCACCGGGCGGGGCGGCAGTGCGCGATGTCATCGCCCGGCATGACAAATGTCAGAGACGGCCGGGGCCGGGGCCGTCGGCCCGACGGCCATGGAAAAACCCCGGTCCGATGGACCGGGGTCTCATTTCCCGAGCGGACGACGAGGCTCGAACTCGCGACCTCAACCTTGGCAAGGTTGCGCTCTACCAACTGAGCTACGTCCGCATTGCTCCCGATCGGCTCCCACCGACCGGTGCGGGCACCAGCCTACCCGATCCTCTTGAGTGGTCAGGACGGCGATGCAGAGCGGGTGACAGGAATTGCACACTGCGCCTTCCCCCTGGAAGGGGGATGTTCTGCTACTGAACTACACCCGCAAGCACTCCGGGGCTTCGGCCTTTCGGCCTCGCCCCTCGGCGTGCTCCAGACTCTAGCTGATCAGGAGGGGTGCAGCGCAAGTCGGTTGCGTCGAGGGGCGGGTGACCTGTCGTCGGCCGCGCTCACTGCGCGGCGCTGAACGCCTCGTAGACCTTCTTGGGGATGCGGCCCCGCGCGGGCACGTCCATCTTGTTCGCCTGCGCCCAGGCGCGCACGGCCGCCGGATCGGGGGCGACCTCCGTCTGCCGGTACGCCTTGCCCGACCTGGACCGCTTGCGGCCGGCCGCCACGTACGGCTCCAGGGCCTTACGCAGTTTCTTGGCGTTGGCCTTGTTCAGGTCGATCTCGTACGACTTGCCGTCGAGTCCGAAGGCGATCGTTTCCGCCGCTTCCGAGCCGTCGATGTCGTCAAAGAGAGTGACCACGACCTTCTGCGCCACGAATATCGGTCCCTTCGTGCGGCACCTCATACAGCTCAGCTGCGATGACGTGCCGAGTATCGGCTATTGCCAATTCATTTGTACAGTGCCCGGCAATGAAATGTGAAGCCCGACTAAATCCCTCAGCGTGTCCGAGCGCAATAGCCATGGGGGGTCGACCGAGGATCTTTCCCGGAACTTTTCACAACCGCACCCCTTCGATGCCGGATCGTGATGGCGATCACGTAGGTTCCTCCAACTCTACCCGCGTAGAAATTTCGTACGGGTACGCTGAAGGAACCTGCTCAGCACCACACACCGGGAGTGCCAGTGGCACGCGTCGTAGTCGACGTCATGCTCAAGCCGGAGATCCTCGACCCCCAGGGCCAGGCGGTCCAGCGTGCCCTGCCGCGCCTGGGTTTCGAAGGCATCTCGGATGTACGTCAGGGAAAGCGATTCGAACTGGAAGTTGACGGGCCGGTCGACGAGGCCGCGCTCGCGCGCATCCACGATCTTGCGGAATCCTTCCTCGCCAACACCGTGATCGAGGACTTCACCGTCAAGGTCGAAGCGGAGGCGGAAGTCGCGGAGGCCGCCAAGTGACCGCTCGTATTGGCGTCGTCACTTTCCCGGGGAGCCTCGACGACAAGGACACCCGGCGCGCGATCCGCCTCGCAGGCGCCGAACCGGTCGCCCTGTGGCACAAGGACAAGGACCTCAAGCAGGTCGACGCCGTGGTGCTGCCCGGCGGCTTCTCCTACGGCGACTATCTGCGGGCCGGCGCCATCTCCCGGTTCTCGCCGGTGATGGGGAGCGTCATCGAGCAGGCGCGGGCCGGACTGCCGGTCCTCGGCATCTGCAACGGCTTCCAGATCCTCACCGAGGCCCACCTCCTGCCGGGTGCGATGCTCGGCAACGACCACCTCCACTTCATCTGCCGCGACCAGAAGCTGCGGGTGGAGAACGCGCGAACCGCCTGGACCGGCGACTACCGCGAGGGCCAGGAGATCCGCATCCCGCTGAAGAACATGGACGGCCGGTACGTCGCCGACCCGTACACGCTCGACGAGCTGGAGGCCGAGGGCCGGGTCGTCTTCCGCTACCTGGCCCGCGGCGAAGCCGCTGACGGATACGGCAACCCCAACGGTTCGCTGCGCGACATCGCCGGCATCACCAACGAGGCGGGCAACGTCGTCGGCCTCATGCCGCACCCCGAGCACGCCGTGGAACCGCTGATCGGTACCGGCCGCACCGACGGCCTCCCCTTCTTCACCTCGATCCTCAAGAAGCTGGTGGGCGCATGAGCCGGACGCCTCTGGACACGGTCGAGCACGCGGCCGCGACCCCCGACGTCGAGCTGCCCTGGGCCGAACTCGGCCTGAAGAAGGACGAGTACGAGCGGATCGTGGAGATCCTGGGCCGCCGCCCGACCGGCGCCGAACTCGCCATGTACTCCGTCATGTGGTCCGAGCACTGCTCGTACAAGTCCTCCAAGGTCCATCTGCGCCAGTTCGGCGAGAAGGCCCCCGAGTCCGACGCGCTCCTCGTCGGCATCGGCGAGAACGCCGGCGTCGTGGACGTCGGCCAGGGCTACGCCGTGACCTTCAAGGTCGAGTCGCACAACCACCCCTCCTACGTCGAGCCCTACCAGGGCGCGGCCACCGGAGTCGGCGGCATCGTCCGCGACATCATCGCGATGGGCGCACGCCCGGTCGCCGTGGTCGACCCGCTGCGCTTCGGCGCGGCCGACCACCCCGACACCAAGCGGGTGCTCCCCGGAGTCGTCGCCGGCATCGGCGGCTACGGCAACTGCCTCGGCCTGCCCAACATCGGCGGCGAGGTCGTCTTCGACGCCTGCTACCAGGGCAACCCGCTGGTCAACGCCGGTGCCATCGGCGTGATGCGGCACGAGGACATCCACCTGGCGAAGGCGTCCGGCGCCGGCAACAAGGTCATCCTGTACGGCGCCCGCACGGGCGGCGACGGCATCGGCGGCGCCTCGATCCTCGCCTCCGAGACCTTCGACGAGGCGAAGCCCTCCAAGCGCCCCGCCGTCCAGGTCGGCGACCCCTTCCAGGAGAAGCTCCTCATCGAGTGCACCCTGGAGGCGTTCCAGGAGAAGCTGGTCGTCGGCATCCAGGACCTGGGCGCGGCCGGCCTGTCCTGCGCCACCTCCGAACTGGCCTCCAACGGCTCCGGCGGCATGCGCGTCACCCTGGACGACGTCCCGCTGCGCGACTCCACGCTCTCGCCCGAGGAAATCCTCATGAGCGAGTCGCAGGAACGCATGTGCGCGGTGGTCGAGCCTCAGAAGGTCGACCGCTTCCTGGAGATCTGCGCCAAGTGGGACGTCATCGCCACGGTGATCGGCGAGGTCACCGACGGCGACCGGCTGGAGATCTACTGGCACGGCGGCAAGATCGTCGACGTCGACCCGCGCACGGTCGCGCACGAGGGCCCGGTGTACGAGCGCCCGTACGCCCGCCCGGCCTGGCAGGACGAACTCCAGGCGGACGACGCGAACAAGCTGCCCCGGGCGGCGACGTCGGCGGAGCTGAAGGACCAGGTCCTCAAGCTCGTGGGCTCACCCAACCAGGCGTCGAAGAAGTGGATCACGTCCCAGTACGACCACTTCGTGCAGGGCAACACGGTGCTGGCGCAGCCCGAGGACTCGGGCATGATCCGCATCGACGAGTCGACCGGTCTCGGCGTCGCCATCGCCACGGACGGCAACGGCCGCTACGCCAAGCTCGACCCGTACACGGGCGCGCAGCTGGCGCTCGCCGAGGCGTACCGGAACGTGGCGACGACCGGTGCGAAGCCCCTCGCGGTCTCCGACTGCCTGAACTTCGGCTCGCCCGAGGACCCCGCCGTGATGTGGCAGTTCGCGGAGGCGGTGCGTGGGCTCGCGGACGGCTGCCGGCAGCTGGGCACGCCGGTGACGGGCGGCAACGTCTCCCTGTACAACCAGACGGGCGAGGCCGCGATCCACCCCACCCCGGTCGTGGCGGTCCTGGGCGTCATCGACGATGTGGCCCGCCGCACCCCCGTCGCCTTCCAGGAGGAGGGTCAGCTGCTCTACCTCCTCGGCGACACGCGGGAGGAGTTCGGTGGCTCGGCCTGGTCCCAGGTGATCCACGACCACCTGGGCGGTCTGCCGCCGGCCGTGGACCTGGAACGCGAGCGTCTGCTCGGCGAGATCCTGATCTCCGCGTCCCGCGACGGCATGATCGACTCCGCGCACGACCTGTCGGACGGCGGTCTGATCCAGGCGGTCGTCGAGTCGGCCCTGCTCGGCGGGAAGGGCGCGCGCCTGGTCGTGCCGGACGGCCTGGACGCCTTCACCTTCCTCTTCTCCGAGTCGGCCGGCCGCGCGCTCGTCGCGGTGCCCCGCTCGGAGGAGGTCCGCTTCAACGACATGTGCGGCGCGCGGGGCCTGCCGGCCACCCGCATCGGCGTGGTGGACGGCGACACGATCACCCTCCAGAACGAGTTCGACCTCCCCCTGACCGACCTACGCACCACCCACGAATCAACAATCCCGTCCCTCCTGACCTAACCCCCCGGAGCCCCGCCCACGGCGGGGCTCCACCCCTGAAGGGGGCGCGGGGAACTGCGCGCTCAGCCACGATGAGCCGGCACCCGCCCGCCGACGGATCCCGCCCCTTCCGGAGGCGCCGGGACCACGCAACGATGCTGAGGACCAACGCCCCTGAAGGGGGCGCGGGGAACTGCGCGCTCAGCCACGATGAGCCGGCACCCGCCCGCCGACGGATCCCACCCTTTCCGGAGGCGCCGGGACCACGCAACGATGCTGAGGACCAACGCCCCTGAAGGGGGCGCGGGGAACTGCGCGCTCAGCCACAATGAACCCGCACCCGCCCGCCAACGGACCCCACCCGTTCCCAAGGCGCCCTCACACAACACACCCTTTCGGCCCCCAGCGGAGCGTCCATGCCACCGGCCAAATCGCGTACCCGCACCTACGACCCCGCCAGAACCCGCACCGCGGTCCTCGCCCAGCTGCGCACCGTACGGGAAGCGGTCCGCACCCTCACCCCCGAACAGCTGGCGCTTCCCACGCGGCTCGGCGACTGGACCGTACGCGAACTCGTCGCGCACATCGGGATGGCGGTCACGGCGATCGGCCGTTCCCTCGACCGGCCCGAGCCACCCCGGCAGGACACCACGCTCCTCGACTGGCCGTTCGCCACCTCGGCCAACGCCCCGGCCATCGACGAGTTCACCCGCGCTCTGGTGGGGCGCCACCCCGACCCGGTCGCCTACCTCACGGACGTGGAGCGCGACCTCGTCGCCCAGCTCGACACGCATCCCGGCAGCCGCATTCTGGACACCAACGCCGGCGCCCTGCCGCTCGCCGACTACCTCGTCACCCGGACCGTGGAACTCGTCGTCCACACCGACGACCTGAACGCCGCCGTGCCCGGCCTTGAGGTCCCCTGCGACCGGCAGGCGCTCGCCGCGGCGACCCGTCTGCTCGCCGACGCCCTCGCGGTGAAGGCACCGGGCGGCTCCACCGAGGTGCGCATCCCGCCGTACGCCGTCGTGCAGTGCGTGCAAGGGCCCCGGCACACCCGCGGCACTCCGCCGAACGTCGTGGAGACGGACCCGCTGACCTGGGTCCGGCTCGCCACGGGACGGCTGGCCTGGGCGGACGCCGTCGCGGACGCGAAGGTCAGCGCGAGCGGCGAACGCGCGGACCTCGGCGGGCTGCTGCCGCTGATGTCGTAACACGAACCGATACGCGGATGTCGTAGCGCGAACCGAAGACCGGGCTGCCGCGTCCAAGGGCCATGGAGACCACGGACAGCACGGACCGCACGGACCGCACCTGGGCCAGGAACCGGAAGCGGCGGCGCCTGACCCTGATGGCCCCGCTCGTGCTGCTGCCGCTCGCGGCCTGCGGCAGCGAGCGTGTGAACGGCGGCGGCTCGGGCTCCGTCCACACGTCCGTCACCGGTGTCCGCTGGAGCGTCGACAGCGTCACCGTGGACGGCACGATGCGGCGGGCGCCCGCCGGGGCCTACGCCGAGTTCACCGACGGCCGGGTCCGGGGCAGCTACGGTTGCAACCAGTTCAGCGCCCGGGCCGTCTTCGACGGCGGCCGACTGACGCTCGAAGACGCCGAGATGACCGAGATGGGCTGCGCGCGGGAGCCGATGGCCTTCGAGCGGGTGCTGGCCCGTACCCTCGCCGACGGCCCGCTCACCATGCGGGTGCGCGGCGGCGAACTGACCCTCGGCACCGAGGCCGGCGACTCCGTGCGGCTGTCCGAGGAACCGGACGCCCCGCTGCGGGGCACCAAGTGGACCATCACGGCACTCGGCGCCGGCGGCCCCGACGGCACCGCGGCCTCGCTGCCCGGCGGCGCCGCACCGTATCTCGTCTTCGGCGAGAAGAGCGGCCGGGTCACCGGCAGCCTGGGCTGCAACCGGGTGACCGCGAAGGCCACGGTCCGCGACGCCCATATCACTCTGGGCACCGCCGCCACCACCCGAAGGGTGTGCGACGTCTCACTCATGCGTACGGAAAAGAGCCTGCTGCGCCTCTTCGACGGCACGGTCGGCTACCGCCTGGATCACCGCAGCCTCACGCTGACCAGCGAAAACGGCGAGAGGGTCAGCGCGGTCGCGGAGCCGTGACGGATGACGAACACGTATCTTCGGGGCATTAGCCAATTCGGACCAGTGGTCGATCTCGCCTACACTCGGACGCGTGCCACGTGGTGACGGTCGACTCAATCACGATCTGCTCCCCGGCGAGAAGGGCCCCCAGGACGCGTGTGGCGTCTTCGGGGTCTGGGCTCCGGGCGAAGAGGTCGCAAAACTCACGTACTTCGGGCTCTACGCCCTCCAGCACCGGGGTCAGGAATCCGCGGGAATCGCGGTCAGCAACGGCTCCCAGATCCTCGTCTTCAAGGACATGGGCCTGGTCTCGCAGGTCTTCGACGAGACTTCGCTCGGTTCGCTCCAGGGTCATATCGCGGTCGGACACGCCCGCTACTCGACCACCGGCGCCTCCGTGTGGGAGAACGCCCAGCCGACGTTCCGCGCCACGGCGCACGGTTCCATCGCGCTCGGCCACAACGGCAACCTGGTCAACACGGCACAGCTCGCCGAGATGGTCGCCGATCTGCCGAAGGACACCAACGGCCGCTCGACCCGGGTCGCGGCCACCAATGACACCGACCTGCTCACGGCGCTCCTCGCCGCCCAGGTCGACGACGACGGCAAGCCGCTGACCATCGAGGAGGCCGCGCACTCGGTCCTCCCCAAGGTCAGGGGCGCGTTCTCGCTGGTCTTCATGGACGAGCACACCCTGTACGCCGCCCGTGACCCGCAGGGCGTCCGCCCGCTGGTGCTGGGCCGCCTGGAGCGCGGCTGGGTGGTCGCCTCGGAGACCGCCGCCCTCGACATCACGGGTGCCAGCTTCGTGCGTGAGATCGAGCCCGGCGAGTTCGTGGCGATCGACGAGAACGGTCTGCGTACGTCGCGATTCGCGGAAGCGAAGCCCAAGGGCTGTGTCTTTGAGTATGTGTACCTGGCCCGCCCGGACACCGACATCGCCGGCCGCAACGTGTATCTCTCCCGGGTCGAGATGGGCCGCCGCCTCGCCAAGGAGTCCCCGGTCGAGGCCGACCTGGTGATAGCGACCCCGGAGTCCGGCACCCCGGCCGCCATCGGCTACGCGGAGGCCAGCGGGATCCCGTTCGGCGCCGGTCTCGTCAAGAACGCGTACGTCGGCCGGACCTTCATCCAGCCCTCGCAGACCATCCGCCAGCTCGGCATCCGTCTGAAGCTGAATCCGCTCAAGGAAGTCATCAGGGGCAAGCGCCTGGTCGTCGTGGACGACTCGATCGTGCGCGGCAACACCCAGCGCGCCCTGGTCCGCATGCTCCGCGAGGCGGGCGCGGCCGAGGTGCACATCCGGATCTCCTCGCCCCCCGTCAAGTGGCCCTGCTTCTTCGGCATCGACTTCGCCACCCGCGCCGAGCTGATCGCCAACGGCATGTCCATCGACGAGATCGGCACCTCGCTGGGCGCCGATTCCCTGGCCTACATCTCCATCGACGGCATGATCGAGGCGACCACCATCGCCAAGCCGAACCTGTGCCGCGCCTGCTTCGACGGCGAGTACCCGATGGAACTCCCGGACCCCGAACTGCTCGGCAAGCAGCTCCTGGAGACCGAGTTGGCGGCCGGCACGGCCGCCCCGGCCGCAGTCGACGCGATCCGTCGCCCGTAACACCTGCCGTACGACACGAAAGTCACAGTCATGCCTGAGACCACTGGTGCCAGCTACGCAGCCGCGGGCGTCGACATCGAGGCGGGCGACCGCGCCGTCGAGCTGATGAAGGAGTGGGTGAAGAAGACCCGGCGCCCCGAGGTGCTGGGCGGCCTCGGCGGCTTCGCCGGACTGTTCGACGCCTCGGCGCTCAAGGGCTACGAGCGCCCGCTGCTGGCCTCCGCCACCGACGGCGTCGGCACGAAGGTCGACATCGCCCGTCAGCTGGGCGTGTACGACACCATCGGCCATGACCTGGTCGCGATGGTCATGGACGACATCGTGGTGTGCGGCGCCGAGCCGCTGTTCATGACCGACTACATCTGCGTCGGCAAGGTGCGCCCTGAGCGGGTCGCGGCCATCGTGAAGGGCATCGCGGAGGGCTGTGTGCTGGCCGGCTGCGCCCTGGTGGGCGGCGAGACGGCCGAGCACCCGGGTCTGCTGGGCGAGGACGACTTCGATGTCGCCGGCGCCGGCACGGGCGTCGTGGAGGCCGACCGGCTGCTGGGCGCGGATCTCATCCGTACGGGTGACACGGTGATCGCCATGGCGTCCTCCGGTCTTCACTCGAACGGGTACTCCCTGGTCCGTCATGTGCTGCTGAACCAGGCCGGGCTGTCCCTGGACGCGCGGATCGAGGAGTTCGGCCGTAGCCTCGGCGAGGAACTGCTGGAGCCGACGAGGATCTACTCCCTGGACTGCCTGGCGTTGACCCGCACCGCCGAGGTGCACGCCTTCAGCCATGTGACCGGCGGCGGGCTCGCCGCCAATCTCGCGCGGGTGATCCCGGACGGGCTGCACGCGGTCGTCGACCGTGCCACCTGGGCCCCGGGCCCGGTCTTCGACCTGGTCGGCAGGGTGGGTGAGGTAGCGCGACCGGAGCTGGAGAAGACCCTCAACATGGGCGTCGGCATGATCGCGGTCGTCCCGCAGGAGTCGACGGACACGGCGCTCACGACGCTAGCCGACCGCGGGGTCGACGCCTGGGTGGCCGGCGAGATCACCGACCGAGGGGACGAACCCACGGGTGCGAGGCTGGTCGGCGACTACGCGTAACCGCGACGTCAGCACAAATCCCGGTCCGGTGGTGAACCCCGGACCGGGATGACACGGCTGAGCCGCTGCCAGCGTCACGCGCCGCGACGGTGTTGCGAGGACTGGCCGTCCTCGTCCTCCTCGTCGTCGTCCTCATAGAGGTCGGCGTACCGTGAATACAGGTCGTCGTCATGCTCATCGTCCTCGAAGCGGTCGCCGTTCGGCGACTGGTTCGACGTCGATGCGCCCAGCTCCTCGGCCAGGCGTGAGAGGTCCGTCCCACCGCTGTTGTACTTCAGCTGGCGGGCGACCTTCGTCTGCTTGGCCTTGGCCCGGCCGCGCCCCATGGCTCGACCCCCTCAACGACGGGGCTCGACGGCCCCAGAGTCTGACACGCGTTCATGATCTGGAACGGACTCTCCGCAGAGAGGCCCGTCCGTAGGGCTTCCACGGTACCTGAGCCCGCGCCCATACGGTACGTCGCCCGCAGGACGCGCGTGTGCGCAGGACCGGCGAGGTGCCCCGTCCTCGCTGGTCAGTGGCGATTTTAACCACTTATCCGGGGACGACCCGCCGGTTGAAGTGAGAGTTCTCTCCAACTTCGCGCCGCCGGGTACCGATCTCACGTGTGATCAGGGGCCGGTCCGGCCTGGTGACCAACCAGGTCCGGCCAAGTCCGTAACGGTTCGACCGCGCCCTGAA
>NZ_BAAJXA010000075.1:0-24232 GCF_057537855.1 Streptomyces diversicolor
CTGGTAGCTCATGCCGCGGCTCCTTGTTCGCTTGCGACTATTTCGTCATGGCGGTTTACAAATTAGTATGCGGTCGCAGCCCTGGGAAGGGAGAAGATGTCTCCAAAGGGGTGACATCCGGGTCGCCCCGGACATCACCGCCGGGACACACCCGAGAAGACCAGGTCAGATCCCCGCGAGCCGCGGAAAAGGGAGAGCCCGATGTCAGCAGCCGATGGTCCGCTCGTCGTCGGCGTGGACACATCCACCCAGTCCACCAAGGCGCTGGTCGTCGACACGGCCACGGGCCGGGTCGTGGCGAGCGGCCAGGCGCCGCACACCGTCACCTCCGGCGCGGGCCGGGAGAGCGACCCGCGCCAGTGGTGGCAGGCCCTGTGCGAGGCCCTGCGCCAGTGCGGCGACGCGGCGCGTGAGGCCGCCGCGGTGTCGATCGGCGGCCAGCAGCACGGCCTGGTCACCCTGGACGGCGCAGGAGAGCCGGTCCGGCCGGCCCTGCTGTGGAACGACGTGCGCTCGGCGCCGCAGGCCCGCCGGCTCGTGGAGGAGCTGGGCGGCCCGAAGGCATGGGCGGAGCGCACCGGCAGCGTGCCCGGGGTGTCCTTCACGGTCACCAAGTGGGCCTGGCTCGCCGAGCACGAGCCGGAGGCGGTCCGCGCCACCAAGGCGGTGCGCCTGCCCCACGACTACCTCACCGAGCGCCTCACCGGTCAGGGCACCACCGACCGCGGCGACGCCTCCGGCACCGGCTGGTGGGCATCCGGCACCGAGACGTACGACGAGGAAACCCTCGCCCATGTGGGGCTCGACCCGGCGCTGCTGCCCCGCGTGGTCCGGCCCGGCGAGGTGGCGGGCACCGTGCGCGACAGCCATGACCTGCCGTTCTCCAAGGGCACCCTGGTGGCGCCCGGCACCGGGGACAACGCCGCCGCCGCGCTCGGCCTCGGGCTCCGCCCCGGCACCCCGGTGCTGAGCCTCGGCACGTCCGGCACGGTGTACGCGGTGTCCACGCACCGCCCCGCCGACCCGACCGGCACGGTCGCGGGCTTCGCCGACGCGCACGGCGACTGGCTGCCACTGGCCTGCACCCTGAACTGCACCCTCGCCGTCGACCGCGTCGCCGCGCTGCTGGGCCTTGACCGGGAGGCGGTCGAACCCGGCACCGCCGTCACCCTGCTGCCCTACCTGGACGGCGAGCGCACCCCGAACCTGCCGAACGCCTCGGGACTGCTGCACGGCCTGCGCCACGACACGACGGCGGGGCAGCTTTTGCAGGCCGCGTACGACGGTGCCGTCCACGCGCTGCTCGGCGCCCTCGACCTGGTGCTCGACGAGGACGCCGACCGGAGCACACCCCTGCTGCTGATCGGCGGCGGCGCCCGCGGCACGGCCTGGCAGCAGACGGTGCGGCGGCTGTCGGGGCGGCCCGTGCAGGTGCCCGAGGCCAGGGAACTGGTCGCGCTCGGCGCTGCGGCCCAGGCGGCCGGGCTGCTGACCGGCGAGGATCCGGCCGCGGTCGCCCGCCGCTGGAACACGGCCGCGGGCCCGGTACTGGACCCGGTGGAGCGGGACGAGGCGACGCTGGCCCGGATCTCCGGGGTACTCTCCGACGCGGCCCCGTTGCTGGCCCGGGGGACGGACACTCCGTGACCGGCGTTCGCGCCGGAAGGCCGCTGAGGGACACCGCGCCGGAGGGCCGCTGAGGGACATGGAGCGAGGATCGACGCAGGCATGACCGCACCGCCGCACGAGGGCCCGGCCCGTTCCGGCCGCCTGCCGGACACCCAGCAGGGCATGCGCCGCCGCAACCTGGCCAGGGTGATGCACGCCGTCAGCGCCGAGGGGCCGCTCTCCCGGGCGGCGGTCGCCTCGCGCATCGGGCTGACCCGGGCCGCGGTGTCGACCCTCGTGGAGGAACTGACCCGTTGGGGGCTGCTGGAGGAGCTGGGCCCCGAACGGCCCGGCCGGGTGGGCCGTCCGGGATCGGCGCTCGCCGTCAGCGGCCGCGGCCCGGCCGGGATCGGCGCGGAGGTCGGCGTCGACCATCTCGCGGTGTGCGCGGTCGACCTGCGCGGCGATGTACGCGCGCGTGCCGTGCGGCACGGCGGCAACCGGGGCCGTGCCGCAGAGCCGGTGCTCGATGAACTCGCCGCCCTGGTGCGCCGGGTCGTCGCCCAGGCGGAGCGGGCGGGCCTGTGGCCCGCCGGGCTCGCGGTCGCCGTACCCGGCCTGGTGGCGCGCGATGCCCGCACGGTCGTGCGCGCCCCGAACCTCGACTGGCGGGACACCGACCTCGGCGCCCTGCTGCCCGTCGGCCTGCCGCTGACGGTGGACAACGAGGCCAACTTCGGCGCGCTCGCCGAACTATGGCTGGGCGCGGGCACCCCACGGGACTTCCTGCATGTGTCGGCCGAGATCGGCATCGGTGCCGCGGTCGTCGTGGACGGGCGGCTGCTGCGCGGCACCCGGGGTTTCGCGGGCGAGCTGGGCCATGTCCCGGTCCGCCCGGACGGCCCGCGCTGCCCGTGCGGCGGGCGCGGATGCCTCGAACAGTACGCCGGTGAGGAGGCGGTCCTGCGCGCGGCCGGACTTGCGCCCGGTGAGGATCTGGTCGGGTTGCTCGCCCGGCGTGCCGACGAGGGGCACGAGGACGTACGACGGGCCCTGCACGACGCCGGTACGGCGCTCGGCATCGCCCTGACCGGGGCGGTGAACCTGCTCGATCCGCAGTCCGTGGTGCTGGGCGGCGCGCTGGCCGGGCTCTCGCCCTGGCTCCTGCCGTCGCTGGCGAAAGAACTGGCGGACCGCACGGCGGGGCCGCCCTGTCCCGTGTCGGTGTCACGGCTCGGCTCCGAGGGGCCGCTGCTCGGGGCCGCGCACTCCGTGGTGCGGGCCGTCCTGGACGACCCGGCGACAGTGGCCGAACACATCGCCTGACGGCCGGGGCGCCTCAGCCGAGGAAGTCCCCGACCGCGCCCACGAAGTACCCGGCGTCGTCGAGCCAGGGGAAGTGGCCGGCGCCCGGCTGCGCGCTGAACCGGGCGTCCCGGAACAACGCCGCGTACTCGGCCAGCGCGCCCGGCGGGGAGTTGAGGTCGTACTCGCCGGCCAGCAGCAGCACCGGCTGTGCGAAGGCGGCGAGTGCCGCTCGGGTGGTGTCCGGGTCGAAGGCGCCGTCCGCGGTGAAGACGGCGGCGGCCGAGTCGTTGCGCTGCCGCTCCTCGGCGGCCCGGTGTTGTCGCGCAGCCGCGTCCCAACGGCCGTAGGCAAAGGGTGCGACGGCCCGCCAGGAGTCGACGGTCGCCCGGCCCGCGACGATCTCTTCGAGGGCCGCGCGGGCGGCCGGGTACCAGGGTTCGCCCGCGCGGAGCGCCGCCGTGTCGCGGCGGAGGTCGCCGCCGATCGTGATGCCGACGGCCATGACGCTCGGGGTGATCAGCGCGAGTCTGCCGACACGCCCCGGGTGGCGCTCCAGGTAGCGCACGGCCAGGTTCGCGCCCGCCGAGTGCCCCAGCAGATCCGTCCGGTCGAGCCCGAGGTGGTCGCGCAGCGCGTCCACGTCCGCGACGAGGCGGTCGCAGCGGTACGAGTCCTCGTCGTCCGGCACCTGTGACGCTCCGGTGCCACGCAGATCCAGCAGGACGAGCCGCCGGTGGACGGACAGGCCGCCCAACTCGCCGAGGTACGCGGAGTCCTGCATCGGACCGCCCGGCAGACAGACCAGCGGGGGACCGTCGCCGAAGACGTGGTAGGCCAGTCGGGTGCCGTCGGGCGCGGTGAAGGCGGGCATGGCGCAGACCCTCGCAGGAACGTTCGGGGCCCGGCAACCGGATTGTCCGGCAGCCACGGGTGGAAGACATGCGGCGTGCGAGACCGGGAGGCGTACATGGCGGACTGGGTGCCCCGTGAGCAGTGGATCGAGTCCCAGCCGCGGACGCTCCTCGCGTCGTGCGTGGTGATGCTGGACGGACGGAACCGCCTCCTGCTGCTGCGCTACGGGCCCGGGCAGCCGGCCGCCGGGACCTGGTGGCTGCCGGGCGGGATGCTCGATCACGGCGAGGACCCGTGGACGGCGGCGCGGCGGGAGATGCGGGAGGAGACGGGCGTCGAACTCGGTCCGGTGCCCCGGCTGATCGGCGTCGACCACCGGGCGGACGTGCTCGGCACGGGTCCGGTCCTCGACTGCTTCTTCGACGGGGGGGATCCTCGCCGAGGACGCGGGAATCCGGCTCAGCTCCGAACACGACCGGCACGGGCTGTTCACCCTCGACGAGTTGACGCGCACACCGCTCGCCGCCCGGCTCCCCGCGCTGACCGCCCTGCACGCGGCTGCGATGACCGGGACCCTCGCATACCTCCGGGAGGGCGTTCCCGTGTGACGGCGGGGAGGGGTGCCGGGGCCTTGACCGTGTGCGGCCGTCCTGCTGGGTGGCCACGGGAGGGGCGTGGGGATCCTGACCGTGCGGCGCGGCCTGCCGGGTGATCACGAGAAAGGCGCTGGGACCCTGGACGTGTGCGGCCGCCCTGCCGAGTGATCACGGGAAGGGTTTCGGGACCCTCACCGCGTGCGGCCACCCTGCCGGGTGATCACGGGAAAGGCGTCGGGACCCTGGACGTGTGCGGGCGTCCTGCCGGGTGATCACGGGAAGGGTTTCGGGATCCTGGACGCGTGCGGCCCGGTGTGCCGGGTGGTCACGGACGCCCGGTCCTCTTCCATGGACCGACGGCGAGCTTTCCGGTCGTGCCCAGGTCCAGTTCCGGTGTCACCATCACCGGCGCGGCGCCCGGCTTCGCCCGCACCCGCACATAGGGGGCGTGCACCGGGGTGCCGGAGAGCACCGTGTTGCGCCACACCAGCCCGGCGTGCGCGCCCTCGCCCGGCTTCAGGGCCAGCGGCCCGGGCGGCCCGTCGGCTCCCGTGCTGCCTGCGACGGAGGACCCGTCGTGCAGGATCCGCAGCCCCTCCACCGTCCGGTGGGCGTCGTCGAGGACGCTCAGCCGGGGGTAACCCTCGATGCGGTATGTGTCCGTGCCGCAGTTCTCCAGGCGGAGGCTCACCACGCGAAGTCCCATGGCCGCGTCGCCCTCGTCCGCGTACACACGCACCCCGGACGACGGGCAGGGACCGCCCGGTGCCGGTGCCTCGTCGGTGGGAACGCTGCGCACCTTGGCCACCTCCACCTGCGCCTTCACCTGCGCCGCGCCGGCCGTGCCCTCCGGCGGCGCGGGCATCTTGACCGTGCCGGTCACGGTGGCCTCGGGCGCGACGGACGCCAGGACTCGTGACGCGTCCACCGGCGCCGCGCCGCCGTAGGGCCGGAACCGGAAGGTGAGGGTGTACCGGAAGGGCCTGTCGTGGTGGTTGGTGACCTGAAACACCGCGCAGTCCCCGGTCGGGCCGCCGACGTCGATCAGCGTGACACCGTCCGTCTCCGGTCCGCCGCTTCCACCCGTCGCGGTCGGCTTCCCCGGTGAGCCGGCATCGCACGAAGGACGGCCTGGGTCACCGGAGGACCGAGCCGGCACCTGGCTGCCGCAGGCCGTCAGGAGCAACGCGGCGGCGACGGCCGCGAGCGGCGGGAGTGACGTGGCACGCATCCGCCGAGTCGACCAGGATCCGACCACGATGCGCTGTGACCGGGACCACTCGTTCGGTCACAGCGCTGTCACAGAGACAGGGCAGTTGTCCAGCATCCGGAGCCGATTCCCCCGACCGGGTGGCGGCGTTGTCCACAGTTTCGCTCTCGTCCACCGATTCACACGCCGACCTTCTGCCCAACCCGCCAGCGCCGTACCGTAATTCACGCGAGACGCAGCCGGGCACCGGACCGACCGGGACCGCGGGTGCGCGACGGTGACAAGGGGGTTCACTGATGTCGGGGGAATTCATCCCAGGGCCGCGCGGGACGCCATCGGGCCGCGCTACGGCCCGTGTTCGTGTCCTGCCCGGGTTCCTCGCCCGGCTCCACTCCCCCGTCGTGGGCGTCGTGCTGCGCGGCACGGTCGTCGTCGGCGGGGAGCCGGACACCCACATCATCTCGACCGGTTCGGCGCGCCCTTCGGAGGACACCTTCCGGACCTCCCAGGCGGACCTGGTGTGGTGGCTCGTGCGCCACCACGGATTCACCGAGTTGGACGCGTATCAGTTCGCGACCCAGGCGGTCGAATCACCGTTGGCCAACGTGTGCGACACCCCCTACACGTGCGTGGCGAAGCTCCGCGAAGAACGGCCGCCCGCCCGCGAAACCCACCGCGGCATACCCGCACGGCCGCGCGAGACGGCGAACGCACTACACGCCTGACCTCGCCACGGCAGTTCCCGAATCCCCCCACACCGAAAGGCGAATCGACCATGGACCGGTCCCGACCGCTGCCCAGCAGACGACGGATCCTGAAAGGCGCGGCGCTCGCCGCGGTGCCCTATGCGATGCTTCCCGGCGCGCACGCCGGCGCGCAGACCCAGGCCGTCGACTACCCGTCCGCCGAGTGGCAGCCGGCCAGCACCTCCAACTACACGGCGTCCAGCCGTCCCAGCGCCTATCCCGTGGACCGCGTGATCGTCCACGTCACCCAGGAGACGTATGCCAGCACCCTGTCCATCTTCCAGAACCCGCAGAAGAAGGTGTCGGCGCACTATGTGGTCCGTTCCGCGGACGGGCATGTGGCGCAGTGCGTCCGTGAGGCCGACATCGCCTGGCACGCGGGGAACTGGGACTACAACACCCGCAGCATCGGTATCGAGCACGAGGGCTGGGTGGATCAACCCGCCTACTTCACCGACGCGATGTACACGCAGTCGGCGAGGCTGACGGCGGCGATCTGCGAGAGATACGGCATCCCCAAGGACCGGGCGCACATCCTCGGGCATGTCGAGGTGCCCGGGACCGACCACACCGATCCGGGGCCCAACTGGGACTGGGTCCGCTACATCAGACTCGTCAACCTCACCTGACCGGTCCCACCGTCCGGCGCGGTGCTCTGTCGGGTGTTCGCCGAGGCCCCGTCCACCTTGTGCGCCCGGCGCACGCCGTCGCCCATCGTTTGGGTGAGAGCGGTCGAAACTGTTGTCCGCGCCCACCCCCCGGGTGACGATGTCCCCTACCGCATCGCCGTCCGGGGAGGCCGAGGTGACCGATCCATGGGTGGCCCTGGAGCCGGGGGCCGACCCGGCCGAACGCGTCCGAGTGCTGCGCCGCGCGCACGAGACGTTCACCACGGCCGGCACGGTGCCGCGTCCGGTGCGTTCGGTGGTGGCGGACTCGTGGCGGCGTTCCGCACGGGCGGGCGTGGGCCCCGACGGCAGCGCGAACGTGGAACTGACCGACGGCGACCTCGGCGCCTACCGTGCGGAGCACCCGCTGGCCCGGGTCATGCCGCTGTTCAGAGAGCTGATGGGCACGTTCGCGGCGGACGGCGAGCATCTGCTCGCGGTGTGCGACGCGCACGGCAGGCTGCTGTGGGTCGAGGGCCATCCGGCGACCCGGCGCAGAGCGGACCGGATGAACTTCGTGCCGGGTGCGCGCTGGTCGGAGAGCGCCGTCGGGACCAACGCGCCGGGCACGGCCGTCGCCATCGGCCGGCCGGTGCAGGTCTTCGCGGCCGAGCACTTCATCCGGCAGGTGCAGCCATGGACCTGCGCGGCGGCACCGGTGCACGATCCGCGCACCGGCCGGGTGCTCGGGGCGGTGGACATCACCGGCGGGGACGGGCTGGCGCACCCGCACAGCCTGGGGTTCGTACAGGCGGTGGCGCGGGCCGCCGAGTCCCAGCTCGCGCTGCTCGCCCCGCCGCGGCCCACGGAAAAGGCGGCCGGCCTGACCGCGCTGGGTCGCGACGAGGCGCGGCTCGTGCTGGACGGGCGCCGGATCGTCCTCGGCCGGCGGCACAGCGAGCTGCTGGTGCTGCTTGCCCGCCATCCGGAGGGTCTGACCGGCGACGAGTTGCGGTGCGCGCTGTACGAGGACGAGTCGGTGACGCCGGTGACCCTGCGCGCCGAACTGGCCCGGCTGCGCAGGCTGTTGGGTCCGGGACTGCTGGCGTCGCGGCCGTACCGGCTGACGGCCTTGGTGGAGTCCGATGTCGCCGTGGTGGAGCGGCGGCTGGCGGCGGGCGCGGTCACGGCGGCCGCGACCGCGTACTCCGGTCCGCTGCTGCCCGGCTCGCAGGCACCGGCCGTGGTGCGGCTCAGACGGCGCCTGGCCGACGGGCTGCGGGCGGCGCTGATCGCCCGCCGTGACCCCGATCTGCTGGCGGAGTGGGCGCACGCGCCCTGGGGCGAGGACGACCTGGAGGTGTGGCGGGCGCTCGCCGCAGTGCGGCCGACGGCGGCGGTGCGGGCGCGTCTCGCGGAACTGGAGTCGGAGCTGGCGGCACCGCCCGCCCCGGCCATCACGCCGGGCGGCGTGCCGACCGGCCGCGCAACGTGGTTGCAACGTACCCGTCCCTAGCCTCGGCCGCGCGAGCTGCCCAACGGCGGGCAGCGCTTCACCGGAGGCAGACCAGGATGACCCGTTACGCGGCGCCCGGCACCGAGGGCGCGATCGTCTCCTACCAGGCGCGCTACGACCACTTCATCGGCGGTGCGTACGTCCCGCCGGCGCGCGGGCAGTACTTCGAGAACCCGTCGCCGGTGAACGGACAGCCGTTCACCGAGGTGGCGCGCGGCACCGCGGAGGACGTGGAGCGAGCGCTGGACGCGGCGCACGCGGCCGCGCCCGCCTGGGGCCGCACGTCGGTGACGGAGCGGGCCGGCATCCTGCTCAAGATCGCCGACCGTATGGAGGCCTCGCTCGAACAGCTGGCGGTGGCCGAGAGCTGGGAGAACGGCAAGCCGGTGCGTGAGACGCTGGCGGCCGACATTCCGCTCGCCATCGATCACTTCCGCTACTTCGCGGGGGCGATCCGGGCGCAGGAGGGCTCGCTGGGCGAGTTGGACGACGACACGGTCGCCTACCACTTCCATGAGCCGCTGGGTGTCGTGGCGCAGATCATCCCGTGGAACTTCCCGATCCTGATGGCGACATGGAAGCTTGCGCCGGCGCTCGCCGCGGGCAACGCCGTGGTCATCAAGCCGGCCGAGCAGACCCCGGCGTCGATCCACTACTGGATGAGCCTGGTCGCTGACCTGTTGCCGCCGGGTGTGGTGAACATCGTCAACGGTTTCGGCGTGGAGGCGGGCAAGCCCCTCGCGTCCAGCCCGCGGGTGGCGAAGGTGGCGTTCACCGGCGAGACCACGACGGGGCGGCTGATCATGCAGTACGCCTCCGAGAACATCAAGCCGGTCACGCTGGAACTCGGCGGCAAGTCGCCCAACATCTTCTTCGACGACGTGTGGGCGCGGGACGACGACTTCCGCGACAAGGCGCTCGAAGGCTTCACGATGTTCGCGCTCAACCAGGGCGAGGTCTGCACCTGCCCGTCCCGGGCCCTGATCCAGCGCGGCCACTACGCCGAGTTCCTCGACGCGGCGGTCGAACGCACCCGGCGGATCAGGCCCGGCCACCCGCTGGACACCGACACGATGATCGGCGCGCAGGCCTCCAACGACCAGCTGGAGAAGATCCTCTCCTATTTGGACATCGGCAGGCAGGAGGGCGCCCGGGTGCTCACCGGCGGCGAACGCGTCGAGCATGACGGTGAGTTGAAGGGCGGGTACTACGTCCAGCCGACCATCTTCGAGGGCGACAACCGCATGCGGATCTTCCAGGAGGAGATCTTCGGACCGGTGGTCTCGGTCGCCTCCTTCGACGACTTCGACGACGCCATCAAGATCGCCAACGACACGCTGTACGGCCTCGGGGCGGGCGTGTGGACGCGCGACGTCAACACCGCGTACCGGGCGGGACGCGCCATCCAGGCGGGTCGCGTCTGGACCAACTGCTACCACACCTACCCGGCACACGCGGCCTTCGGCGGCTACAAGCAGTCCGGGATCGGCCGCGAGACACACAGGATGATGCTGGAGCACTACCAACAGACGAAGAACCTCCTGGTGTCGTACTCCCCGAAGAAGCTGGGCTTCTTCTAGACCAACAAAAGGGCGCCTGACCAGGCAAGATACCCATCAGGCGCCCTTCTCCAGGCTCACCTAAGGAGCACGGCGAAACACACCCTTACTCCCGATATCTCCCCCTGGTGTCCCACCTCCGACCAGGTTTTCCGGGGCATTTCCGGGCCAAGACCCGGCCACGCGGCTCTGACCGTCGTCCCCCGACTCCTCCCACCGCTTCTCGGCCCTGACCAGCTCGACTATCTGGCGACGGAACTCCGGCGGGCAGGCCGGACGCGTCCGTGGCACGACGAACTCCTCCTTGCGGGACCCAGGATCCCAAAGCGGAAGGTTGTCCATCACACCGGGGCAACTTCAGACGTGCTGGTCCGCAGAGGGTTCCTGCATGGTGCGGTCCTCGCCCCTACCGGCCAGTGGCTCGTCCAGCACCGTCCCGACAGACCCGTGACCGTCCTGGCAGGACCGACCGCCATGGTCGAGCTGGCTGCCGCCATCCAGTACCGCACCCGCACCCGAGGGCCGCGACGCCGATGACGAACCCGGACACACAGGGCAGCGCCCACCACCGTGAGCCGAAACCCAACCCGGCCTCGGGGCGAGCAAGTTATCCCCTTGGATACTCCGCCGTGAGCGGAGTATCCAAGGGCTCCCCTGCCCCAATTTGGCAGGGGACCGTCCGGCGCCGGGGGACGCCGGACGAAGAGGCCGCGACCGAGGGCGGATCGCAGCCCCAGGGACAAGAGCAGAGACGCGAGTGCGCTGCGCCACCGCGCACGCGCCGCCGCACATACCAGCGCCGTCAGCGCCCCCACATACGCAATACGCGCTTGAGCGACGACGAACTCGCCCACGTCACCGGCGCCGCCGAGGCCGCCGGCCTCACCCTCGCCGGCTTCCTCGCCTGCGCGGCCCTCAGCGCCGCCCGCGACCTCAACCGAACCGCCAGCGTGATCGCCGACGAACGGGAAGTGATCGCAGAGCTCTTCGCGGCCCGACGCCACCTGGGCCACGTCGGCAACAACCTCAACCAGATCGCCCGGGCGATCAACGCCGGCGCCCGCCCGCCCCAACTCGACGTCGTGATCGCAGCCACCGAACGCGCCGTCCAGCACGTCCAGCACGCCACCGACCGCCTCCTTGACCAGCAGTAGGAAGCACCATGGGCATGATCCCCACAATCCACAAGCGCGGTCAGCTCACCATCGGTCTCCTGTACTACCTGTACGGGCCGGGCACGTACGAGGAACACACCGACCCGCACCTGGTCGCCTCCTGGGACGACAACGCCCCCGACCCGGGCCGTGATGCCGACGCCACGCTCAAACTGCTACAGTGGCTCCTCGACCAGCCGGTCGACGCCGTCGAGGTGACAGAGCGGCCCAAGAAGCACGTCTGGCACCTGTCGGTCCGCAATGCCGCCGAGGACCGGTCCCTGACCGACGAGGGGCGGGGGGACGTGGCCCGCTGCATGGTCGCCGCCAGCGGTATCGACGAGCCCGAGCAGGGCACCGGCTGCCGGTGGGCGGCCGTCCGCCACGCCGACGACCACATCCACATCATCGCAGCCTCGTCCGCGAAGACGGCCACAAACCCAAGCTCAACAACGATGCTGCCCGCGTCCAGGCCCAGGCCCGCGCTCTCGAAAGGGAACTGGGCCTGCGGCAGCTCAACAAGGGCGACGGCACCGCCGCAAAACGCCCGACCAGCGCCGAGCGCCACAAGGCTCGACGCCAGGGCCGCAAACGCACCGCGCGAGAGGAACTACGCGAAACCGTCCGCGACGCAGTGCCCGACGCCGCAAGCGGCGCGAAGAGCAGAGGCGGATACCTCGCTTTCGGTGATGAGTGGGGGCCATCCCCGCAGGCGCGGGGAGCAGTGGGAGGCCGAGCAGGTCAAGGTGGCCGACTCGGGTCCATCCCCGCAGGCGCAGGGAGCAGAGCCGGGCCAGCAGCTCGATGGTGGAGTGGAAGGGTCCATCCCCGCGCCCGCGGGGATGGACCCTCGTGAGCTACAGGTATGCAGACCCTTACGGGCTGCTCCCCGCACCCGCGGGGATGGACCCGGGAGGCCGGTGTCGGCGGCGGCCAGGAACGCCTGCCCCCCGCACCCGCGGGGATGGACCCACGGCTGCGCCTCGTCGTCCGCCGGGTCCCAACTGCTCCCCGCGACCCGCGGGGATGGACCCTTGATCTCTTCGGGCCGAGGCTTCGTCGTGTCCTGCTCCCCGCACCCGCGGGGATGGACCCACGGCCAGGGACGGTGGGCCGTGTCGGCAACGGCTGAATTTGCACCCGTTGCCGAGAGGCCGTTCTGGCGCATCTGTTCCCCGCACCCGCCGGGCGGCACCGCCGAGCGAAACCCCCGAGCGGAAGGCGTGACCCCGCCGACACGGCGGCCTTCCAACAGGGCAGGGCCTCCAGCCCTTCTTACTCGCGTGGTCCCCGCTGACGCGGGGATGACTCGGGCCAAGAGGCCGAGGCCAAGTATGAGACCTTGCCGCTTCAGGCGGCGTGGGATAGTGCTAAGCCAGTTCTACACGTGGGCCGTGCGGTTCGAACAAGTCGTACGTCTACACCGAGGGAGGTCGCCACCGATGCGAGGCGCCCTCCCCACCAAGATCCGGACTATATGCGGGCCGAAGCCCGCCGACTCCCCGTCGGCACTGCATTCACACAGGTCAGCGGCATACAAGTGATGTACCACCAGCAGACCAAGAACCTCCTGGTGTCGTACTCCCCGAAGAAGCTGGGCTTCTTCCAACCACGGAAGAAGGGGGCCTGACCAGGCCAGATCTCCGTCAGGCGCCCTTCTCCGGGCTCTCCTGAGGAGCCCGGTGGAACGCTTCCTCGCTTCCGATACCTCCCACTGATGTCCCAGCTTTGGCCAGATGTTCCGGGGCATCTCCGGGTCAAGGCGAGGCCCAGCGGCCGGGGGCAGCTGGGCCGGGTCGGGCACACGGTCGGGATCCGCTGCATCTGCGGCTTCGGGTGCCTTTCTGCTTCTTCGGGTGCCTTTCTGTTTCTCAGGGTCGGGGGGATCACGCTGCGTCGTCGCAGGCGGTGGCGGCGGACTTGTCCTGCCAGGCCGCGAGGTCGTCCTGAAGGCTGCGGATCTTGACCAGTTGGCGTTCGATCGCGTCGCGGCCCAGGGCCAGATGCCCGGGGAGCTTGTCCCCGCTGGTGACCTCGTAGATCAGGGCGGCGCCCTTGACGGGGTCACCGAGCTGGGTGTGGTTGGCGGTGTCGATCCAGCCCAGGGTGGCGTGGGCGGGGGTGCCGTCGTAGGCGGGGATGCGCTGGGCCGCGGTCGACAGGGAACTGGCGTCGAGGAAATCGGTGCGGAAGACGCCCGGCTCCACGACCATGCTCTGGATCCCGAACGGCTCCAGCTCGACCGCCAGCGCCTCGCCGATGCCGGCCACCGCGAACTTCGAGGCGCTGTACATGCTCACTCCGGGCTCCCCCTCGAATCCGGAGCGGGAGCCGATGTGCACGATCTTCCCCGCCCCGGCTGCTCGCATCACGGGCAGGACGGCACGGGTCATGTTGATCAGCCCGAAGACGTTGAGGTCGAACAGGGAGCGCGCTTCGGAGTCGGTGATCTCCTCCAGCGCTCCGAGCAGGCCACGGCCCGCGTTGTTGACGAGGACGTCGATGCCGCCGAAGTGCCGCACGGCCGTCTCGACGGCAGCCGTGATCTGCTCGCTCCGGGTGACGTCGAGTGCGACGCCGAGGACCCGCTCGGAGTGCCGCAGGTCGTCCGGTAGCTTCTGCGGGTTCCGGGCGGCGGCCACGACCCTGTCGCCGCCCCGGAGCGCGGCCCGCGCGATCTCCAGACCCAGCCCGCGGGATGCGCCGGTGATGAACCACGTCGACATGAGATGCCTCCACATCGTCTGCTCGAAGAGTGCCCCGGCCGCCGCTCCCGGCGGAGGGGTCCGGCATCCACTGAACCAGCTCTGAACAGGCAAAACAGGCCGCAGAAGGGCCCGCCTCATCGGGGGACAAAGTGGGCCACCCTCCCGCCGTCGAATCCTCTGCGACTGCGCGACCCTGGACAGATGGACCGTGAGCACCCCACCAGCGCACCGATGGCGGCATTCCTCCGCGCCGCCCGCTCGCGCCTCACCCCGCAGGAAGCCGGGCTCGACGACCCCGGCCTGGGCCGACGCCGGGTATCCGGCCTGCGCCGGGAAGAACTCGCCCGGCTGGCCGGTGTGAGCGTGGACTACTACACGCGCCTCGAACAGGGCCGCAGCCGCAGCGCCTCCGCGGAAGTCCTCGACGCGCTCGCCACCGCCCTGCACCTGGACGACGCCGAGCGCAGCCACCTGCACACCCTCGCCCGGCCCCGGCCCGTCCGGCGCCGCCGTCCCCGTCCCCAGCGGGTCCACCCCGCGACCTGGGACCTGCTGGACACCCTCCAGCAGGCCTGCCGTCCCGGCTTCGTCCTCGGGCGGCGCCTCGACGTGCTGGCCCACAACCAGTTGGCCGGGCAGCTGATCACCGACTTCCGGGCGCTTCCCGCGGCCGAGCGGAACCAGGCGCGCTTCGTCTTCCTCGACCCGCACGCGCGCGAGCTGTACCGGGACTGGACCCGCGTCGCCGCGGACACCGCCGCCATGCTCCGCCTCGACGCGGGCCGCCACCCGGACGACCCGGACCTGAGCGCCCTGGTCGGAGAGCTGTCCATACACAGCGGGGAATTCCGCCGCTTCTGGTCGGACAACAAGGTCCACCGGCGCACGACCGGCACCAAGGACTACCACCACCCGCTCGTCGGCGACCTCACGGTCACCTACCAGGCCCTCACCCCCGCAGACGACCCGGACCAGATCCTCTTCGTCTACGGCACCGAACCCGGCAGCCCGTCCGAGACCTCCCTGCGCCTGCTGGCCCAATGGAGCAGGCCAGCGGCCGATACCGGCAGCGCCACAGCGCAAGCCCCGGGAGCCCACGACTGACACAGGCCCGCTCCAGTCGTCGAGCAGCAGGAGACGGACCCGATGCGGACCGGTCCTCCCCCACGACAAGCGTTGTCGCCCGGCCCGGAGGCTTTGCGCCTCGGGTCGGCGAGAGACGAGCGCCACGGAAGCCGGCGGAAGCGTGGGCGGCGCGTTGGTCGGCGGGTTCCCGCCGGTGGGCGGGGTCGCGGGTCAGCGGGGTGTGGGGCGTTCTCGCAGGGTGAGGGTCAGGAGTACGGTCAGCAGGGCGAGTGCGGCGTATCCCCAGCCGAGGGTGACGGTCGAGGCGATCGACGCGACGAGGAGCGGGCCTCCGGCGTCTCCGAGTTCGCGGCCGAGTTCGGCCGTGCCCATGGTCTGCCCCATCCACTCCGGCGGTGTCGACGCGGCCAGGGTCGCGAAGCCGAGCGGTGTGATCAGCCCGGTCCCCGCACCGATCAGGACCGCCGCCACCAGCAGACCCGCGACACCGGGCAGTACGGCGGCGGCCAGGCCGCACCCCGTCAGCGCCAGGCCCGCGACCAGGCCGGAGCGCGTGGTCAGCCGCTCCGCGTCCAGGGCCCGCCCGGCCCACGGCTGGACGAGCGCCGCGCACGCGGCCAGCAGCGACACGGCCGCGCCGGTGGCCACCGGCGGCAGACCGTCGGCCCTCCCGGACAGGGGCAGGAACCCGACGCCGACGGACAGGGCGGCGGTGGCGGCGGCCAGTGCGGCCACCGGCCGCACGAACGCCCCGTCCGCCAGGCGGCGCACCAGGCCGGCGAGGGTCTGCCGCGTCCTGGGCAGCGGCGGTACGGCCGGGACCGCCAGGGCCGCCCACAGTGCGACCGCCGCGGCGAGCACCATCAGCACGGCGAACAGCAGCGTCAGCCCGCCCGCCCACACCAGCACCCCGCCGAGCAGCGGCCCCGCGGTGTAGCCGATGCTCTTGCAGAAGCCGTAGGAGCCGAACGCCCGCCCTTGTTCGGCCCGCGGGTTCAGCCGGGCGACCAGCGCGGCGGCGGCCGGGGAGAACGCCGAGGCCGCCGCTCCCTGTCCGAGCCGGGCGGCCCACAGCCAGTCCGGGTCCCGCACGGCGACGAACACGGCCGAGGCGGCGGCGAACGCGATCAGACCGCCCACCAGGACCGGGCGGGCGCCGACGCGGTCGGCGAGCGTGCCGAACACCGGCTTGAGTACGACCTCCGCGCCGTCGTACAGCGCCAGCAGCACCCCCAGATACAGCACCGACCTGACCAGATCGGCATCGCCCGCGCCGAGGTTGGCAGCGATGCCGTGGGCGCCGAAGGCGGTGGTGAACCCGGCCGCGTACAACGGCCACATCCGCCGCCGCCCCGCGGCGGGTATCGCGGCCACCGTCCGCCCGCTCACGGCGCTTCCTCGCCGCCGGCGCCGGAGAAGGCGTGCAGGTGGGTGAAGACCCGCTCGCTGTAGTCCTCGAACCGCCGTGCACACTCAGCAAGTTGCCGATCGGCCTGCTGGACGCCCCGGGCACCGAACACGTCCCGGGCCTTCAGGTCCCGGTGCCAGCGCCGCAGCCGCTCCAGCGACTGCTCCTCCTCTTCCAGCTCGGCCAGGGTGAACTTGCCCTTGCCGATCTCCTTGTCCAGCTCCGCGGTGTACTTGCCGCAGTCGGCGGTGAACTCCGCCCAGTCCTCCTCGCGGGCGGCGGTGAACATCGCCTGGAACCGGGCCGCATCCTCGGGTCCCCGGCCGACCGCGCGCAGCACCACGCTCTCGCCCTGGGCCCGCTCGGCCAACTCCAGCGCGCGCCGCACGCCGTCGGCGAAGACCGGCACGTCCGGGACCGCCCACACGCCCTGGCCGAGCGACAGCGCACCGACCTTGCTCAGCTCCCGCCACACCGCCACCCGATGCCGCGACGGCCGCACCGGCAGCCGCACGATCAGCACCACCCACTGCATCACCGGTTCGCCACTCACCCGCTGAAAGTAACACGCGTTACAAATTCTTGAGGAGTGGGCGTCACGTCGCCGCCCTGCCGGGCGGGTGCGGCAAGCGGCTGCCGAGAGGCAAAAGCCGGCAACTTCCTCCCGGCAGTCGGCTTCCCACGGAGGCCGAGCTCCAGCGGCTGTACTCGGTCGGCCGCGCGACCGCGCAGCGAGTGCTGACCGAGCCGGCGCAGGCCGGGCTGGTGGAGCGACACCGCCGGCGGGGCATCTTCGTCACCGACGGAGCACGGCAGGAGAACCTGCTGCGCTTTGTCAACGAGTCCCTCCCGGGGCCGAAGATTCCCGGGCGGCATGCCGTGGAGTCCGCGCAGGTGGTCCAGGCCCGCGAAGCCGGTCTGGATCTGCCGGGCGTGGACGGCGACGCTCGTGACGCCGGCCGACGCCATACGTTCCTCCCTCGCGACCGCGGCCGCACACACCGTCGATCCCCACTACGCCATCGCCCTTGACCGACTTCATCGCGCTGAGCAGCACTCTCTGCGGACCGCCGCCGGCGGCAGGACGGGCGAGTCGCTGGGCCGGGCCGTGCGGAGCCGGCACGACGGCCAGGGCACGGTCGACCGTCCGCTCACGCGGCGCGCTCGGGATCACGGGGGGGTGCTCGCACGGCTCCGATCGAACGTGCCGGCGAGATGGAAGCCGCTCCGGGCGGCTGGGAGACGGGGGCGGGCTGGGGTCAGGTGTTGGTGAGGTGTTGGATGGCCTTGCGGGTTCGGGCTGCTCCGTGCTCGGTCGTCATGTGGTGTGCGCCGCTCGTGGCCGCTCGTGTGAAGGTCTGTTGTCTCACGACTTGGTCGAGCGCGGCGGCGAGCCGTTCGGCGGTGAGGGACCGGAAGGGGATCGGGTCAGCGGCGGCGCCGAGGGCGGCGAGCCGTGCCGCCCAGAACGGCTGGTCGGCGCTCACCGGCACGGTGACCGCGGGCACTCCGGCGCGCAACGCGGCTGCCGAGGTGCCGGCCCCCGCGTGGTGGACCACCGCGGCCAGCCGTGGGAACAGCAGGGCGTGCGGTACGTCCCCGATGGTGAGGACGTCGTCGCCGTCGGCGGCGAGCCCGGCGCTGCCGGCCTGGAGGATGCCGCGCAGCCCGGCGCGGCGCAGGGCGTGCACGGCGATCTCGCTCAGCCGCTCCCCGTCGCCGGCCGCCATGCTGCCGAAACCGATGAGGACCGGCCGGGGCCCGGCCTGAAGGAAGTCCTCCAGATCGGCGGGCAGCCGTTCGGCCGTATCGTGATGGGGCCACCAGTTGCCCACCACGTCCAGGCCGGAACGCCAGTCGGCGGGGCGCGGCACCAGCGCCGTACTGAAACCGTGCAGGATGGGCCAGTTCGCTCGTTCCTGCCGTCGGCGCATCGCGGGGGCGGACAGCGGGGGCAGGCAGAGGCGCCGGCGCAGCTTCGCCACCGCCTGTGCGTAGACCCGGTCGGCCATCCGCAGAGCGAAGCGTCCGGCCATGAGGTTGGCGGGGCGGCCCAGCGAGCGGGCGCCGGTGACGACGGGCGGGAAGTCGCGGGTCGGTGCGGTGGGTTGGAGGTAGACGCCGAGGCTCGGTGTGCCCATGGCCTCGGCGAGGTGCCAGCCGAGCGGGGCCGTGGTGGTCGACAGCAGGAGCAGATCCGTGTCGTCGCCCATCGCGTCGGCGAACCCCTGGCCCAGTTCGGTGATGAACGCGGCGGCGGTACGCATCAGTTCACGTTTGCTCTCGACGCCGCCGCGGGCCCGGGGGTCGGCGGGGAGCGTGCGGAATTCCAGGCCGGCGTCGCGTACGAGGGGTGCGAAGGTGTCGGTGGTGGCGAGGGCGACGTCGTAGCCGGCGCGGCGCAGTTCGGCGCCCAGGCCCGTGTAGGGCGCGACGTCGCCGCGCGATCCGGCCGCGGCGATCAGGATCTTCATCGGTTCTCCTCGGATTCGGTGCAAGCGCCTGTGTGGCGGGCCGCGTTGGCGTGGACCGCCCGGCACAGATAGGCGGCCAGGCCCGGGCGTTGCTGCGACGGCGGTACCACCAGGGCGAAGGCGCGCGGGTCGGCGACGAAGTCGTCCGCGATGCGCCGGTGCATGTCGGGCGGGCAGGAGGTGAACCAGCGTGAGATGTGCAGGCGGTGCTCCTCGGCGAGGTCCATGGCCCGCTCGCCGTCGCTCGGCTCACCCTCGTCGAAGGCCGCGAGCAGTTCCGCGCGCCAGGCACCGGCCTCGCCCATGAGCTGCCGCCAGTCCTCCTTGGTGTGGGCGGCGGCGCGCGCCATCGCCTCGCGCTGCCCCGGCGAGTGCGCCCACTTCGCCTCGGCCTCGGTGGCGTAGCTCAGGTCGAAGGTGATCTCACCGAAGACCTCGAAACGTTCCGGAGGGGTCAGGGACACCCCGGTCTGCTGGACCTCGATGGCTCGTTCCGCCACCTCGGCCAGCCGCCGCAGCCTGGCGATCTCCTCACTCAGCTGTCGCTGCCGGGCCCGCAGCTGCTCCAGGGCGTTCGCCTGCGGGTCTTTGAAGATCGTGGCGATCTCGTCGAGGGAGAAGCCGAGTTCGCGGTAGAACAGGATCTGCTGCAGACGCGCCAGGTCGGCGTCGCTGTAGAGCCGGTAACCGGCGTGGCTGCGGCCACTGGGCGAGAGCAGCCCCGCCTTGTCGTAGTGGTGCAGCGTACGCACCGTCACCCCGGCGAAGGCCGAGACCTGCCCCACGGAATAGCTCATCCGTCTGCCCTTTCGTCGGCATACAGCCTCAAGCCTGACGTAAGGGGAGGGTCAACTCGCGCTCGCCGGGCCTTGTCGTCGTCCGGGCCGGCCCGTGCCGGACATGTGTCGGCGGACCCGGCTGTTCGCGCCGGTCTCTTCGCCGTCAGTTCACGTCCGGCAGGGCAGGTTCGAGAAGGATCTCCGCTGCCGCCCGTGCGTGCCGGCCGTAGTCCGCCTCGTCCAGCACCATGGAGCGGCCGGCTGCCCCGTCCGCGAGGGTGGCCAGTTGTTCGGCGAGTACGACGGGTTCGCGGCAGCCCAGCTCCGTCAGCAGGGCGGCGATCAGCCGCACTATCCGGAGTTTCTGTTCCCGGGCGTGGTCAGCGGCGCGGCGCGTGAGCGTCTGGCGGACGCTCTGCGAGCGGCCCACGCCGAGAAGCGCGTCTCCGTGGACTTTCCGTTTGACGAAGGGATGTACTCGCCGGTGCATCAGGCACGCCGGGCGTCGTTCGGCGCCAAGCTGTACGGAGCGCTGGGCATCGGCCGTGACGATCACAGGGCGCGGGCGGCCTATGACGTGGAGAGTCTGCGCTTCTACGGCGCGCCGCACGCCGCGTTCCTGTTCGTCGACGGTGACGGCGGGCCACGGCTGGCCGCGGATGTCGGCGCCTACATGCAGACGCTGCTGCCGGCGATGACCGCGTACGGTGTGGGCAGTTGCCCGCAGGGGATGCTGAGCTTCTACGCCGACACCGTCCGCGCCGAACTCGGCGTGACCGGGGGAAGGCTGCTCGTGGGTGTCTCCTTCGGCTATGCCGACGAGGTCGCGCCGGTGAACTGGGTCACGACCGGGCGTGCCGCGCTCACGGCAACCACGACGTTCCTTGCCTGACCGACCGTCCCGTGTGCTTCGGCCGAACACCTCCCGGTGTCGTACGTCCTGCTCAACGGCGCGGCCACCATGCGGCGGCCAGTGCGTCCACCTCGGCGGGTGTGGCCACGGGGCGTACTGGGATGTGCGGGGGCAGCAGGCGGCGGGCGAGGCCGGTCAGTGTGCTGCCCGGGCCGAGTTCGACCAGGCGGAGCGGGCCGCCGGGCCCCCGCTCGGCCAGGCCGGCGAGGGTCCGCATGGAGTCGGACCAGCGGACCGGCAGCACCAGTTGACGGACCATCAACTCCCGCCAGGTCGCCGCGTCCCCCCGGCGGGCGCGGGCGTCGACGTTGGCGATGACCGGGCATCGTGCGCGGCGCAGCGGGGCGCGGGCCACGGCGGCGGCGAGGCGGGGTCCGGCAGGCGCCATCATCGGGGTGTGGAAGGCCCCGCCCACCGGAATTCCCACCGCCCGCGCACCGTCCCCGGCCGCCCGCGCGGCCAGCGCCGCGACGGCCTCGGCGGTGCCGGAGACCACTACCTGGTCGGGGCCGTTGACGTTCGCCACCCACACCTGGGCCCGGTCCTCGGCGCGCAGCCGTGCGGCGAGGCGGGACGCGGTCCGTGCGACGTCCGGGGCGATGAGGACCGTCATGGTGCCAGGGGCCGGCCGCACCGTCTCGGCCATGGCCGCGCCGCGCTCGGCGACCAGCCGTCCGGCGTCCGCGGGCGCCAGGACACCGGCGGCGGTCAGTGCCGCGTACTCGCCGAGGCTGTGTCCCGCGCACACCGCGGGCGACAGCGGGCCCACGGCGGTCGTCAGGGCGTCGAGGACGATCATCTCCAGGGCGAAGGTGGCGATCTGCGCGTTGTCCGTACGGGTCAGCCGCTCGGTGCCGGCGTGCAGCAGCAGCGCGCCGACGTCACGGCCGCAGGACTCGGACAGCAGGTCGACGACCCGCCAGTGCGGGGTGTCACGCCAGGGCTCACCCATGCCGGGCCGCTGGGCCCCCTGACCGGGAAAGAGCAGGCCCGTGCGGGGCGGCCCCGCGGTCCGTGGGCGGGCGGTCGCCGGGGGTGCGGCCGGTGGCGTCGGGGCCGGTGAGGCCAGGTCGTCCGAAGTCGGGGCCTGTGCGGTCGGTGGAGACAACGGTCCGGTCCTTTCCCAGTACGCGGACGGCGGCGGCGTATCCGCCGCCCGATCGCGGGCGCAGGACGGTCCAGTCGCCCGGAAGCCCGAACGGCGCCCCGGTGTTCTCGGGGACGACGAGCCGGCGTGCGGCCCGCAGCGTCACCCCGCGGCCCGGTCGCCTTGAGGACGGCCTCCTTCGCGGTCCGGCAGCGCTGCGGGGCTGCCCGGCGCCGGGCGGCGGGCAGCCGGAGGTGGCCGCGCGGTTCGGGCGGGGCGCCGGGCAACATACAGCCGCCGCCGGGTCGGCGCGAGCACGGCGGCGGCCAGGTCATCCAGGTCCTGCTCGCCCGCCGGACCCGCCCCGGGGTGTTCAAGGTCCGCGCCGACCGGCACGCCACGGCACACGGCGCGCAGCGCGCGGTCACGGCCGGATCCGCGGGGCCGGGGAGCGCGGAGGCACGTGTGTCATGGCACACCCCTCACGTGTGTCATGGCAAACACCGCTCACGTGTGTCATGGCGCACCCCTCAGCGCGCCCGGGTCGCCGGGTCGGTGCCGTGGGCGGCCGGCACGGGTGTGCCCAGTACCGCGCCGAGGAAGTCGGGCAGTGAGGCCCTGACCCCGCCGAAGGGCTCGTGTCCGCCGGGATAGCGTTGAAAGGTCACCGGGTGGCCCCAGGCGGTGAGCAGATCGCGCATCCCCGTGCCGCTGCGCTCCGGGACGATCCAGTCCCGGGCCCCGTGGCCGATCCACACCGGCAGACGGGCGTTGGCCGCCGCCGGGCGTCCGCCGGGCAGCAGCACGGTCGGGTCGGGTGGCAGGTACGGCGCGTACAGGGCCGTGCCCGCCAGCGGCTCGGAGTGCCCGAGCGCCAGGCTCAGGGCGACCGTGGCGCCCTGCGAGAAGCCCGCGATCACCGTGCGCCCGGCGCCGATCCGCTCCGTCTCCGCGGTGAGCAGGGCGGTGAGGGGGCGCAACGCGGCGAACAGTTTCTCGACGTCGATCCGGTCCAGCGCGAGGATGCTCTGCGGGAACCAGCACGGCACCGGCAGCCCGGTCAGCAGGCTCGGCGCCGTGACGGGCGCGCGCGGGAACACCCCGCGCACGCCCGCCTCGGCGAGGCGGAGCCGCTGTGCCACGGCCGCCAGTTCGCCGGGCACCTGGCCGATGCCGTGCAGCCACACGACGGTGCCGCGGTGCGGGCCGCCGGGTTCGATCTCCTCGTACTCGGGTGGCTCGTCCACCGGGTGCGGCAGGTCCGGTGAGGTGCGGTGCGAAGACTCCGACTGTCGCCGTTTCACAACCCGTTCACACCGCCTCGGGCGCCGGCCGTGGCGCGGCGGAGCAGCATCGACGCGTACTGGCCGCCGAAGCCGAAGGAGTTCTTCAGCACGGCCCCGACCGGCCGTGCCACGGGGGTGAGCGAGGTGCGGACCGCGCAGGCCGGGTCGGGTTCGGTGCACGTCGGCACCGGCGGGACGATCCCGTGCCGCATGGTCAGGGCCGACGCCACCGTCTCCACGACACCGGAGGCGGCCGAGCCGTGTCCGGTCAGCGACTTCACCGCGCTGACGGGCAGTTCGGCCATCCGCTCGCCGAAGACGCGGTGCAGCGCACGCGCCTCGGTGACGTCGTTGAGACGGGTGGAGGTGCCGTGGGCGTTGACCGTGTCGACGTCGTCGGGTCGCGCGCCGGCCTCGGCGAGTGCGGTGCGCATGACGCGTTCGATCATCTCCGCGCGGGGCGCGGTCATATGGCTGGTGTCCACGGCGAGACCCCAGCCGCCGATGACGGCGTGCGGCTCGGCGATGCCGCGTGCGGCGGCGTGCCCGGCGGTCTCCAGGACCAGCGCGCCCGCCGACTCGTTGATGACCATGCCGGTGCGGCGCCGGTCGAACGGCATGGACGCCCGGGCCGGGTCGCCCTTCCAGCGGGAAAGCGCCATCAGCTGGCCGTACTGGGACAGGACGTACGGTGTGTTCCGCGAGACGGACGCCGAGACCACGGCGTACCGTGCGCGTCCCGAGCGCAGCAGCCGGGCGGCCTCGGCGATGGCCCGCAGTCCCCCGGAGCAGGTGGCCTCCAGGCGGACCGGGAGCACGGCCGTGCCCAGGCGTTCGGCGATCTCCCTCGGGTAGGCCGACAGATCGCGGGTCTCCAGCGGGAGGTCCTTGCCGCGCAGATGCCGCAGCACGGCCGCCGGGTCGTTGCCGACGGTGTCGTAGCGTTCGGCGAGATCCTTCATGTGCGTGACATAGTCCTGCGGGAACGAACCGGTGGGGCCCGGCCACACCCTGGCGTACACCAGGGCGGCGGGGCCCTCGGCGGCGGGTCGCACATCGAGGCGGGCGTCGGTGAGCGCCTGCTCGACCGACGCGTGCATGAGGGTGTCGCCCCAGGAGCGGTGCGGGGCGCCGTGGTCGGCGGCGACCTTCTCCTTGACCTCCTCGGGGATCAGCCCTGCGGTCCAGCCGCAGGGCAGTCCGGTGGTGTCCATCCGCTCCTCCAGGACGATCCCGGAGCGGCCTTCGAGGTTCGCCGACCAGAAGCTCTGCACGTCGCCCCCGATGGGGGTGACCACGCCCATGCCGGTGATGACGATGTCGTCGCTCATGCC
>NZ_BAAJXA010000076.1:0-22359 GCF_057537855.1 Streptomyces diversicolor
CTTTCGGGGCGCGTTCGGCGTCGGGTCTGCGGGACGGCTGCGGGTGCGTTGTGGCTTGTCGCGCAGTTCCCCGCGCCCCTTACGGGGCGCGCTCGCGCGGCGGAGCCGCATATTGATACAGCCCCGCGCCCCTGCTCCGCCCTCGCCGCCCGGGTCGGCCGGTGCGACCTGGACCCGGCCGCCCGCCGCGGGGGCCGTTACCTCACCGGGTGCGGAACTCCCCGGAGCGGCGGGCGGCGAACAGGTCCGACTGGCGGTGCGCGGGCAGGTTGCCGAGCGAGACGAGGTGCGGGGCCTGGGCGAACCCCTGGGCCAGCGCACCCTCCCGGGCGGCCCACAGCGCCCGCACCGTCCCCTGCACCGCCTCGGCCGGATACCCGGCCATGACCGCGGCGCAGGCGCGCGCGGCGGCCAACGCCCCGCCGGGCTCGGTCAGTTCGGAGACCAGGCCGATCTGGTGCGCCCGCCGCGCGGAGATCCGCTCGGCGCTGCCCATGAGCATCATCCGGGCGACCTCCCCGAACGGCATCCGCTGGGCCATCAGCACCGACTCGTAGGCGCTGACCATGCCGTAGGCGGTGTGCGGGTCGAAGAAGACGGCGGTCGGGTCGGCGACGACGAAGTCGGCCTCCCCGAGCAGATAGAACGCGCCGCCGCAGGCCATCCCGCACACGGCCGCGACGACCGGCTTCCACAGATCGTTCGTCTTCGGGCCGATCCCGAGCAGCGGATCGTCCTGCATGTACGGCGACGACGGCTGCGGCACCACGGCGTCCCGGTCGATCCCGGTGCTGAAGGCCCGCTCACCGGCCCCGGTCAGGACGACGGCCCGTACGGTGTCGTCGTACCGCAACGCCCGCCATGCAGCGGCGAGTTCACCGGCCATGGCGAGATCGATGGCGTTGAGACGGTCCGGCCGGTCCAGGGTGACGACGGCGACGCCGGTGTCCGGCTCGGCGCTGACGCGGACGCCGGTCATGGGCGCTCCAGGATCCACTGGGGCAGACAGGTGCCGTCGTCGAGGGTGCTGAAGACGACCTGCACTCGGGCGCCGATCCGGATCCGCTCCGCCGGCACGGAGTCGAGCGGCGCCCCCGGCCCGGTGACCAGGTTCCCGACGAGCCGGATGCGGGGCGCGTCGTCGAGTTCGACCACGATGACGTTGTACGGCGCAACGGCGGCGTAGTCGGGCAGCAGCGGCGGATGGGGCAGCACGTACGACCACACGCGCCCGCGCCCCGAGGACGCCCGCCACTCGTGGGCGAAGGACTGGCAGCGCGGGCAGCAGGGGCGGGGCGGGAACCGGGGTTCGCCGCAGTCGGCGCAGGTCTGGACGCGGAGTTCGCCCCGGGCGGCGTACTCCCAGAAGGGGGCGCCGTCGGCGTCGGTGACGGGGGTCAGCACAGCGGTGTCAACTCCTGTTCGTCAGAAGGAGGGCGGAGGTGGGCACGCCCTCGCCCGCGGTGACCAGGCAGGCGGCGGCCCCCGGGACCTGGGCGGTGCTGATGCCGCGCAGTTGTTTCACGCCTTCGGTGATCAGGTTGAAGCCGTGCACATACGCCTCCGACAGCCCGCCGCCACCGGTGTTGACGGGCAGCCGCCCGCCGATCTCCAGCGCGCCGCCCTCGGTGAACGCGCCGCCCTCGCCCCGTTCGCAGAAGCCGTACCCCTCAAGGGAGAGCGGGATGAGCGCGGTGAACGCGTCGTAGATCTGGGCGACGTCGATGTCGTCCGGGGTGAGGTCGGCGTGCTTCCACAGGTGCCGGGCTGCGGTCCAGGCCGGTCCGGTGAGGGGGTCGTCGGTCCAGTAGTTGACCATGCCGTGGTGCTGGGCGGGCAGGCCCTGGGCGGCGGAGTGGACGTAGACGGGGGCGTGCCGGCAGTCCCTGGCGCGCTCCCGGGAGACGACGACGCAGGCCAGCGCGCCGTCGGTCTCCAGGCAGTTGTCGAAGAGGCAGAGCGGTTCGCTGATCCACCGGGAGGTCATGTACATCTCGCGGGTCAGCGGCCGTTCGTACATCACGGCCGCCGGATTCTGGTTGGCGCGGTTGCGGCAGGCGAGGGCGACGTTGAAGAGGTGGTCGCGGGTCGCGCCGTACTCGTGCATGTAGCGGCGGGCGAGCAGGGCGATCTCGTCGGCCGGGCGCAGCAGCCCGTAGGGGCGGGTCCACTGGGCGGGCGTGGGGAGTTGGGCCGTGGTGTTGGTCCAGGGCCGGGGGCCGCTGCCGCGTTTGCGGGACCGCCAGGCGACCCCGACCGTGGCCTGTCCGGCGGCGATGGCGGCGGCGAGATGGGCGACGGTGGCGCAGGAACCGCCGCCGCCGTAGCCGGCCTTGCTGAAGAAGGTGAGGTCGCCGAGGCCGACGGCCTTGGCCAGTTCGACCTCGTCGGTCTCCTCCATGGTGTAGGAGGCGAGGGCGTCGACCTCGCCGGGTGCGATCCCGGCGTCGTCCAGGGCGGCGAGCACGGCCCGGCAAGCAAGGGTCTTCTCGTCCTCGGCAAGGTGCCTGGCGAACGGCGTCTGTCCGATGCCGACGATCGCGGTGGCGTCCTTCAGACCGTTTCCCGCCATGGTGCCCGCCCCTTCGCCCGGTGGCCGCCCGGCCGTCCGAGGGCGGGCCGCCGCTGTGCTGACAGTCCGTCAGGCTACCGCTAATCTGACGGTCAGTCAGCTATGTGCCGAGGAGGCTCGGGGAGGCCGGTGGTGCGCGGTGACATGCGATGGGGCAGCATTCCGGACCTGGTACGAGCGGCGGCCGAGCGGTACGCGGACACCGAGGCCGTGGTCGACGGCCGCAGCCGCGTCTCGTACGCGGAACTCGGGGCCCGCGTCGAGAGAGCGGCGGCGGCCTGCCTCGCCGCCGGCACCGGCGTCGGCGACCGGGTGGCGATCTGGGCGCCCAACTCCCTCGACTGGATCGTGGCCGCGCTGGGCGCGGTGTCCGCCGGGGCGGTCCTCGTCCCGCTCAACACGCGCTTCAAGGGCGCCGAGGCGGCGGACGTGCTGCGCCGCAGCGGGGCCCGGCTGCTGTTCGTGACCGGCACCTTCCTCGGCACCTCGTACGTGGCGTCGCTGCGGCGGGCGGCGGCCGACGGCGACGGGAGCGCGGGGCCGCTGCCCGGACTGCCCGAGCTGGAACAGGTGGTGGTCCTCGCCGACGACGCCCCGGCCGACTTCCGCACCTGGCAGGACTTCCTGGCGGGCGGCGAGGGTGTGGGCCGGGCCGAACTGACCGCGCGTGCGCGGCGCCTGGACGGCGGCTGCCTGTCCGACATCGTCTTCACCTCGGGGACCACGGGCCGCCCCAAGGGGGCGATGATCACCCACGCGCAGACAGTGCGCGCCTACGACATCTGGGCCGGCCTGGCCGGCCTGCGCGCCCGCGACCGGTACCTCATCGTCAACCCGTTCTTCCACACCTTCGGCTACAAGGCTGGTGTGATCGCCTGTCTCACACGGGGCGCGACGATGATCCCGCAGCCGGTGTTCAACGTGGACACGGCGCTGGCGAACATCGCCGCGGAACGGGTCACCGTCCTGCCCGGCCCGCCGACCCTCCTTGAGGCGCTGCTCGACCACCCGGCCAGGGCCGGCCACGACCTGTCGGCGCTGCGGCTCGTGGTGACGGGCGCGGCGGTCGTCCCGCTGCGGCTGGTGGAGCGGCTGCGCGGCGAACTCGGCGTGCGGACGGTGCTGACGGCGTACGGTCTCTCGGAGGCGAGCGGCATGGCGACGATGTGCCGCCGCGGCGACGCGCCGACGGTGATCGCGGCGACGTCGGGCCGGGCGATCCCCGGCACCCGGGTCCGGGTCGTGGACCCGGCGGGCACACCGGTGCCCGCGGGCACCGCCGGCGAGGTGCAGGTCCAGGGCTTCCACGTGATGCGCGGCTACTACCGGGACCCGGCGGCGACGGCCGAGGCGATCACGGCGGACGGCTGGCTGCGCACCGGCGACGTGGGCGTCCTCGACACCGCCGGCAATCTGCGCATCACCGACCGGCTGAAGGACATGTTCATCGTCGGCGGCTTCAACGCCTACCCGGCCGAGATCGAGCAACTTCTCGCCCTGCACCCGGACGTGGCCGACGCGGCGGTGATCGGCGTCCCCGACCCGCGGCTCGGCGAGGTCGGCAAGGCATTCGTGGTCCGCCGCCCGGGCGCCCACCTCACCGCCGACGACCTGATCGCCTGGTCCCGCCGCGAAATGGCCAACTACAAGGTCCCGAGAACCGTCCAGTTCCTGCCGGCCCTGCCACGCAACGCGAGCGGCAAACTGCAGAAGACCGAACTCCGCGACCGCTGAAGGCGATCGCGCCCGTCGACACGCCTCGGCCGCGGCGGCTCCCCTCCGCGCCGCCGCGGCCGGTCCCCGTCCGGAGGGTGGCCTACTTGTCGCCCAGACCCAGCGCGGGCGGCGCGGGCATGGGGTTCTCCTTCTTCGTGACGACGTCCTTCAACGGCTCGCTGGGCATGGGGTTCTCCAGCGTGGTGATGTCCGCGCCGTCCGGAGCCGGGGTGGGCATCGGGTTCTCGCCAGGCGTGACGGCGTCGTCCGCCGTCCCCCCGCTGACCTTCGGCTCAGTGGCGTCGGTGTCCTTCTTCTCGCTCATGTGCTTGTTCCTCTGTGTGATGACGAGTGAGGAACGCCCGCCCGGAAGCTCCCCCGAGGGCCGCCGGACGGGCGTTCGGAGCCGCACACTAACTGGTCGGGCTCCCGGCCAGGCCGTCTGCCCCCCGACGCGACGGTCTGACACGTAAGAGAGTGCCGGGAGGAGATAAACGAACGCTGAACGCCGTCGCCCGCGGCGCGCGGGAGAGGTCGGTCAGGCGGCGGAAGCCGGGGTCAGCAGCGCTCGTACGTGCTCGGTCTCGGTGGCGTCGTTCTGCTCCAGCAGGCTCAGCGCCTCGCGCCAGCACGCCCTGGCCCGGTCCAGCTGCCCCAGCGCGGACAGTGCCCGCCCCAGCAGTGTGAGGACGTTGCCGCGCATGCGGTCGCCGCCGATGCAGCCGAGCGCGAGCGCCTGTTCGGCGTGCTGGGCGGCCTGTGCGGGGCGGCGGGCGGCCAGGTGCACCTCGGCGATGCGGAAGTTCGTCGTGCCCTCCCACAGCCGCTGCCGGTGGTCGCGCAGGATGTTCAGCGCGTCGGAGAACTGCCCGAGGGCCTCGGTGTGCCGGCCGGCCTGGTTCAGGGCGATGCCGACGGCGTAGTGACTGTTGGCGAGGCGGACCGTCCGCCCGAACTCGGCGTGCGCCTCGACGCCGCGCCGGGCGAACTCCACGGCCTGCGTGACGTTGCCCATGCCCAGGTGGGCGCGGGACAGGTTGCACCAACTGGTCGCCTCGCAGGGGCGGTTACCCGCCGCCTGGAAACCCTCGATGGCCTGCTCGAAGTAGGACTTGCCGTCCGCGTGCCGGCCCTGGTGCAGGCACAGGAGGCCAAGCGTGTTGGCCACCCAGCTCACCGCCGTCGAGTCCGCTTCGGACTCCGCGAGGTGCATGGCGGCGCGGGCCTCCTGCTCGGCCTGCTGGATGCGGCCCGAGACCAGGAGGACGTCCGTGAGGACGGTGCGCGCCCTGCCCTCGGCCCGTGCGTCCCCGGACGTCCGGGTCGCCTCGCACATCGCCCGCGCGGTCGTCTCGTACTGGTGCGAGTTGGCCCCCGACTCGGTCAGGTCCTTGGCCGCCCACAGCAGATCCACACCGCGCCGCAGCCGCTGTGAGCCCGCGGACTGGCGTACGCAGGCAAGCAGCGGGGCGGCCTCCGTGTACAGCCAGTCCAACGCCGCGGCGCCCTCGGCGAAGCGCAGGCCCGGGTACTCGGTGGCGGCCAGGTCGTCGACCAGGCGGTCCCCGGGCCGTTCGATCGCGTAGACGCCCGCCGTGGTCGCCAGGTAGAAGTCCAGCAGGCGGGACATGGCCGCCGCCCGCTCGCTCGGTGGGTGTTCGTCGCGTTCCGCGCAGGCGCGGGCGTACAGGCGGACCAGGTCGTGGAAGCGGTAGCGGCCGGGCGCCGCGGACTCCAGGAGTGAGGTGTCCACCAGGGACTCCAGCAGATCCTCGGTGGCCTCCGGGGGCAGGTCGAGCACGGCCGCCGCCGCCGCGAGCGAGATGTCCGGGCCGTCCGCGAGGCCCAGCAGGCGGAACGCCCGGGCCTGCGCCGGTTCCAGCTGGCCGTAGCCGAGTTCGAACGTCGCCTTCACCGCGAGGTCGCCGGCCTGGAGTTCGTCCAGCCGGCGGCGTTCGTCCGCCAGTTTCGCCGCGAGGACGGACACCGTCCAGGTGCGCCGGGAGGCCAGCCGGGACGCGGCGATGCGGATCGCCAGGGGCAGGAAGCCGCAGGCCGCGACGACATCGAGCGCGGCCTCCCGCTCCGCGGCGACCCGCTCCGCCCCGACGATCTTCGTGAACAGGGCCAGCGCCTCGTCCGGGGACATCACGTCCAGGTCCACCAGATGCGCACCGGCGAGGTCCACCATCCGCACCCGGGAGGTGACCAGCGCGGCGCAGCCCTCCGTGCCGGGCAGCAGCGGCCGTACCTGGGCCGCGTCGCGGGCGTTGTCCAGGAGCACCAGGACCCGTCGGCCGTCGAGCACCGACCGGTACAGCGCGGCCCGGTCCGCCAGCGAGTCGGGAATGGCCGTGTCCGGTGTGCCGAGCGCCCTGAGGAACGAGCCGAGGACGGTCTCCGGCTCGGCGGACCGCGGCCCGGCGCCCTGGAGGTCGACGTAGAGCTGCCCGTCGGGGAAGGCGGCCCGGGCCCGGTGGGCGACGTGCACGGCCAGGGTGGTCTTGCCGACGCCACCGATCCCGGCGAGCGCGGAGACGGCCATCACCCGGCCCTCGGACGTGGAGGCGGAGGCGAGGATCTGGCTCAGTTCGGTGACGAAGGCGGCACGGCCGGTGAAGTCGGGCACGGTGGCCGGGAGTTGGGCGGGGCGCAGCGGGACGGGCGCGGGTTCGGCGAGGGGCGCGGAGGGTTCGGCGAGGGCCGGGTCCGCCTGGAGTATGCGCTGCTGGAGGTCGCGCAGGCCGGGGCGCGGGTCGACGCCCAGTTCCTCGGCGAGCATCCGCCGGGTGTCGGCGTACACGGCGAGGGCTTCGGCCTGCCGGCCGCTGCGGTAGAGGGCCAGCATCAGCAGTTCGCGCAGGCGTTCCCGCAGCGGGTGGGCAGCCGTCAGCGCCGTCAGTTCGGACACGGCCTCCGCGTGGCAGCCCTGTTCCAGGTCCATGTCGAGGCGGGATTCGAGGAGTTGCAGCCGCCACTCCTCAAGCCGTACCCGCTGCGCGTCGGCGTACGGGCCGGGCACGCCGGCCAGTGGTTCGCCGTCCCACAGGGCGAGCGCCCGGTTCAGTACGTCCCTGGCGTGGCACAGGTCACCGGAGGCGCGGGCCTTGTCGGCCTGCGCCGCGAGGTCCTGGGCGACCGCCAGGTCCAGGGCGTTTGCGCCGAGGCCGCGCACCGCGTAGCCGCCCGATTCGCTGACCAGGACGCCGGGGCCGAGCGCCTTGCGCAGGCGCGAGGCGTAGGTGCGTACGGCGGCGAGGGCCTGAAGGGGCGGCTCGGTGCCCCAGAGCGCGTCGATCAGTTCCGGTGCGGTCGCCGTCCTGCCGCCGCGCAGCAGCAGGGCGGCGAGCAGGGCGCGCTGCTGCGGGGAGCCGGTGGCCAGCGGCTCCCCGTCCTGCCAGGCGCGCACCGGTCCGAGCACGCTGAAGCGCAGCGCCGCCGGCTCCTGGGCCGAGGAGCCGGGACGCCGCTGCTCCGGTACTCGCGGTCGACCGTCCATGCGTTCGTCCCCCTAGGCATCCCGAACAACTACGTCAGTTTGCCTTGTACAGGGCGGATGCGTCAGCCGTGCGAGACGGCGATCACAGGTGGGCGCGCGGGAGTCCACAACCTCCTCACGTCCTCTTCGCACGGTTCCGCACGGTCCTCGGGGTCGCGGCCCCGCCCACGGGTAGCTGACGGTTCGTCAGATCGGCGCTACGGTGAGCGCCATGGAGACCCAAGCCGCAGCGCCATTCCCCGAGATCATCTCCGTCGACGACCACACCGTTGAGCCGGCGCACGTCTGGCAGGACCGGCTCCCCGGCAAGTACCGCGACACCGGCCCCCGGATCGTGCGCGCGCCGCTGAAGGAGATGTCGTTCCTCGGCGGCCGGTTCAGGCCCGTCATGGGCGCGCCGGGCGACGACGGCCCGGTGGGCGACTGGTGGGTGTACGAGGACCTGCACCGGCCGCTGACCCGTCTGGACACCGCGGTCGGCTACAGCAGGGACGACATCAGGCTGGAGGTGATCACGTACGAGCAGATGCGCGCCGGGTCGTACGACGTGCCGCGGCGGCTCGACGACATGGACGTCAACCACGTCCAGTCCGCGCTCTGCTTCCCCACCTTCCCCCGCTTCTGCGGCCAGACGTTCACCGAGGCCGCCGACCGCGACCTCGCGCTGCTGTGCGTGCGCGCCTACAACGACTGGATGGTGGAGGAGTGGTGCGGGCCGGCCGCCCGGGGGCGGCTGGTCCCGCTCACCCTCATCCCGCTGTGGGACGCCCACCTGGCCGCCGAGGAGGTCCGGCGCAACGCGGCCCGCGGCGTGCGGGCCGTCGCCTTCTCGGAGATACCCCCGCACCTGGGGCTGCCGTCGGTGCACACCGACGCCTGGGACCCGTTCCTCGCCGCCTGCGACGAGACCGGCACGGTGGTGGCGATGCACATCGGCTCCAGCAGCCGTATGCCCTCCACGTCCGCGGACGCGCCGCCCGCCGTCGGTTCCGCCATCACCTTCGCCAACTGCTGTTTCTCGATGGTGGACTGGCTGATGAGCGGCAAGTTCGAGCGCTTCCCGAACCTGAGGGTGATGTACGCGGAGGGGCAGATCGGCTGGATTCCGTACATCCTGGAGCGCGCCGACGTGGTGTGGCAGGAGAACCGCGGCTGGGGCGGGGTCGCCGAGAAGGTCCACCGGCCGCCGTCCGAGCTGTTCGCCGAGCATGTCTACGGCTGCTTCTTCGACGACGCGTTCGGGCTGCGCAACCTGGACGCGATCGGCGTCGGCAACGTCCTGTACGAGACGGACTACCCGCACTCCGACTCCACCTGGCCGAAGTCCCGCGAGGTCGGCGAGGCCCAGATGGGCCATCTGGCGGCCGATGTCGTCGAGCGGATCGTGCGGGGCAACGCCATCGAACTGCTCGGGCTGACCGGGGACGGCCGCTGGGCGGGTGCGCGGTGAGCGTCGCGTACGGCATCCAGCTGCCCGTCCAGTCGCAGAGCACCCTGTACGCGGAGCGCTGGGAGGCCGGCGCGGGCCCCGGCGACCTGGTCGAGATCGCCCGCGCCGCGGACCGCGCCGGCTTCGCCTACATCGCCTGCTGCGACCATGTCGCGATACCGCGCCGGCTGGCCCCGGCGATGGGCACCGTCTGGTACGACCCGGTGGCCACGCTCGCCCACCTGGCCGCCGTCACCAGCCGCACCCGGCTGCTCAGCCATGTGGCGATCGTGGGTCTGCGCCACCCCCTGCTGACCGCGAAGCAGTACGCGACCCTCGACCATCTCTCCGGCGGGCGGCTGATCCTCGGTGTCGGCGCCGGGCACGTGGCGGAGGAGTTCGCGGTGCTGGGGGCGGACTTCCGGCGCCGCGGGGCCGTCCTTGACGAGTGCGTGGACGCCCTGCGGGCCGCGCTCGGTCCGCAGGAGTACCCCGAGCACCACGGCAAGGTGTACGACTTCGAGGGTCTTGGGCAGCGGCCCCGGCCCGCCCAGGAACGGGTGCCCGTGTGGATCGGCGGGTCCTCGCCGGCCGCCGTGCGCCGGGCCGCGCTCAGGGGCGACGGCTGGCTGCCGCAGGGCGATCCGCGCGACCGGCTGCCCGGCCTGATCGCCGGGCTGCGGCGGACGCGCGCCGAGGCGGGCATCACCGCGCCCCTGACCGTGGGCGCCATCACCGAGCCGCTGTATGTCGGCAGGCCCGCCTGGGACGTCGGCCGCCGGACCCTCAGCGGCCCCGCGGACGCCCTCGCCGAGTCGCTGCGGGCCTACCCGGCGATGGGCGTGGACCAGATCCAGGTGCGGTTCCGCTGCCGCAGCCGTAGCGAACTGATGGACCAGATGGCCGCGTTCGGCGCCGACGTGGCCCCCGACCTCTAGGAGTGGGCATGGGCAGACTGGACGGACGCGTCGTGCTGGTCACCGGCGCGGCACGCGGGCAGGGCGAGCAGGAGGCCCGGCTGTTCAGGGCGGAGGGGGCCGAGGTCGTCGTCGCCGACGTCCTCGACGACCAGGGGCGGGCGCTGGCCGAGGAGCTGGGCGCGCTGTACGTCCACCTCGACGTGGGGGAGGAGGAGGGCTGGCGGGCCGCGGTGGCCGCCGCCAAGGAGGCGTACGGGCACATCGACGGGCTGGTCAACAACGCCGGCATCCTGCGCTTCAACGCCCTGGTGGACACGCCGCTGGACGAGTTCATGCAGGTGGTCCGGGTCAATCAGGTCGGCTGCTTCCTCGGCGTCAAGGCGGTCGCGCCCGTGATGGAGGACGGGGGCACCATCGTGAACACCGCGTCCTACACGGCGGTGACCGGGATGGCGGCGGTGGGCGCGTACGCCGCCACCAAGCACGCGATCCTCGGGCTCACCCGGGTGGCCGCGCTGGAGCTGGCGCACCGGGGGATCCGGGTCAACGCGGTGTGCCCCGGGGCGATCGACACGGCGATGTCCAACCCGGCGCAGCTGGATCCGGCGGCCGACGCGGCGGAGATGGGCCGGGCGCTGGACGAGCTGTATCGCAAGCTGGTGCCGCTGGGGCGGATCGGGCGGCCGCAGGAGGTGGCGCGGCTTGCGCTGTTCCTCAGCTGCGCGGACTCCTCCTATGTCACCGGGCAGCCGTTCGTGATCGACGGCGGGTGGCTCGCCGGGGTCTCGGTCGTCTGACCAGATCTGACGGACCATCAGTCTTGACGGTCCATGCGCCCGGTGCCACAGTCGGGCCACAAGCCGATCTGACGCAGCGTCAGATAAGCGGACGACAGGGGACGGTGAACCTCCTTGGAATTCGGGCTCTTTGTACAGGGATATGTGGGCAAACGCGCCGAGACCGATCCGCTCGCCGAGCACAAGGCGCTGATGGAGGAGACCGAGTACGTCATCCAGGCGGACCGTTCCGGCTTCAAGTACGCCTGGGCGTCCGAACACCACTTCCTGGAGGAGTACTCGCACCTGTCCGCCAACGACGTCTTCCTCGGCTACCTCGCCCACGCCACCGAACGCATCCACCTCGGCTCGGGCATCTTCAACCCGCTCGCCCAGGTCAACCACCCGGTCAAGGTGGCCGAGAAGGTCGCCATGCTCGACCATCTCACCGGCAACCGCTTCGAGTTCGGCAGCGGCCGGGGCGCCGGCAGCCACGAGATCCTCGGCTTCCTGCCCGGCATCACCGACATGAACCACACCAAGGAGATCTGGGAAGAGACCATCGCCGAGTTCCCGAAGATGTGGCTCCAGGACGAGTACGAGGGCTTCCAGGGCAAGCACTGGTCGCTGCCGCCCAGGAAGGTGCTCCCCAAGCCGTACGGGACCTCGCATCCGGCGATGTGGTACGCGGCCGGGTCCCCGCCCTCGTACGCCATGGCCGCGAAGAAGGGCCTCGGCGTCCTCGGCTTCAGCGTGCAGAAGGTCTCCGACATGGAGTGGGTGCTGGAGCAGTACAAGACGGCGATCGTGAACGCCGAACCGGTCGGCGCGTTCGTCAACGACAACGTGATGGTGACGACGACCGCGATCTGCGCGCCCACGCACGCGGAGGCGATCGAGATCGCCGTCAACGGGGGGCTGCACTATCTGCCCTCGCTGGTCTTCCGCTACCACGACACCTTCCCGCGGCCCGACGGCTTCCCCGTGTGGCCCGAGACGCTGCCGGAGTACACCGCCGAGTTCATCGAGATCCTCATCGAGGAGGAACTGCTCATCTGCGGTGATCCGGACGAGGTGCGTACGCAGTGCAAGCGGTGGGAGCAGGCGGGGGCCGACCAGTTGAGCTTCGGGTTGCCGGTGGGGGTGCCGAAGGAGCAGACGCTGCAGACGATCCGGCTCATCGGTGAGCATGTGATTCCGCGGATCGACACGGATCCTGTGCATCGGACCTCGCGGTTCCGGGCAGCCGGGTGATCGCCGTCGCGGGGTGGGGGTTGGGTGTGGTTGCTCGCGCAGTTCCCCGCGCCCCTTCGTGGCGCGCCCACCGCACCGCAAACCGAGGAGGTGAGCCCTGTGCTTGATCATCTGGTCAGGGGTGCGACCGTCGTCGACGGGACCGGGGCGCCCGGGTACGCCGCCGATGTCGGGATACGCGACGGGCGTATCGCTGTCGTCGGCGCTGTCGGTGCCGTCGGTGAGGAGGCGCGCAGCAGTGAGGATGCCTCCGGGCTCGTTCTCGCGCCGGGGTTCGTCGATCCGCACACGCACTACGACGCCCAGCTCTTCTGGGACCCGTACGCGACGCCCTCGCTGAACCACGGAGTGACCACCGTGGCCGCCGGCAACTGCGGGTTCACGCTGGCCCCGCTGAACCCGGACCGGCCCGACGACGCCGACTACACCCGCCGCATGATGGCCAAGGTGGAGGGCATGTCCCTGGTGGCCCTGGAGGAGGGCGCGCCCTGGAGCTGGCACACCTTCGGCGACTACCTGGACGCCCTGGAGGGCCGTATCGCGGTCAACGCGGGCTTCATGGTCGGCCACTGCGCACTGCGCCGCCATGTGATGGGCCCCGACGCCGTGGGCGGACAGCCGACCGACGACCAACTCGCCCGCATGGTCCGCCTGTTCCACGAGGCCATGGACGCCGGCGCCTGGGGCTTCTCCACCACCCAGTCGAGCACCCACTCCGACGGCGACGGACAGCCCGTGGCGTCCCGGCACGCCAGGCCCGCCGAACTGCTGGCCCTGGCCCGCGCCGTCGGCGAGCACGAGGGCACCCAGATCGAGGCGATCGTCGCCGGCTGCCTCGACCGCTTCAGCGACCCGGAGATCGACCTGCTCGTGGAGCTGAGCGCGACCGCCGGACGGCCCCTGAACTGGAACGTCCTGACCGTGGACGCCGCCGTCCCCGAACGGGTGCCGCGCCAGCTCTCGGCGAGCGAACGGGCCCGCGAGGCGGGCGGCCGGGTGGTGGCGCTGACCATGCCGATCCTCACCCCGATGAACATGTCCCTGGGCAGCTTCTGCGCCCTGAACCTGATCCCCGGCTGGGGCGAGATCCTGGGCCTGCCCGTGCCCGAACGCATCGCCCGGCTGCGCGACCCGGCCGTGCGGGCCGGCATGCTGCGGCACGCGGAGTCCGAGGAGGCGGGCGTCTTCCGGCGGCTGACGGACTTCGGGCGGTACGTCATCGGCGACACCTACAGCCCACGCAACGAGGGGCTGACCGGCCGGGTGGTCCGGGACCTGGCCCGGGAGCGCGGCCAGGAGCCGTTCGAGTGCCTGGTGGAGATCTGCGCGGCCGACGATCTGCGTACGGTCCTGTGGCCCATGCCCACCGACAACGACCCGGCGTCCTGGGCGCTCAGGGCCGACACCTGGCGGCACCCCGACGTACTGCTCGGCGGCTCCGACGCGGGCGCCCACCTGGACCGCATGTGCGGCGCCCCGTACACGACCCGCTTCCTCGGCGACTGCCTGCGCGGACGCCGGCTGGTCGGCCTTGAGGCGGCCGTGAAGATGCTGACGGACGACCCGGCGCGGCTGTTCGGGCTGCGCGAGCGGGGCCGGATACGCGAGGGCTGGCACGCCGACCTGGTCCTGTTCGACCCGGAGCGGATCGACGCCGGCCAGGCCACCTTGGTGCACGACCTGCCGGGCGCCGGCCCGCGGCTGGACTCCCGGGCGATCGGCGTCAGGGCCGTGTGGGTCAACGGCGTCGAGGCGATCCGCGACGACGCGGTGAGCGGCGCCGTGCCCGGCCGGGTGCTGCGCTCGGGCCGGGACACCGAGACGGTGGCCACCAAGTGAACGGTCCGCCCGAGCGGCAGCGGCTGTTCATCGGCGGCGACTGGGCCGAACCGGCCGCCGGACACTACCCGGTGGTCGACCCGGCGACGGAACGGAGCGTGGGCCTGGCCCCGGAGGCGACGCCGGACCAGGCGCTCGCCGCCTGCGCCGCGGCCCGCGAGGCGTTCGGCCCGTGGTCGCGGACGCCGCCGCGGGAACGGGCGGCCGTGCTCGCGCGGGCCGCCGACATCATCCGCGGCCGACTGGTCCCGTACGCCGGCCTGGCCCGCGCGGAGACCGGTGCGACGACCGCCACGGCGCGCGGGATGCAGGTGGCGGTGGCGGCGGCCAGGTTCCGCCGCTACGCGCGCGTGGAGGAGACCGAATGGGCGATCGCGCCGCAGATCAGCGAGGCGGGCCCGATGGGCCCGGCCGGCGTGCTCGGCGCGCTCGCGGTGCGCCAGCCGGTGGGCGTCGTCGCCTGCGTCACCTCCTACAACAACCCGTGGGCCAACCCGGCGGGGAAGATCGCGCCGGCGCTCGCGATGGGCAACACGGTGGTGGTGAAACCGGCCCCGCAGGACCCGCTGTCCGTGTACCGGATGGCGGACGCGCTGGCGGAGGCGGGCGCGCCGGCCGGGGTGGTGAACGTCGTCTCGGGGCGTTCGGTGGCGGTGGGCGAGGCCGTCGTGGAGTCGCCCGACGTCGACATGGTCAGCTTCACCGGGTCCACGGCCGTCGGGCAGCGCATCGCCGAAGTGTGCGGGCGCGCGATGAAACGGCAGCTGATGGAGCTGGGCGGCAAGGGCGCGGCCCTCGTCTTCGACGACGCCGACCTCGCTTCCGCGGTCGCCGGGATCGGCACCACGTTCTCCTTCTACAGTGGGCAGATCTGCACCGCGCCGACCCGGGTGCTGGCGCAGCGCGGGGTGTACGAGCGGCTGGTCGACGGGCTCGCGGCGTACGCGGCCCGGCTGAAGGTGGGCGACCCCGGGGAGCCGGACACGGTGGTGGGGCCGGTGATCTCGGCCGCGCACCGGGACCGGGTGGAGTCGTATGTCGAACTGGCCCGCAAGGAGGGCGCGACGGTGGTGGCGGGTGGTGAACGGCCGCCCCTGGAACGCGGGTTCTATGTGGCGCCCACGCTGCTGGCCGACTGCGCCACCACCATGCGGGCGGCCCGGGAGGAGATCTTCGGCCCGGTGGTGGCGGTGATCCCGTTCGACGACGAGGAGGAGGGCGTCCGCCTCGCCAACGACAGCGACTACGGCCTCATCGACTACGTGTGGTCCGGGGACGTGGCGCGGGCGTTCCGGGTGGCCCGGCGGCTGCGGGCCGGCGGGGTCGGCATCAACACCGTCGGCCGCAACATGGAGGCGCCGTTCGGCGGGTTCAAGAAGAGCGGGGTGGGCCGGGACGTCGGCTCCTACGCCCTGCACGCCTACAGCGAGATCCAGACGCTGGTGTGGCCGGGCTGAGCGGCTGGGTGGCGGCCGGGGGGAGGGGGCTCAGTCCGTCAGGTCCACCCGTACCGTCAGCAGGTCCGTGCCGAACGCCCGTACCGCGGCGCTGTTCAGCCGGGGCAGGCCGCGCAGCCGGGCCACGGCGTCGTCGTCCGGGAGCAGCTGCGCGGTGCCGGTGTGCCAGCGGCCCCTGATGCGGACCCGGACGCGGGGATCGGCCTGGATGTTCCGTACGTACTGCGACTTCAGGCCGAACTCCGAGACCAGCCAGAACGAGTCGCCGACGCGCCGCCCGCCCACCGGGGTGCGCCGTGGCAGTCCGGAGGTGCGGCCCGTCGTCTCCAGCACGGTCTGCAACGGAAGCCGCCGCGAGAGCGGATTGGCCAGATGACGCTGGAACCGGGTCACGATGCGGTGCTTCGTCTCGGGGCGTGGGGACATCCGGATCTCCTGAAGGTGGCGGGACGGGTTCCTCCTCGGACGGTACGCCCCCGAGCGCCCGTGCGAAGGTACGTCCATGAGCATGCAGGCCGAGATCATCCGTACCCGCCGGCTGGAGCTGCGCCCGCTGCGCGTCGAGGACGCCGAGGAGATGGCCGCCGTGCTGTCCGACCCCGCCCTGCACACCTTCATCGGCGGCACCCCGGCCGGCCCGCGGGAGCTGCGCTCGCGCTACCGGCGGTGGACGGCCGGCTCCCCCGACCCCGCCGTCACCTGGCTGAACTGGGTGGTCCTGCCGCGCGCCGAGGACCGGCTCACCGGCACCGTCCAGGCGACGATCGCCGCCACCGACGGTGGACCGGTCGCCGAGGTGGCCTGGGTGGTGGGCACGCCCTGGCAGGGGCGAGGCATCGCCACCGAGGCGGCCCGGGGGCTCGTCGGCTGGCTCGGCCTGCGGCCGGTGCGCAGGATCGTCGCGCATGTGCACCCCGGGCACCACGCGTCCGCCGCCGTCGCCGCCGCTGCCGGTCTGGAGCCGACCGGCGAGCGGCAGGACGGCGAGGTGCGCTGGGCCCGCGACGTCAGCGGCGCCCCAGGAAGATCGGGTTCGTGAAGCCCGCCAGTGCGCCGGGCAGCGGGCCCGCCGCCGCCTCGTGGCGCAGCTCCGCCCGCACGTATGCCGCGTACGACGGGGTCGTCCGCCACTCGACGACCCCCGAACCGCTCACCGGCAGCGGGTCGCTGGTCAGCAGGACGCCCTCGTCCGTCACGAAGCGGACCGTGCGGCGCGGGGCGCCCGACACCTCCAGGCGGACCGTGACCGGCGTGTCCGCGTCGACGTCGAGGCGTTCGCCGATGCCCGCCTGCCGGGCCCGGCCGCCGGTGGCCGTGAACGCCATCGTGACGTTCTTCGACTCGGCGACGTAGCAGCGGCCCGCGCGGATGCCGTCCTGGACGGCCGGGCGGGTCAGGTCGTCGGCGAGGACCACCGTCTGCGGCAGACCGACCACGTCCGGGTCGCGGTGGGCGTCGCTGCTGCCCATCGCCGGCAGCCACCGCCGGTCCTCCCGCACCGACGCCACCAGCTGGGCGTCCCACGCGGCAAGGGCGACCTCGTCGTCGGGCGTGTAGGGGCCGTTCCACACCTCCACCGCGTCGGCCTCGCCGAATCCGAACTTCCAGGCGCAGCCGATGCAGGTGGCGTGCGGGTGGGCGGGCACGACCAGACCGCCGGCGGCGCGGATCTGCCGGGCGAACCGGCCGAAGCGGTTGTCCCCGGCCCGGTAGCGCCAGTCGACGAAGGTGCCGGGATCGGTGCCGAGGGCCAGCAGGTGGCCGTTGCGCGTCGTGACCTCCTCGCCCAGCATGATCAGCAGGTCGTCGCCGGCCTGGTCCGCCCAGTGCCGGTGCGCGGAGTGCGTGTTGTGCTCCGAGGTGTTGATGAAGTCCAGGCCCGCGGCCCGGGCCAGCGCCGCGATCCCGGCCGGGGTGCGGCGGCCGTCGGAGTGCCAGGAGTGCAGATGGCAGTCGCCGCGGTACCAGGCACGGCCGCGCCCCTTCGCCCGCTCCGGCGGATACACCGGCCGCGCGGTCCGGCCCGGCGCGCCGTAGGTCAGCGTGATGGTGAGCTGGTACGCCAGGCCCTGCGGCGCGACCGTGTACGGGCCGAGCGCGATGTGCCAGGTGCCCGCGTCCACCGGGCCCGGCAGATAGCCCGGGGTCGCGTCGTCGGCGCGGACGAAGAACTCCGTGCGGGCGCCGCCCGACCAGCCCCTGAAGCCCCGGCCGCCCAGGCCGGTGCCGTGCTGGTCGAAGAGGCCGATGTCGAGCGCGTTGCCCTGTGTGCCGGCCGGCACGGACGGTCTCTCATAGCGGTAGGAGACCTTGATCTCCCGTACTCCTGTGGGGACTTCGACGGGTACGTAGACGAAGTCGGGGGAGCCGGGCGGCAGGGTGCCGCGCACGGTCCTTCTCTCTTCCTGCTGTCCGTCGGCCGCGGCGAAGCTCACGCTTCCCAACGTAAGCGCCGCCGCCGCTCCGGTCACGAACGGGGCCCGCCGCCCCGGGCCGGGTCCGCCGCCGTGGTCGTCCTCGCAGCCGCTGACCGGTGGAATGCCGACCAGTCGGTATGGACACCTGGCGGCCGGGCGGGTACAGATGGGGGATGCGCATCGCCGTCACGATCTTCCTCACCGACGAGACCATCGCGCCCGTCCGGCTCGCCCGGGAGCTGGAGGAGCGCGGCTTCGCCGGGCTGTACCTGCCCGAGCACACCCACATCCCGGTCGAGCGGACCACCCCGTACCCGGCCGGCGGCGAGCTGCCGCGCGAGTACGGCCGCACCCTCGACCCCTTCGTCGCGCTCGGGCAGGCCGCGGCGGTGACCGGGCGGCTCGGCCTCGGCACCGGCGTCACCCTCGTCGCCCAGCACGACCCGATCGCCCTCGCCAAGCAGATCGCGACCCTGGACCATCTCTCCGCGGGGCGCCTCACCCTCGGCGTCGGCTTCGGCTGGAACGTGGAGGAGGGCGCCGACCACGGCGTGCGATGGCGCACCCGCCGGGAGCTGACCCGCGACCGGATGCGGCTCATGCAGGCCCTGTGGTCCGACGAGCCCACCGCCTACGAAGGGGAGTTCGGCGGCGTCCGGGCCAGCCACGCGCACCCCAAGCCCGCCCAGCGGCCGCGCGGCCCGGTGACCGGCCCGCGCACCCTGGTCGGCGGGGCCGCCGGGCCCAAGCTGTTCGCGCACATCGCTCAGTACGCCGACGGCTGGCTGCCGATCGGCGGGCGCGGTCTTGCCGAGTCGCTGCCCGTGCTGCGCTCGGTGTGGGCCGACGCGGGCCGCGACCCGGCCGCCCTCCAGGTGGTGCCGTACGCCGTCCTGCCCACGCCCGGCAAGCTCGCCCACTACGCGGAACTCGGCGTCGAGGAGACCGTGGTGCAACTCCCGTCCGCGGACGAGCGGGAGGTACTGCGGACGCTCGACACGTACGGCGAGCTGGCGGCGGCCCCGAGCCACTGACTCCGTTCTCCGCCTCCGCCCGGGGGCTTGGCTGCACCCCCTATCGCGATATAACGTCAGTGTTCGCTCGTGTGCAGCCACCCAAACCACACGAGCCCTACGCATTCGTGTCGAGCCAAGACCCGGGGGAAGCATGTCGGCAGAGACCTCGCCCGTACTGCGGGCCTCGCATGCGGACCGGGACCGGGCGGTGGACGTGCTGCGCGTCGCGGCGGGCGACGGCCGGCTGACCGCGGCCGAACTGGACGAGCGCCTGGAGGCGGCCCTGTCGGCACGCACGGTCGGCGAACTGACCGTGCTCACCGCCGATTTGCCGCCCGTGTCGGCCGCCGGCGGCGCGGTGGTGGAGGGGGTCAAGGACGTACTCCGGATCCAACAGCGGTTCAGCACGGTCAAGCGGACGGGGCGCTGGGTGCTGCCGCGACGCCTGGAACTCGCGGCGGAGTGGTGCGAGGTGACGCTCGACTTCACCGAGGCGGTGATCACGCAGGACACGCTGCGGATCGATCTGGACATGCGCGGCAAGACGCTGACGCTGATCACCAAGCCGGGCATCGCGGTCGACGCCGACGCGCTGACCTTGGAGTTCAGCAAGCTCAAGCTCCGCCGCCCCCCGCACCCCGACACCCCGGTCACCCTCCGAGTAGAACTGACCGGCAAAAAAACCCACGGCAGAATCATCGTCCGCCCCCAAGGAACAATCCTCCGCCTCCGGAAACCCCCACCCCCGACCACACCCTGAGCGCGACCTCCCCGCGGCTGGTGTCGGCGCCCTTCAAGGGGCGACCGCCCGAGCCGCCAGACGGCTACTTCGTGGCCTGCTCGATGGCCTCGAAGATGTCCGAGTCAGTCGCCTTCTGCCAGTCCGGCAGGGCTGGCCAGTCGGCGACATACCCCGGCTTCGGTTCCTCGAAATGCTGGTACATCTGGGCCGTCCAGCACAGAGCGATGAACCGCCCCTTCTGCTCACGCGTCAGCCGCGCGGCATGGCGCCCGCTCAAGTCGAGGAACTGACGAACCTGCTCGTACACGGCACCTGCGGCTTCCCGCTCCCAGTGGGGAGTGTCGTCCCACGGGGTCACATAGCTCGGCTTCGGCTCGCCGGGAAAGTGCTTTCGCACACCCGCGATCCATGCCTCCCGGAACACCCGGGCCCCATCGGTCACCGACATGCCAACCCCTCTCGTCACGTCGTGCACAGAGCGCCGATCCCGGCGCCCAACTCGGCCACACGGCGGTCTCGGCCCAAGGTACCCAGCTCCGTGTGCAGGCCCTGGAGTTTACGGGCGACGTAGCCCGAACCCGACTGCTGAGCAAGTCGCAGGGCCTCCGTACCGTAGGTCACCACCTGTTCGGCATCGCGGCGCTTCGCACCCAGCGCTGCCAGGTCCGTCAGCACGGCACCCCGACGACGCAGCGATTGCCCCTTCGCGAGAGCCGCTGAGCCAAGCGCGCTCGTGAGCGCATCCTCGGCAAGGCCAAGCCGACCAAGCCGAACATAGCGAGCGCCGCGCTCTTCAGCGAGGCGCGAGCCGTCGAAGCGGAGCCATCCACCGTTGTGTGCAGGTTCACGCAATTCGGCGACGAGCTGAGCCTTGTCAAGGGCTCTTTCACAGGCGTCGAAGTCACCCAGTCCGGCAAACGCCTCGGCCTGGACAGAAGCAACCCAGTACCGCGTGGACAGCGCACTGTCACCCCGGCTGGCGACCCGACTGGCAACTTCGAGAGTTTGCGCGGCGTCTGCGAAGTGTTCGTCGTAAAGATCGACGTACGCGTGGCGGACAAGGGCACAGGCCCAGAGGTCGAATGCCTGAGCGTTGCTACTTGCCGAAGCAGCCAGGGTGTAGGCCGCGGCAGCGGCCGTGTAACGGTTGCCGTCGAAGGCCAGCTCGCCGGAAAGCTGGAAGAGATCACCTGCGGCTTCGCACAGGGCGCTGGTGTGGCGCGATGCCTTGAGCTCGTCGTGCAACGCGCGGAGCTGATCACTGACGACGGCGTTGACGGAGCGTTTCGAGCGGGCAAGTTGGTACACCTGCCAGAGGTGTCCGTTCATCCGCCGCAAGCCGTCGGTCGACCCTCGATCGGCAGCCTCCGCCAAAGCATCGGTCTCGTCGGGTGCCAGCGAGGTCAAAGCGCCGGTCACCGCGATGAGGCGCAAGAACTGACGTCGGATCATCTCGTCGATCTCTCCTGAGCCGTAATGATCACCAGACGGCGACGCTGCCGGCTCCGAGACGGTGGCTTGTGACGGGGGCAGCAGCGCGTCGAGTTCGGCGAGACCCAGTCGCAGCAATTCAGCCATCGCCGGTCGATGAACGGCGTCGGGCGTGGTCTCCCCGCGCTCCCAGCGACCAACCGTTGTGCGGTCAACTCCGACGGCGTGGCCAAAGCTCTCCTGACTGTAACCCATGGCTTTCCGCCGCTTGGCCAGACTCACTCCTGCCCCCTTCCCGCTCGATCCGGGCCCTACCCATGCGGTGCGTCCGTGCATCAGAGGTGCATCAAGGGTGCCGCATGGATGCCGTGGCCCCTGTCACTTGGCAGCGGTTGGCTTGGCAGCGTAGGTCGAACCGCCTCTCCGGAGGGATGACTCCGTGACCATGACCGCTGCTGCCGGATCCACGGGTACAGGTGGCAAGCTGATCGCCTCAGAGTTGATCAACAACGCCGTCGAGCACACCAGTTGTCGATTCATCCGGCTCCGGATCTCCCGGGAACACGATGGGGTGGTTCGTATCGATGTCGCTGACAGGAGCCGGGTTGTGCCCGTGCTGGGCGAGCTCGACGACAACGCGGAAGAAGGTCGCGGCCTGCTCCTGGTCGACGCCATGAGCCAGAACTGGGGCTATGACAGGAAGCCCTGGGGCAAGGTGGTCTGGGCCGACCTGAAGGTGCAGGGCACATGCTGACCACCCGGCTGTTCGGGCTCCGGCGGATGCCGCAGCGGAAGGCCGACCTCGCTGCTGAACGCCGCAACTGCCAGGCGTTCGAAGCCTGAGCACAGACATCCCTCCTCGGTGTGACTTCCTGGGGCGTCGGGTAATCCGTGTCGGCCGACGGCCCCGACCGAGGGCGGATGCCCGGTCCGCAGTGACGGACCGGCACCTCCCGCGCCCAGCCGGGAGCGGGAGAGACGAGAAAGACGAGAGAGAGGGTGCGGGCATGACCGCGACTGCCAGGACTGAGAACGCCACCTCCGCAATGAACATCACCTCAGCCCGCCCGTGGGGGGTCGGCCGACTCACGCCGTACCCGTCCACTGTCCTCCGCCCCCACGCCACGGTCACCGTCGACCCTGCCACGCAACTCGGCGTGTTCCGTGACCGAGCCGGCCAGGTGGTAGAGATGGGCAAGCACGGCACCAGTTCCGGCACCGAGACCTCCACGACCACGAACTCGGATTCGCAGAACGACCAGGGCCACGATCAGGACAGCCAGCAGGACTG
>NZ_BAAJXA010000077.1:0-21699 GCF_057537855.1 Streptomyces diversicolor
AGGACGAACACGGTGCGCCCACTGTCGGCCGCCGCACCGTCCGCACAGTGGTTGACCAGGTTCACGAAGAACGTGCCGGGGATGCGGCGGCCCTCGTCAAGGGCGTCGCAGATGCGCTCGTAGCAATCGCCGTCGTTGGCGAGTTCACCGGTGGAGGAACAGGTCTGGCTGACCACCACCGCCTCTCCGGTCGTTGAGGCCAGATCGAAGCCGGCGGTGGTCTTGCCGCTGCGCCGCACACTGCACCAGAGCCGGACGCCGTTGCGGCTCTCGAAGGTCCGGAGCAGATCGTGCACGCTATGCCGGTGCACACGGTAGTACCTGAGCTTGCCGGGTTCCTCCAGCGGAAAGTCGCGGGCCAGGTTGACCTGGAGGCGCTGGTTACGGACCGACGCGGTGCCCTGCCGGTATGAGCGGGCCACCAGGAGTTGGAGCACTTGGTCCCGGGTCTGTGCTATGGAATCGGAGCCGGGCTCCCCCGGGACGACGGCGACGGTCTCTCTCAGCCGACTGTCTTGCTCGATGAAGGCCCGCAGGTCGGACGGGAGCGGTGCCACGATGGCGGCGACTCCCCTGCGGTGGGCCTCCTCCAGGTCACGCCGGTCGACGTAGCTACCGTCGAGGTAGCACTGCACATCGATCATCTGCTGGTATGGCGACTGGGTAGACGGCCGGAGAGAGATGTCGAGCCGCTGCTCCGCCGCCGAGTACTGGGACAAGGTTGGCAGCGGTACATGCTGGCGGTTGTCGCCCAGCCCGTCGAAGGCGGACACGGTGGGCAGGACGCTGTTCAGCAGGCCGTGGATGACGTGGGTGCGACCGATTCGCTGCTGGACCAGGAGGACGTCGTCCGTGACGAGAAAGGGCAGCGTGTGGAACCAGGCCCGCCTGTGCTCTAGGAGGACGTCCCGCCCGGTACGGCTGCCGAAGTCGACCTGGGCGTAGCCCACGACGATGGCGGACAGGATGCAGGAGTTCAGAGTGCGAAGGCGGCGTGCGGACTCGAGGTCCACGGCGGCGGGCAGGCGCGAGGAATAGAACTCGATGGGCAGGTCGAAGAACCGTTGCAACCCGTTGAGCGATTTCATGAGGGCGTAGTGCTCTGACTCGCCCTGCCCCACCTGGTAGTTGAAGCCCTTTTGGAAAATGTCCTGCGCGTGGCCGGAAAGCGCGAGGGTGATCTTCGGGAGGAGCGTCCTGGCTTCTTCCGGGTCCGCCAGACGGTCCAGGAAGGAGGCGAAGTCCTCGGCGAGGCGGTTCCGGTAATAGGTGGACCACTGGAAGATGTGCCGGTCGCTGAGGTTTTGGAGGGCCGCGAGGAACTCCTCCAGCCAGTCCTCCTCGGCGGCCTCGGCCTGCGCCGGATCCTCGGGCTCCGTGGTCGCAGAGGGGGGCGGCCCGTGCAACTTCTCGTCGAGCCGGGCCAACAGGGCGTTCCGGCGCTTCTTGAGGAAGGCGCGGGTGAACACGGTCCGGATCCGAGTCTCCCACGTCTCCAGATCGTGGACGGGAAGGCCCTCAATCAATCCGCTCGCCAGGTGTTGGGCCTGGTCGGGCTTAACAGCCCTGCACAGTTCTTCGATTTCCCGCAGAGCAGCGTCGACAGTGGTCATCCATCACCTGTTTTGAAGGACCGTCACCTGGCTCAAAAACCCCATAGGAGGACATCGCGCTGCGGGGTGGAAAGCGGCATCTGTGGTTGGCCGGTGGCTCACGGGCGGGGAGGGCAGTAGTGCCTCGGTAGCCACGCAGGCCGACACCGAGCTGCCCCATGGTAAGCGGTGTCGTGGTGACCGCAGTAGCGGGAAGCTGTGTAACGCCAGCAGTGCGACGGTCGTCGGGGCGCCTCAGCCACCGCTACACGATGGCGCGTCACATGAGGAGCCTTCCACGGTGCCCCTGTGCGGTCGGCGTGTGACTGCGAGCAGCACCATGGACCAGGCGGAACCCGGGCGGCGGGATCAGGCGGAGCTTACCCCCGGCCACCCGGCACGCGGGGCCACAGTCTTCCCGACCGCCGCCTTGGCGACGGTCGCCCGCACAGGGTGGACGAGAACAGGCGCGCACCGGCCGTACCAGGATGTCCACGCGTCTGGGCGACCGCCGGAAAGCCGACCCACCGGCGGTCGACCTGGCTGATTTCAAGGTCCAAACAGCGACTGCTGTCCGGTGCCGGAATCCCGGGACTGCCTACGGCGCATCCTGGCGGCGAGGTTCTTGTCGTACCCCCGGGCGTGATTGCGTCTGTGCCGCTCCTTGACTGTCTCGCGGGGCGGGGCGGTGGCCCGATCCACGACGATGGACACGGACATTCCCTCCTCCGCCCGCTGCATGCCGAGCACCCTCAGCTCGTCAAGTGTGGTGCCCACTGTGCCGACGAGCCCGTTCTTGACGAGCGCAGTGAACTCCGTGTTCCCCAAGTACCGGTCGACGTAGCCGTATCCGAGGCGCGTGCCTCCGTTCGGGCCCTGCGTCGCATCGTCCTCCAGCAGAAGTCGCACGTACGGCACCGGCAGATACATGCCCGGCGCCGGGCCTGGGTCGACTGTGTCCTCCAACGGCCAGTAGGCGAGTTTGACGAAACAAGGGTCCGAACCCAGCCGCCACTCGTGAGGCGCCTGCGGGGTCCTACTCAATGCGGCGACCTCGTCCAGACGGTCGAGTTGCCCGAGCAGTTGCTTATCCACATACATCCACCGAGCGCCCCCGGCCGGGGGAAGCCGTTTGGCCTGCACGAGAATGAAGCTCTGGGTGGCCTCGTGGTAGTAGATCAGGTCTGCGCCGAGTCGGTTTTCCACCGGTGTTGCGTTGATATTCGCCACCTCGATCCGGCTCCCGAGGTGTTCGAAGACCTGGATGTCACAGCGGAAGGACGTCCCGGTGGCGCGGGTTCCTGACGGCCGCCCCGCTTCAGTGAATACATCGTCGCCGAAGTCGATGTGGTGCGCGTCGTTTTCGATCAAGCCCTGTTCGAACGGTTCCGGGATCAGTCCGGCCAGGTGGGGGGCATTGGGGTCGCTGGGACGCCGCCAGGCTGCGAGTCGTGCTGGAGGGATGTTGCCGATGGCCAGGCCCAGCCGGGTCATGTCGTACTGCTCCTGCCAAGAGCGATCCTCAGCGCGTCGAGGGTCGAAGGGGTCGGGCTCGGCCGCCTCTCCAAGGAAGTGGAGTGTCCTGCGCAGCAGATCGTGCTGCCCGGCGAGAGCCTTCAGCACGTCTTCCGAGTCCTCGTCTCCGAGCACGGTGACTTCGCCTGACAGAGCACGCACAAGGGCCGGTCGAACGCCTCGCGCCACCTTGTCGAGGAACGAGCGCATAAGGACCTGGACGGGACACTCCCGCACCAGTTCGACGGTGATCCGGGAATCGACGGCCGCGACCTTCTCCCCGCGGGGCCGCCGCACAACTCCCAGCCAGAGCAGCGGGCACTGGTCGCTCTCGGCGGAAGCCCGCGTCACGAGCAGGGTGATCCGGGGCGTCTGATCGCGAGGAAGGGAAGCTACGGCGACCGTCTTCGTGAAGGACTGCTTGACCCGTAAGTCCGTATCGATGCGGTCCAGTTCCTCAGCAGTGAGCGCTATGACGTAAACCATGCACGGAGCGTACGTGGATCACCACTCAACCGGTCGCCCTCACGCCTTGGAAAAGCGTGGGCATCACCAGCCGTTGCGACGGGCTACCCCCTTCGAGGCACACCTGACCTCACCGTCCAGCAGGCGCAAATTTACTCAAGCAATGCATCCAGGCCCCCTCGCGGCACACTAGGACTGGCCCGCGTTGGGAGAAAACTGGGAGAAGATCTTCTCCCAGAGCCCCTGCGACACCAACCAAGACCAACCGCCACCAGTCATCTGACCTGCACAGATCCCCTTCGCGGCAGGCGCGCACCATGATCGAACCTCATTCGGGACGAAGAGGGCGTGGGTTCAAATCCCGCCACCCCGACAGCCGAAAAACCAAGTCAGGGGCCTGATCCGTAGCGGGGTCGGGCCCCTCAGTGGTTCTTGGAGCCGGTCGGGAGCCGGCTTGCAGGTGCGGCTTGACGATCCTGGTCCGGGCCTCGGCCCCCAACCGCCCCAACCCGGCCCGCTCACCCTCCCCCAGCCGCCCCAACCCGGCCCGCTCACCCTCCCCCAACCGCCAGCTCGGCTCGATCGCCCTCCCGCAACCGGCCCCTTCCGAGCCTGCCTCCGTTGGCGGCTGGACGGGCGGGGCCGGCGACGGGGAGCCGTTGCGCATGGTCCGCGGCGCTCGGCTGTGAAGCGTCCCCGGACGCACACCGGGCTCCTCGGCCGGCTCCGGGATCGACGTCCCGGTCGCCGTCACGATCCGGACCGCCCCTCGCGGAACTCCACGTTGGGATGCGCTTCCTGGATCCCATGCCCCTCAGCCATCTCTCCGGTCACGGTCTCCACGCCACGAGGGGGTGCGCCACGAGGCGCCGTGAGATCGAGCGGAGGTGAAAGGACTCCGCCGCCCGCCTGTCGTAGCGGACGGGTGAAGCTGACGACACGGAACAGCGGCAACGCAGTCACCGCGCCCCGAGCCGACCGCACAGGTTCACTGACGTGGCCTCCCCCAGCCCCCGCTCACAGACCGCGACGCACAGTGCCCGGACAGGGCCTGTCGCAGGGGGAAGCAGCCGAACCCGGTTCGGCAGCGGGAACCGAGCCGTTGCCTGGAGTGCCTGTCCGTGGTGTTTTCGGCCGCACCACGGCGGCGGCCGGATGCGCCGCGTAACCTCTCACGCATGGAGGCACCCGCACTCGGCGCAGCGCAAAACGCCGCGACGCAGGATGTCCACAGCAAGGCTCGACGGCGGCTGGACGCGTACACCTACCTCAGCGCGCCGGAGCGGCTGGAGCACCTTGCGATCATGCGGGTCTTCTGCGGGACCCTGCTGGCAGACCTGGCCGTACCGGACCTCCTGGCGAAGCTGCGCGAGTCCGGGGGCCCTGCCGCCGGGCTCGACGCCGACACCCTCACCGTCCGGCTGGAACAGCTGGTGCGGTGGGGCAACCTGCTGCGCAGCAGCCACACCGTGAAGGCGTCCAGCATCAGCGAGTACCAGCGGTCCCGTGCGCGCTACCAGTTGTCGAAGCTGGGCGAGCGCATCCAGCGGGACGCCGATGGTGTCCTGGCCGAGGCGGACGCCGCCCGCGAGGTGAGCAACGAGCTGCTTGCCCTGGTCGAGCGCGGGCTCAGGGAGCTGGCCGAGCTCGTGGCCGCGCCCGGCGACATCGAACCGCAGGACGGGCTGGAGCGGATCAGCACGCTGTTCGTGCAGTTCACCGAGTTCGCGGATTCCATCCGGGACTTCTACGCCTACCTCGGCCAGGTGCTGGCCCGGTACGACCTGGACGGCGTCGAGTACCAGGGCTTCAAGGAGCTGCTTCTCGACTACGTCGAGGCGATCACCGAGGACGTGGCGTTCCGCGCACCCCGGATCTCGGCGGCGCTTGACATCCTGTGGCCCGGCATTCCGGCTCTGCTGGACCGGCTGGACGCCCACGCCCAGGGGCTCACCGGGCTGTCGGCACAGGGCGAAGGCCGCCCGGAGGTCCGGGTGCAGCGCAGCCGGGGCCGTGACCTCGCGGACTGGGAGGGCCTGCGCGGCTGGTTCAGCGACACCGACGGCCACGGCAGCCAGGTCGACCAGCTACGGGACGCCACCCTGCGCGCGTTGCAGTCGCTGCTCGCCAACGCCAAGCGGATGCTGCGGTCGGCCACCGGCGAGATGTCCCGGCGCAAGGACCTGCTGCGGCTGGCGCGTTGGTTCGACGAGGCGGCGCCGCAGGACGCGCACGACATCGCCGTCGCCGCCTTCGGGCTCTACGGCGCCCGCCATCTGGGCGTACCCCCGGCCACCGACGAGGTGGTGCCCGCCTATACGAGCTGGTGGACCGGGCCGGTGGTCGAGGTGCCGGTGGCCCTGCGGGAGAGGGGCAGCCGCGCCCAGCGGGGCCGGGCCTCCGCGGTGGAGGACCACTCCGCGCAGAAGCGGCGGCTGCGCGAGGCCGCCCGTGAGCGGGCCACGGCCAGGACCGCGGCGGCGGACGAACTGCGCAGCGCCGCAGGCCGGTTCGCCGAGGTACGGCTCACCTCGGCAGCCCTCGGGCTGCTTCTCGAACTGCTGGCCACCGCGCTCGGGAACGCGCAGCTCCGCCGTCGCGCCGGCACGGACGGGGAGGGCGCGACGGAATTCGCACTCGACCAGGCGCACGGTGAGGACGCCGAGTTGGGCATCCGGCTCACCGTGCGACGCGCGGCGGGCGCGCGGTGCGTCCTGCACTCGGCAGACGGCGACCTGCTGCTGGACGACCTGGAGCTGGACGTCGGCCGTATCTCCTGCGACGCGGCCGACAGCGATGCGGAGGTCAGCGTGTCATGACCCTCCCCTCGACACACGACGTCGCCCTGGCGGCCGAGCGCCGCAGCGCCGCCCGGCTGCTGCTCGCCCATCCGTTGGTCACCTCGGACGGCCCGCACGCCGACCTCTTCCCGCTGATCCGCAGGCATGCCGACTGGCTGGGCAAACGGTTCCAGCAGGTGCTCGGCTACCGCCTGCTGGTCGACAGCTCCTACGCCCGGCTGTTCAAAGCGGGGCTGGGGGCAGGCGCAGGACACCGGCTGGAGCGCTCCACCGGCACCCCGTTCAGCCCGCACACGTACGCCTGCCTCGCTCTGGCCCTGTCCGTTCTGGTGACCGCCCCCGAACAACTGCTGCTGTCACAGCTGGTGGCCGACATCAGGGCCGCCGCGGCCGACGCGGAGATCGAGCTGGAGGAGACAGGTAGGGCGGCCGGCAAAAGGACCTTGGTAGCGGCTCTGCGCCTGCTGGTCGAGTGGGGCGTCCTCATCGAGACCGAAGGCCATGTGGCCGCGCTCGCGCAGGACGCGGACGGAGAGGCCCTGATCACAGTGGACCGCGATCTGGCCCGCGTCGTCGTCGCCGGCCCGCTCGCCCAGGCCCGTGACGGCGCCGACCTGGTCCGGCGGGCAGCGGACCCGGGATTCGGCGGACCTCGCACCTATGTGCGCCGGATGCTCGTCGAGACACCCGTCGTCCATCTCGATGAGCTGACCGGCGCCGAACGCGACTGGCTGCGCACCCGGCAGCGCCGGGAAGCGCAGGCGTTCTCCGAACTTCTGGGCCTGGACATGGAGATCCGCGCCGAGGGGGTGGCGCTGGTGGATCCGGAGGACGAGCTGACGGATCTGAACCTGCCGGGCACCGGGACGGTCGCGCAGGCCGCGCTGCTGCTGGTGGAACGGCTCGTGGAGCGGCTTCGGCCGCAGGAGCCCGGACACCCGGCGACCGGAGGGACGCTCGTCATCGGAGTGGCTGTCCCGGACAGCCTGGTGGACGAGCTGCTGGCCGGACTGGTCGCCGAGTACGGGCAGCGCAGCAACTGGCAGCGTGGCTATCTGGAGGACCTTTCCGCCCTGCGGGAGGCCGTGCTGGACCTGCTGGCCCGCATGCGGCTGATGGCCCGGACCGGCCCGGTGCGCGCCGAGGGAGACGGCCTGCCGGAGGGCTATGCCGAACAGGCACCGGAAGGGCGCACCGTGACCGATGTTCGCGGGGCGCGTCCCGGCGGTGACGGCTGGGTGCTGCTGGCCGCGGCGGCACGCTACGCCACCCACGTTACCGTGCGCCCGGCCACCACAGCCGGCCAAGGCACCGACACCCAGGAGGCGTTGCCGCTGTGACCACCGATGCGCGTGGCCTCGTCCCGCTGCCGCGTTCCGGCCCCGCGACGACCGCAGGCACCCGCTTCCGGCTGCACCGCGCGGGCATCCAGAATGTCTGGCAGTACGACGCGCAGGAGTTCGCCTTCGGCGACGGACGGCTGCTGCTGCGGGGCAAGAACGGCGCGGGCAAGTCCAAGGCCCTGGAAATGCTGCTCCCGTATCTGCTGGACGGCGACTCACGGGCACTGGACGCGACGGGCACCGGCAGGACCACCCTCGCCTGGCTGATGCTGGACGGGTTCGAGCAGACCAACCGTCTCGGCTACCTGTGGGTGGAGTTCCGGGGCACGGCCGAGGGCGGCGACCACCGCCACCTCACCCTCGGCGCCGCCGTCCGTGCCTCGAAGTCGACGCAGAAGGCGCTGCCGACGTTCTTCGTCACCCCGCTGCGCGTCGGTGAGGACCTGCACCTGGTCGACGGCGGAAAGCCCCTGCCGGTCGACCGGCTCAAGGAGATCGTCGGCTCCGACCACATCACCGACCGCGCGGTCCTGCACCGCTCGCGGGTGGCCCGGGAACTGTTCGGCATCACCGATGCGACCCGCTACCGCAATCTCACCCAGCTCCTCCACCGGCTGCGGCGGCCCACGGTCGGGGACCGCATCGAGCACGGAGGACTGGTCTCCCTGCTGAGCGAGACCCTGCCGGGGCTCGACGAGGACGTGGTGGAGAAGGTCGCGCGCAACCTCCACGACCTCGACGCCGTACGCGACGAACTCGGCCGTCTGGAGCGCACCGATACGGCTCTGCGCACCTTCCTCACCAGTTACCGCGGCTACCTGTCCGGAGTCCTGCGCACCCGCGCGCAGGCGGTGAGCCGGGAGCTGGGGGTGCTCGCGCAGCGGCGCCGGGCGGCCGGAGACGCCGCACAGCGGACCAGCGAATTGCGGACACAAGAGGAGGAGTCGGAAGCCAGGCTGGAAACACTGCGCGAAGAGGAGGAAGCCGCCCGTACCGACCTCGCCGCCCTGCACGCCGGCCACGCCTACCGCAGCCTGCGCGAACTGTCGGAACGCCGCAGCACGGTGGAGGCGCTGCACACCGCTGCCGTGGCCGCCTTCACCGCCCTGAGCACCGCGCACGGCGTGGAGGAGGGCGCGGCCGAGCGGCTGGCCGACGGTGTCGAACACCTCGGGAGCCGGCTGGCCGAACTGGGCACCGAACGCCGGGAACTGCTGACGCAGGCGGAGAGGGCCGGGCTTCCCACCGGCCATCTCGGCGAGGCGGTCGCCCTGCCCCGCACGGTCCGCTCCCAGGCCGTCGAGACGGAGCTGACCGCTCCGGACGGGCGGACGCACACCGTGCGGCGGCCATCGGTCGTCCGCGTGGACACGGTCGCGGTGCGGGAGGGACTGCGGTCCTGGCAGCGGCAGTTGGAGGCCGCCGAGACGGTGGTGAAGAACCGGGCCCGGATGGTCCAGGAGGTGACGCGTCTCACCGCGCGGGCCGAGGAGGCCCAAAGCCGGGCGGTGCGGGCCGACACCGAGCGGGAACGACTGGAGGGTGAGGCGGAAGAGGCCGCCGGCCGTCTCGATGCCGGCCGCGAGAGGGTCGCCGAGGAGAGCGGTGCCTATGCCCGCCGGGTCGCCGAGTGGGTCACCCGCACGCGGACCGCCGTCGGGGCCGACTGCCCGCCGCTGGACGCCGTCCACGCAGTGGTCGCCTGCGACAGCTCCGCCGACGCCCCGTTCGCGGACCGTGCACTCCCGCCCGACATCGACGGCGAGGCGTGGCAGGCCGCCCATGCCGCACTGGAGCCGTACGGCGAGGAACTCACCGGGCGCCGCGACGCCCTCGCGCTCACCGTCGGCCGGATCGACGAGGAACTGGGCCGCCTGGCGAGTCGGAAGCGGGACTGGGAGCGGCGTACCGATCCCGAGCCGCCGGTCCCCCACCATCGCGTCGCCGAAAGGACACCGGGCACCGGGGCGCCCTTCTACCGGCTGGTGGACTTCGTGGATGATCTGAGCCCCGCGCATCGGGCCGGTCTGGAAGCGGCGCTGGAAGCCGGCGGGATCCTGGACGCGTGGGTCGGCGCGGACGGCGCCCTTGTCGACCCCGGCACCCGTGACACTCTGCTGCGTACCGGTTGCGCGCTGCCGGGCGGACCGACCCTGGCCTCGGCTCTGCGCCCCGCACCCCAGCCGGGGTGCGGTGTCACGTCCGAGCAGGTGGAACACCTGCTGGCCGCCATCGCGCTCGCACCGGCCGAGGAAACGACCGCTCATGACGCGGTGTACTACGACGGAAGCTGGCGTCTCGGCGTCCTCAGCGGCCGGCACCACAAGAGTGACGCCGAGTACGTGGGAGCCGCCGTACGCGCCGAGACCCGGCGGCGCATCCTGGCCGAGCTGGAGGAACGGCTCACCCAGACGGAACAGCGGCTGGCCGACGCCCGTCACGAACTCACCGAGGCCGATGACCGGCGCCGGGCCCTCAGGCTCGCGGAGCAGGACTTCCCCCGCGCACGAGGTCTCGCCGACGCCTGGAGCAGAGCCGAGTCGGACGAAGGGACTCTGCGTGACCTGACCGCCAAGGCCGGCCGCGCGGCACGGCTGGCCGAGGAGGTCCGCGCTCTCGCCGTAGCCGCACGCGCCGAGGCCGACGCCACCGCCACCGCCCATGACCTGCCCGGCAACCCCGTCGAGCTGGAGCGCGTACACACCGCGCTGGCTGCCCTGCTCACCGGCATCGGGCATCTTCGCAGGGCGGTCGGCGGGACGGGCGAGCGGCTGGGCGCCCATCACGCCGATGCCGAGCGCTACGAACGAGCCCGTAGCGACCGTCTGGCCGCGGAGGAGAACCACCGGCTCCGCCTCACCGGGCTGCGTACCGCGCAACAGGACCTGCGCACCCGCGAAGAGGCCATCGGGGCGACCGAAGAAGAGATCCTGACCCGCGAGCAGGAAGCCAGACAGCGCATCGCGCACGCCGCCCAGGCCGTCCCGGCGGCACAACGAACCCGGAACGACCTGCACGACCGGCGCGTGCGCGCGGAAGAGGAGGAGAAGCGCCTGCGCGAAGACCTGGCCGCCCAGGAGACCGCGGTCATCGCGACCGGCGGCGCCCTTCGCGGCGCACTCGGCCGACCGGAGGTGGTGCGCGGCGCCGGGCTGGACCGGTCCTCACTGCCCGAGGACGTGGCGGACGATCCCGCCTCGGACGTCCGCAGCCGTCTGCGAGCGCTGCGGACACTGGCCGACGCGGTACAACCGGCTCTCGGCCGCCCGAAAGGCGAAGTCTCGGACAGCACCATGCTCAACCGGCACACCGAACTGCGCGACCAACTGGCCGGCGGCTACGACGCGCAACTGGAAGAACGTGACGGGATCAAGGTGTGCCGCCTGATCGACGACCACGGTTCCCACGACGTCGCGGCCGTGGGCGAGCGGATCGCCGTCCGGGCCGCAGAGGCCCGGGGACGGCTCACCGAACGCGAACGTGAGGTGTTTCAGCGGTTCTTGACGGGGGAGCTGGGCGACCATCTCTCGGCGCAGGTCATCACCGCGGCGAACCTGGTCGCGGCTCTCAATGAGACGCTGCGAACCGTACGCACCTCGCACGGTCTCGGCGTGGAGCTGCTGTGGAAGCTGGACGAGGACGTGGACGCGGACGTGCGGGCGGCCGTGGAACTGCTGCGCAGCCCGTCGAGCCTGCGCACGCGTGAGCAGACCGAGCAGCTTCGCGAGGTGCTGCAACGCCGGATCGAGGATGCGCGACGGGCCGACCCGTCAGCCGGTTATGCAGCTCACCTGCGGACCGCCCTTGACTACCGCGACTGGTTCCGCTTCCACACCTTCGTGGTCGAGGACGCCGCCCCGGGACGCAGACGTAAACTGACCGGCCGCACCGGGCTCAGCCAGGGCGAGCAACGAGTGCTCTCCTACCTCGTGCTCTTCGCCGCGGCCGCCGCCCACTTCACCAGCCTCGCGGAGTCGGCACCACACGCGCCACGACTGATCCTGCTCGACGACGCCTTCGCCAAGGTCGACGAACCCACCCACGGGCGGCTGGGGCGGATCCTCGTCGATCTCGACCTCGACTTCGTCCTCACCAGCGAACGGCTCATGGGCAACTGGCCGGAGGTACCGTCCCTGCACATCTACGAATGCCTTCGTGATCCCCATGTGCGCGGGGTGGCCACCCTGCACTACACCTGGAACGGCCGGCACCGGCGTCTGGTGTCCGTATGAGCGACCTGCCCGCGGCGACACGGGACTGGCTGGCCGGTCCCGGGCTCACCCGGCTCTGGGAAGCGGTGCGCAAGCGCCTGGAGAGCAACGGCGTGCGGGCCACCGGTTCCCTCCGGCTGACCTCGGTGAGCGCCCAGGAACGCAACGACCTGTCCCTCCTGCTGGGCAAACCCGTCACCGGTGCTGCCGTGACCGTGCGCCTTGACGCGCTCGACACGCGGCTGCGCGCCTCGGCGGCCGGAATGGGGCTCAGGGACGCCTTGGCGGAACTCGGGCCTCCGATCACCGACCGCCGTGCCGTCCGCGCGGACAGCGCGGCACGGCGCGAGCACGTCTGGTCGTCGCTCGCCTCGGCGCTGGACGCCTCTCCGCTCGCGGGCCAGGAGTGGGCCGGCCAGTGGTACGACCTGCTCCGCCGTACCGGCGTACCGAGAGGAGTGACACCTGAGACGGCGGTACGAACGCTCCAACAGGCGGTGCAGGTCCTCTCCGTGCTGATCGGCCCGGAACGGGGTGGCACCCGAGGCCGAGGAGAACTTGCCGCCATGGCGACCGGGTCCGCACACGGCCTGGACGACGGCACCTGGCTCGCACGCCTCGTCCAACGCGGCATCGCCCTCGCCCACGGCACCGACTTCCCCGGCGACGCGGCCGGCCGGCGCACGCTGTGGCGGCTGGTGTCCGTCACACCGGACGAGGTCTCCAGCACGGTGCTGACCTACGGGCTGCGGCCCGCCGGCGGAGGCTGGCGAGAGCAGGCCCTGAGGCAGCGAGCCGACCATCACGCCGAAGCACACCTCACCTCGCGGGACCTGCACGACCTACAGCTGCGACTACCCGCCGGAACGGTGATCCACATCTGTGAGAACCCGCGAGTGGTGGAGGCCGCGGCGGACGCTGCCTGCTTCCATCCCCTGGTGTGCACCTCCGGCAGCGCCGCCACGGTGGTCCTCGCACTCCTCGACGGCCTCGCCGCCACCGACTGCCGTTTCGCGTACCACGGAGACTTCGACTGGCCGGGCATCGCTCTGGCGAACCGGATCATCCGCCGCTACGGAGCTGAGCCATGGCGCATGGGCGCCGAGGACTACGAGCACCTGGCCGCTCGCAGCCAGGCCGAGGGAATCCCTCAGCTGCCGCTCGACGGCCAGCCCGTCAGCGCGACCTGGGACCCGGGCCTCGCCCCTGCCATGACCGCTCTCGGCGTCGCGCTCCATGAGGAGGTCACCCTCGGCCTTCTGGTGGACGACCTGTCGGGCCGGGCGTAGGAACGCCCCCGAAGTCTTCGGTGGCACTGATCACGCCGTAGGCAACAGCCCCAAGCCACGGACGGTCGCTCGGCGCCGGCTTTCCTCGTGGACCACAGAACTGCTCGGCGCAGGCGCCCCGCGCCGGTGGTGCGTCCCGGTGGCTCGGGGGGTGGTTGTCTTCGAGACTGGGCAGCCAGGCAGGTGGCCGGAGGCGGCGGGCATGAGGAGGGGCCGTGGATCTGCGGCAGATGGAGGTGGTCGTCGCGGTCGCCGAGGAGGGCGGGTTCAGTGCGGCGGCCCGGCGGCTGCACGTGGTGCAGTCCGCGGTGTCCGGCACCGTACGCGCGCTGGAGCGCGAGCTGGGCGCGCAGCTGTTCCACCGCACCACGCACCGTGTCTCCCTCACCCCCGCCGGCGAGGCGTTCCTGCCCGCCGCCCGGGCCGCCCTGCGGGCCGCCGAGGAGGCACGGGCGGCCGTCGACCTCGCCCAGGGTGAACTGCGCGGCGAGATCACGGTCGGTGTGATGCAGGGCCTGTACGCCGGCCTCGCCCCCGCGCTGGCCCGCTTCCACCGCGAGCATCCGCAGGTGACGGTGCGGCTGCGGCAGACGCCGGCCGACCGTATCCCGCAGGCCCTGCGCGACGGCGCCCTCGACCTGGCCGTCGCCGCGCTCGACATGTCCCGGCTGCGCGGACTGACCACCCGGTCGCTGGCCCGGGAGGAGATGGTCCTGGTGACCGCGCCGGGCACGGGCCCGGGGACGGCGGGGACGGGCCCGCGGACAGCGGGGGCGGCGGGGACGGAACGGGCGGTGACGACGCTGGCCGAGGCGGCACGGCTGCCCCTGGTGGACTTCCCGCCGGACTGGGCGATCCGGCACGCGGTCGACAGAGCCTTCCGTTCTGCCTCGCTCGAACGCACCACCACCTTCGAGGTGAACGACCTGATGGCGGCCGCCGACCTGATCCGGCACGGGCTGGGCGTGACCATCATGCCCCCGTCGATGGCGGCGTGGTTCCCCGAGCTGCCCACGCGGCCCTTCGCCGCCCACGCCCCGGTGTGGACGCTCAGGCTCGTCCACACCCGTGCGGAGCAGCCTCCGGCGGTCGCCGCGCTGCTGCGCCACATCGGTTGACCGGGCAAGCGGGGCCGGCGGGAACGTCAGGTCGCCGCTGCCTGGCGTGAGGCCAGCGCCCAGATCACGAACAGCGCGATCGCCATGATGACCACGGACCACAAGGGCGCGTACGGCAGGAACAGGAACTGGGCGATCAGGACGAGCGAGGCCAGGAACAGGCCCGCGTAACGGGCCCAGGCCATGTCCCTCAGCAGGCACAGGCCGGTCACGGCGGCGAACGCGCCGAGCACGATGTGGATGATGCCCCAACCGGTCAGGCTGATGTCGTAGATGTAGCCGCCGATGCGGGCGTACACGTCGTTCGTGGCGACCGCCGCGATGCCCTGGAGCACGGCGAGGACGCCGCCGCACAGCAGCAGGACGCCGGCGAAGACCTCGCCACCGGTGACCCGGGCGGCCGCCGGTCGCGTGGCCTGTCCGGGCGGTGGCTGGCCTCCCGGGCCGGGGTGTGGGGTGCCGGACGGATGTGCCGCGTGGTCGCTCATGAGCGGTGTTCCCTTCTCCCACCCCGGTCGGCTTCTGTCGTCCCGGTCGGCTTCCGCTCGGCTTCTGTGATCCCGTCGGCTGCCGCTCGCCGGCGGACGGCACGCGCCCCGTCTGAGCCGCGCGCCCCGTCGACTCGCCGGGTTTCCGAGCCTCTGGCCTGTCGGGGCGTCCGGCCAGACGACGCACGCCGAACGGGTGAGCGCGGTGAGCCCCTGGCGGGCGGCATGCGACTCTCCGGCCGAGGGCTGGGCCGGTGCCGCGGCGCCAAGTCGAAGGCCGGGGCAGGGCCGACCGCCGCGTCAGGCCGAGGGCCAGGACGGGGCCGACCGCCGTGTCAGGCCGAGACCTGGGGGCGGGGCGGGCCGCCGTGTCAGACGGAGGGCCGGGGCGGGGCCGACCGCCGCGTCAAGCCAAGGGCCGGGACGGAACCGGCCGCCACGTCAGACCGCAGCCCGGAGGACAGCCGACCGCAGCATCAAGCCAACGCCTGGGGCGGGGCCGGCCGCCGTGTCAGGGCGAGGGTGGGGGCGGGGGCGGTCGTGGGGGTTCTCGCTTCGCGGTGTCGTCCTGTGCCGCGAGGAAGTCCACTACCGCGAGGGCGAACAGCAGTGCCAGTGCCAGGCCCACCACCACCCAGCCCGTGGGGCGGCTCCACAGCAGAAAGGCGAGGACGGCCGCGGCGACCAGCACCCAGGTCAGCCACCGGCGGTGGCGGCGCGCGAACGGCCCCACCGGACCCGTACGCAGCCCCAGCCGGCCGGCCGTGCCGCGGGCGGCGCCGAGGCCCGCGTGCCACACCCGCCGTACGGCGCTCGCGTACCGGCCCGGTCCGGTCAGCCACGCGGCGAGCGCGACGACCACGCCCAGCGTCACCACCGTCCGCACCGTCGTGCGCAGAAAGCGGGTCAGCGTGTCGTACACGGCGCCGGCGGCCGGACGCGAGGCGCCGGCCGGCAGGGCGTCCAGGTAGAAGGAGCGGGAGACGGCGAGCGCGATGCCGAGCAGCAGCGTGGTCGCGGCGATGCCGAGCGCGCCGGCGACCAGCGCGCGGCGGCGCCGTACGGCGAACAGCACGCCCGCGGCGACCAGCAGGACCGCGATGACGGGCAGCCAGTTCCCGGCCACTTGCAGCAGCCTCAGGTACGTCCTGGCCTGGCCGATGTCGTGCGAGTGGGCGATGGTGAAGTCGGTGTGGATCGCGGGGATCTTCTGCGCGACGGTCAGTCCGGCGTCGACGAGACGCTTCTTGACCTGGTCGATCACCGGGGCGAGGTCGACGGTCACGGTGTCGTCCTGGAGCTTCACCGCGCCGCCGCCGTGCCCGGTCAGGGCCTTCTCGACGGTGGCGTGGACGCGGCGGTTGGCGTCGGTCCAGAAGGTCTGGAAGTCCCGCGAGGCCATGACGTCCTCCGCCTTGTCGTGCACGAAGGCGCGGACGGCGCCCTCCAGGGCGCCGCCGAGACCGCCGAGTGCCTGCCGCAGCCGGGGGCGGTCGGCCGGAGCGACGCCCGCCAGCAGGGCGTTGAGGTCGAGGTGGGTCATCAGGGCGTCGGTGACGCGGGTGGCGGCGGCCGACCGGACGGCGGGCTCGGCGGCGAGCGGGGCGACCGTGTCGACGTAGCGGTCGGTGTCCTCGACGATGTCGGCGCTCCACGCGGCCAGCACCCCGAGGGGGACGAGCGCACAGCCCACGACGATGAGCAGGACGGCGAGCAGCGAGCGCGCCCGGTGCCGGGCCGGGCGTGCCCCGCGCCCCGCCTCCAGCGCGGCCACCCGGGCCCGCAGCCGGGCCAGTTCGTCCGCGTCCGGGACAGGCTGCTCCGACATGGCGGTCTCCCTGGTCCTCGCTACGGCCGCTCCGGCGTGGCGGTCTTCCGGCCCTGGCTACGACCGCTCCAGCACGGCGCTCTCCCGGCCCCGACTACCGCCATTCCGGCACGGCGCTCTCCCGCTCCCGACTACGGCCGCTCCGGCATGGCGGTCTGCTCGTCCTGGTTACGGCTGGTCCGGCGTGGCGAGCACCCCGCCGGTCCTGGCTACGGCGGACGGAAGGCCGTTCCTCACAGCACAACCGTCCCCGAACCCGGGGTCGACCCCAGCGCCCCCACCCGAGTGACCCGCGCCCGCCCCGGAACCGGCGGCAGCGCGTCGCACAACCGGCCGCGGCACCCCGCACAACCGGCCGCGCACACCACTCAGCCGGTCAAAAACCGGCCGCATCGCGACGCCCGGTGGTCAGCTCTCGATCTGGTCCTGCGGGGTGGAGCGGGCCAAGGCGGCCAGGGTGGTGAGGGCCTGGGTCAGGGCCTCGGGCGGCGGTGAGGCCAGGGCCAGCCGTACGGCGGGCGGGGCCTGCGGGCCGACGGTGAACGCGGTGGCCGGCACCACCCCGATGCCGTGCCGCGCGGCGGCGGCGACGAAGGTGTCCGCGCGCCACGGCCGCGGCAGCCGCCACCAGCAGTGGTACGAGTACGGCTCGCCCCGCACGGCGAAGCCCGCCAGGTGCCGTGCCGCGATCTCCTGGCGTACGGCCGCCTCCCGCTGCTTGGCCGCCACCAGCGCCCGCACCGTGCCCGCCCGCTGCCAGCGGTCCGCGGCCTCCAGGGCGAACCGCATCGGGGCCCAGCCGCCCGAGCGCAGGGCGGTCGCGATGCCGGCGGCGAGGTCGTCGGGCGCCACCGCGTAGCCGAGGGTCAGCCCGGGGGCGACCCGCTTGGAGAGGCTGTCGATCAGGACGGTCCGCTCGGGCGCGTACGCGGCGAGCGGCGGCAGGTCGTCGCGCAGGAACGCCCAGACGGCGTCCTCGATCGCGGGGACCCCGAGCCGCCCCAGCGCCTCGGCCAGCTGTTCGACGCGGTGCGCGGGCATGGTGCGGGAGAGCGGGTTGTGCAACCGCGGCTGTACGTAGAGCGCGTGCAGCGGGGCGGCGGCGTGGGCGTCGGCCACGGCCTCGGGCACCAGCCCCGACTCGTCCATGGCCAGCGGCACCAGGGTGATGCCGAGCCGGGCGGCGACGGCCTTGACGACGGGGTAGGTCAGTTCCTCGACGCCGAGCCGGCCGCCCGCCGGCACCAGCGCGGTGACGGCGGCGAAGAGCGCCTGCCGGCCGTTGCCCGCGAACAGGATCCGTGCCGGGTCCGGGCGCCAGCCCCCGCGGGCGAGCAGGTCGGCCGCGGCGTCCCGGAGGGCCGGCGGGCCCGGGGTGGCGGCCGGGCGCAGCGCCTGACCCAGGGCGTCGGGCCGCAGCAGTCCGCCGAGCCCTTCGGCGAGCAGCGCGCTCTGGCCGGGCACTTCGGGGTAGTTGAGTTCCAGGTCGATCCGGCCGGCCGCGGGTTCGGTGAGCGCGGGGGCGGTGGCCGGCGCGGCGGCCCGCACGAAGGTGCCGCGGCCGACCTCGCCCACCGTCAGCCCCCGCCGGGCCAGTTCGCGGTACACGCGTGTGGCGGTGGAGTCGGCGATGCCGTGCCGGCGGGCGAACGCGCGCTGCGGGGGCAGCCGGTCGCCGGGGCGCAGCAGCCCGGCCCGGATCTCCTCGGCCACGGCGTCGGCGACACGGCGGTAGTCGGCCCGGGGGTCATCCCTGGCGTCGGCCCGGTTGTCGGCCCCGCGGTCGGCTTTGCGGTCGGCTTTGCGGTCGGCCCCGTGTTCGGCTCGGCTGTCGGCCGTGCGGTCTGCCCCGCGGCCGGCCCGGTCGCTGCGACGGTCGTCCTTCACGGCTCTCCCTCGCTCCCCTTCGTAACTCCCCTTCGTACGGGCTGACTCCAACCCCACCACAGAATTGCACCGAGAGCAATGTCCCCTATTGCACCGAGACAGCGCGGGCAATAGCCTCGCAGCCAGACGGAATTGATGGGAGAAGGGAGGCGGCCATGGTGGAACCCGGCGGGCTGCTCGGCGTCGCGGTCGTGGCCCTCGGCATGGTGCTCACCCCGGGACCGAACATGGTCTACCTCGTCTCCCGCAGCATCACCCAGGGCAGACGCGCCGGAATGATCTCCCTCGGCGGGGTGGCGCTCGGTTTCCTGGCCTACCTGCTCGCCGCGAACCTGGGGCTGTCGGTGGTCTTCGTCGCCGTACCCGAGTTGTACGCCGCCGTGAAGCTGGCCGGTGCCGTCTATCTCGCCCACCTCGCCTGGAGCGCGCTCAGGCCCGGCGGACTGTCCGTCTTCGCGCCGCGGGACGTGCCCCACGACTCGCCGCGCAAGCTGTTCACGATGGGCCTGATGACGAACCTGCTCAACCCCAAGATCGCCATCATGTACCTGTCCCTGATCCCGCAGTTCGTCGACCTCGACCGGGGCCACGTACTCCTCCAGGGCCTCGTCCTCGGCTCGGTGCAGATCGTGGTGAGCGTCGCGGTCAACCTCGGGATCGTCCTGGCGGCGGGCACGATCGCCGTCTTCCTCGCCCGCCGCCCGTCCTGGCTCAGGGCGCAGCGCCATCTGATGGGCACCGTCCTCGGCGGCCTCGCCGTCTCGCTCGCCCTCGACTCCTCCAATGCGGCGCATGCCGCAGCTGGATGACGGGCCGTCACGATGCTGTGCCCGGTGCGGGCGTCCGGCGGCCTACTGAACCTCCGCCGCTGGAACCACCCGTCTCCTTCGGGCAGTCTTTCCCCTCGTGGTGAGCGTTCCGATGCAGGGTGGACCGGGTGGCGCGCCCGCGCCCATGGTGGTGTGCGGCGACGACGGGCTGGCGCACCGGCTGGCCGCCGAGTTGCGCGCGGTGTACGGCGCGCAGGTCACGCTCGTCGTACCGGCGGGAGCCCGCACGGCGCGGCCACCGGTCGTCGGGCGGGCCCGGGCCGCGTCGGCGGCGCTGCTGGACCGGGTGAACGCGGCCGTCGGCCGCGCCGCGGGCAACGGCACCGTGCTCGGCGCCCTCGGCTCCAGCGGCTCCGGCGGCTCCGGCGGCTCGGGGGGCTCGGGGGGCTCCGGTGGTGAATCCGGGCGCGCCGACCGGGTGTTGGAGGCCGCCGAACCGACCGATGCGGTGCTCGCCGAGGCAGGCGTGGAACGCGCTGCCGCGCTGGCCCTCGTGTACGACGACGACGAGACCAACATCCGGGCCGCGCTCACCGCACGCCGGCTCAACCCGCGGCTGCGGCTCGTGCTGCGCCTGTACAACCGGCGGCTGGGCCAGCACATCGAAGAACTCCTCGACCAGGCCGCCGCGTTGGCGGCCGGGGACGAACCCGGCTCCCCCGGCGACGCGTCCACGACCGTGCTGTCCGACGCCGACACCGCCGCCCCGGCACTGGTCGCGACCGCGGTCGCCGGCACCAGCAAGGTCGTGCAGACGGACCGGCTGCTGCTGCGCGCGGTGGAACGGCCGCCGCCCGCACCGGGGGTGGTCGCCGACCCCGGGCTGTGCACGCTGGCGCTGCTCTCGGCGACCAGCAGCGACCCGGCCGGCGCGGACGGCGCCGAGGGCAGCGGGGAACGCGGGCCGCACCTGCTGCCCGACGAGGCCGATGTGACCGCCGCCGCGGGCCGCGGGGCCGTCGTGCTGGAACAGGTCTCGTACGCCGCCGGGCCGCCGCTGCCGGCCGGCCGCACCGGGGTCGTACCGCCGTTCGCCTCACTGTTCTCACGGCGGCTGCGATGGTCGCTGGCCGGGATCGCGGGCTGTGTGCTGGCGCTGGCCGTGGCGCTGTGGCTGGTGACCGGGATCCATCCGCTGGGCGCGTTCTATCTGACGCTGCTCGACCTGTTCGCGATCGACGAACCGGCCCTGGGCGAACCGCTCGGCCGGCAGATCCTGCAACTGCTGTCCGGGCTGGTCGGGTTGCTGCTGCTGCCGGTGCTGCTGGCGGCCGTCCTGGAAGCGCTCGGCACCTTCCGGACCGCGTCCACACTGCGCAAGCCGCCGCGCGGGCTCGGCGGGCATGTGGTGCTGCTCGGTCTCGGCAAGATCGGCACGCGGGTGCTGACCCGGCTGCGCGAACTGCACATCCCGGTGGTGTGCGTGGAGGCCGACGCGGACGCGCGCGGCCTCGCCACGGCACGGCGGCTGCGGGTGCCGGTGGTACTCGGGGACGTGACGCAGGAAGGCGTGCTGGAGGCCGCCAAGATCCACCGGGCGCATGCGCTGCTCGCGGTGACCAGCGCGGACACCACGAACCTGGAGGCCGTGCTGTACGCGCGGTCCGTCCGGCCCGACCTGCGGGTGCTGCTGCGGCTGTACGACGACGACTTCGCGACCGCCGTCTACCGGACCCTGCGGGCCGCGCATCCGGGGGCGCTCACCCGTAGCCGCAGCGTCACGCATCTGGCCGCGCCCGCCTTCGCCGGGGCGATGTTCGGCCGGCAGATCCTGGGGGCGATTCCCGTGGAGCGGCGGGTGCTGCTGTTCGCCGCCGTGGAGGTGGACGGGCATCCGCAGTTGGAGGGGCGCACTGTCGCCGAGGCGTTTCGGGCCGGGGCCTGGCGGGTGCTGGCGCTGGAGGGGCAGCGGGCGTCTCCCGACCGTGTGCTGCGGGCTGGGGACCGGGTGGTGCTTGCGGCTACCCGCCGGGGGTTGGCGGATCTGCGGGGGCATCGGCGTGTGCCGCATTCCGACCGGGGCGGTGGCTGAATGGGGCGGGGTTTCGGGGACGGTGGGGGGTGGTGCGGGTGCGTTGTCGGGTGCGGGTGTGTATGTGGTGGTTCGCGCAGTTCCCCGCGCCCCTGACTGGGTGCGGGTGCGTTGTCGGGTGCGGGTGTGTATGTGGCGGTTCGCGCAGTTCCCCGCGCCCCTGAGCGGGTGCGGGTGCGTTGCCGAGTGCGGGTGATCTGGGGCTGGGCGCGCAGTTCCTCGGGTCCCTGAGGGGGTGGGGGTGCGTGGTTCGCCTGGGCGCACGGGGCGCCGGGTGGGCCGTGAGCCGCCCGGAGGCAC
>NZ_BAAJXA010000078.1:0-21608 GCF_057537855.1 Streptomyces diversicolor
CTTGCGGGGCGCGGGGGGTTGTTATGCGGGGGTGGTGGTCAGGCGTAGGGTTTGGATTTCGAAGGGGCGTAGGGTTACCGGGACTGTGTTGCCGTGCGTGTCCGCGGGGCCCAGTGGGCGTTCCAGGAGGTCGGTCAGTTGGGCGCCGGTCAGGGGGAAACCGGTGCGCAGCAGGCCGGCGGCCCGGCCGCCGCGGGACTCATAGATCCGTACGATCACATCGCCGGAGCCGTCGTCGGCCAGCTTCACCGCCTCCACGGTGACGCCGTCGCCCTCGGTGGAGACCACCGGCGCCGGGGCACCCGCCGACCGCGCCGACCGCAGCGGCAGGTTGAGCGCGTACCCCTCGGCGACCGCGTCCTCGATGCTCGCGCCGGGGAGCAGGGAGTAGGTGAAGCGGTGCCTGCCCTGGTCGGCGCCGGGGTCCGGGACCCGCGGGGCGCGGACCAGGCTGAGCCGGACCGTGGTCGTCGTACCGCCGTCCGCGCGGACGGTGCGGGTGACATCGTGGCCGTAGGTCGAGTCGTTGATGACGGCGACGCCGTAGCCGGGCTCGGCGATGTGCACCCAGCGGTGGCCGGAGACCTCGAAGCGGGCCGCCTCCCAGCTGGTGTTGGTGTGGGTGGGCCGCTGGATGTGGCCGAACTGGATCTCCGCGGAGGAGTGCGGCGCCCGGATGTCGACCGGGAAGCCCGCCTTGAGGATCTTCTCCGCCTCGTGCCAGTCGATCTCGGTCTCGAAGTCGATGCGCGGACTGCCGGCCCGTACGGTGATCGTCTGGGTGATCCTGGAGCCCTTGCCGAAGGAGCGCTCCACCCGGATGGCGCCGATCAGCGGGTCCCGCTCGACGACCGTCACCGAGTCCGGCTCCAGCAGGTCGGTGTAGCGGTTGCGGTAGTGCTTGTCGATGTCCCAGGCGTCCCAGTAGCTGGGCAGGTCGGTGTGCAGGCGCAGCAGGTTGCCCCGGCCGGCCAGGACCTCGCGGTCCGCCCGCAGGTCGCGTACGGAGGCCAGGGTGCCGTCCGCGGCGACCTCGACGCGCACCAGCCCGTTGTCGAGCACCCGCTCCGTGACCTCGACCGGACGCGGTGGCGCGTCGGTCGCGGTCAGCTCGGCGCTGCCCTGCGCGGGCACCCGCACGTACACGGGGGTGCCGTCGGCCGCGCGGACGACCTCGGCGCGGTCGAAGGGGCTCGTGTTGAACACCCGTGCCGCCCCAGCGCCAAGCGCGGCCACCGCCTCGGCCGTCAGCGTCTCCAACTCCTGTGCGACGCGGGCGTATTCGGCCTCCGCCTCGCGGTGCACCCAGGCGATGGAGGAGCCCGGCAGGATGTCGTGGAACTGGTGCAGCAGGACCGTCTTCCACAGCCGGTCCAGCCGCTCGTGGGGGTAGGAGTAACCCGGCGCGTGCAGGGCGGCGGTCGTCGCCCACAGCTCCGCCTCGCGCAGCAGGTGTTCGCTGCGCCGGTTGCCCTGCTTGGTGCGCGCCTGCGAGGTGTACGTCGCCCGGTGCAGCTCCAGGTACAGCTCGCCGACCCAGACGGGGGCGTCCTCGTACTCGGCGCGGGCCTTGGCGAAGAACGCGTCCGGGTGTTCCACCTCGACCTTCGGTGAGCCTTCCAGGTCGCGCAGCCGGCGGGCCCGTTCCATGAGTTCGCGGGTGGGGCCGCCGCCGCCGTCGCCCCAGCCGAAGGGGGCGAGCGAGCGGGTGGCGCCGCCCTTCTCCCGGTAGTTGCGCACGGCGCGGGCCATCTCCTCGCCGCTGAAGCCGGCGTTGTAGGTGTCGACGGGCGGGAAGTGCGTGAAGATGCGGGTGCCGTCGATGCCCTCCCACCAGAAGGTGTGGTGGGGGAAGGTGTTGGTCTGGTTCCAGGAGATCTTCTGGGTCAGGAACCACTCGTTGCCTGCGAGCTTGGCGAGCTGCGGATAGGCCGCGGTGTAGCCGAAGGAGTCCGGCAGCCACACGCCCTTGGTCTCGATCCCGAAGTGCTCGATGAAGAACCGCTTGCCGTGGATCAGCTGGCGGGCCAGGGCCTCGCCGCCGGGCAGGTTGCCGTCGGCCTCCACCCACATGCCGCCGACCGGCGCCCACTGGCCGCGTTCGACCGCCTCCTGGATGCGGGCCCACACCTTCGGGTAGCTGTCGCGCACCCACTCGTACTGCTGCGCCTGCGAGCAGGCGAAGACGAACTCCTCGTACTCGTCGGCCAGCGCGGTCACGTTGGAGAAGGTGCGGGACGTCTTGCGCTTGGTCTCGCGGATGGGCCACAGCCAGGCCGAGTCGATGTGGGCGTGGCCGACACCGGAGACGATGTGGGCACTGGCGTGGGCGGGTCGGGCGAGTACGGGGGCGAGCGCGGCGCGCACCGCGGGCGCCGAGCCGGCGATGTCGTCGAGGTCGAGCTGGTCCAGCGCGTGGTCGAGGGCGTGCGTGATCTCGTGCCGGCGCGGCTCGTGCTCGCCCAGCTCCGCCATCAGTTCGCGCAGCACCTGGAGGTCCAGGTCGAGGTGGAAGACCTCCTCGTCGAGGACGGCGAGGTCGGCGCGGCGGAAGGTGTACAGGGGCTCGTCACCGGCGGTGAGCACGTCGCCGAGCGGGGTCGGTCCTGCGAAGTCGTTCGCCAGGATGTCCGGGTTGGAGGCGGCCTCGACCAGGTAGTCGACCCGCTCGCCGCCGCTCGCGGGACGGGCGATGGGCACATACTGGTTGAGCGGGTTGACCGCTTTCAGCGGGGTGCCGTCGGGCAGGTGCACCAGGGCCTCGGCCTGGTTGCCGGGCCAGTCGCCGACGAAGCCGAGGTCGATGACGGCCTCGACGCGCCGGCCCGCCCACTCGTCGGGCACCCGGCCGTGCATCCGGAACCAGGTGGTGCCCCAGGGCGGGCCCCAGGAGGTGCCCGTCGCGAAGGGCTCGTAGGGGGCGGCCGCGGCCTCCGCGAACGGGACGGGCTCCCCCGGCGCCTGCCAGGCCGCGATGTCGAGGGGCACGGTGGCCGCGTACAGGGCGGGTTTGATGCGCTGGTTGTGGAGGCGCTCCGCGCGCTCCTCGATCCGGCGGCGTTCGTCGTGCATGGGAGTCTCCAGAGAGCAGCGGGGCCGGACGGCGCTTACTTGAGGTAGGCAAGGCCGGGATGGACCTCGGTGTATCCCTCGACCAGCCTGCGGGCCACGGTGACCGAGTCGACCAGCGGGTGCAGCGCGAACGCCGTCACGGCCCGCGCCCGGGAGCCGGACTCGGCGGCGGCCAGCACCTCGCGCTCGACGGCCTTGACGGCGCAGACCAGGCCGGTGGCGTGGGTGGGCAACGGGTCGACGGCGACCGGGTGGGCGCCGTTGGCGTCGACCAGGCAGGGCACCTCGATGACGGCCTCGGCGTCCAGCGCGGACAGGGTGGCGCGGTTGCGGACGTTGAGGATCAGGGTGGTGCGCTCGTCGCGGGCGATGGCCCGCATCAGGGCGAGGGCCACCTTCTCGTAGCCGCCGGAGAGGTCGTCGGCGTCGCGTTCGCCCGCGCCCGCCGTCTCCCGGTTCTCGGCCATGTACGTCGCCTCGCGCTCGGCCCGGGTGTGTTCCCAGGCCGGCAGGGCCGCGGCGGCCGGGTCCTTCACCCGCGCGTAGAAGCGCGCCTGCTGGTCGCGGAGGAAGGCGCCGCGGGTCTGCCGGGCCTCCTGGTAGGCGCGGACGGTCTCCCGGTTGAAGTAGTAGTAGTGCAGGTACTCGTTGGGGATCGCGCCCAGCGAGCCGAGCCAGTCGGCGCCGAACAGCCTGCCCTCCTCGAACGAGCCGAGCAGCTGGGGGTCGGCGAGCAGGCGCGGGAGTTCGTCGCGGCCGGCGACGCGCAGGCCGCGCACCCAGCCGAGGTGGTTGAGGCCGACGTAGTCGATCCACGCCTGCCGCGGGTCGGCGCCGAGCACGCGGGCGATGCGCCGGCCGAGGCCGACCGGTGAGTCGCAGATGCCGATGACGCGGTCGCCGAGGTGGCGGGACATCGCCTCGGTGACCAGGCCGGCCGGGTTGGTGAAGTTGATGACCCAGGCGCCCGGTGCCAGCCGGGCCACGCGGCGCGCGATGTCCACGGCGACGGGGACGGTGCGCAGGCCGTAGGCGATGCCGCCCGCGCCGACCGTCTCCTGGCCGAGGACGCCCTCGGCGAGGGCCACCCGCTCGTCGTCCGCCCGGCCCGCGAGGCCGCCGACGCGGATCGCGGAGAAGACGAAGTCGGCGCCGCGCAGCGCCTCGTCGAGGTCGGTGGTGGCGCTCACCTCGGGGGCGCCGGGCACCCCGGCGGCCTGTTCGGCGAGGACCCGGGTCACCGCGGCCAGCCGTTCGGCGTCCAGGTCGTGCAGCACGACACGGGTGACCCGGCCCGCTCCGCGGTCCGTCAGCAGCGCCCCGTACACGAGCGGCACCCGGAATCCGCCACCGCCCAGAATCGTGAGTCTCACACCGTCACCTCTTTCGCCACCAGCACCTCGACGCCCGCGTCCCGCAGCGCGGTCCGGGTCACCGTGTCCACCGGCGCGTCGGTCACCACCATGTCCAGATCCTCCGGGCCGCACACCTTCGCCATTCCGGTGCCGGGGAACTTCGCCGCGTCGGCGAGCAGCACGACCTTGTCACCTGCCCCGATCATGGCCCGCTTGACCGGCACCTCGACCACCGTCGTGTCCATCACCTGGCCGCCCGGCCGCACCCCGCTGGTCCCGAGGAAGAGCCAGTCGGCGTGCAGCTGGCGCAGGTTGTCCTCGGTGAGGAAGCCGACCAGGGAGCGGTACTCGCGGCGGACCATGCCGCCGAGCAGCACCAGTTCGATGCCCTCGTCGTCGGCCAGTTCCTCGTAGACCACCAGGTTGCTGGTGATCACGGTGAGGCGGCGGCCGTGCAGCCGGCGGGCCAGCCGGTAGGCGGTGGTGCCGATGTCGAGCAGCACGGACTGGCCGTCCTGGACGAGGGCCGCGGCGCGCTCGGCTATGGCGTCCTTGGCGGGCACCCGCACCTCGGCGACCTCGGCGAAGGGCTGGTCGCCCTCCTCGGCGACGGCGCCGCCGTGCACCCGGGTGAGCAGGCCGTCCTCCTCCAGTTTGAGCAGGTCGCGCCGGATGGTGGCGGGGCTCACGCCCAGCTGCTCGGAGAGATCGGTCACGGCCGCGGGGCCGCCGGAGCGCAGGGCCCGCAGGATGAGTTGATGTCGTCGTTCTGCCAGCACGACACGCACAGTACTCGTCATCTTCAATCATTTCTATGCTCAGTTCTGCTCAGGTATTGACCGAAGTCGAAGAGCAGCGCACGATTCCGTGCACCGAATGTGAACGGTTCTGACGAGAGGACGATCGCGTGGACGACGACCGGCCCGATGTGCTGCTGACCGGGCTGCTCTTCTACGACCTCGTCCTCACGGGTCTTGACGGCCCGCCCGCACCGGGCGAGGAGATCTGGACCACCGGGATGGGCTGCGGCCCGGGCGGCATCGCCAACCTCGCCGTGGCCGCCGCCCGGTTCGGCCTGCGCACCTCGCTCGCCACGGTCTTCGGCGACGACTTCTACGGCGCCCACTGCCGGCGGATCCTGGCCGGCCAGGAGGGCGTGGACCTCACGCTGTCCCGCACCGCGGACGGCTGGCCCACCCCGGTCACCGTCTCCCTCGCCCTGCCCCGCACCCCCGGCCCGGCCGGCGCGGCCCCCGTGCACGACCGGGCCCTGGTCACCCACGGGCAGGAACCGCCGTACTCCCAGGACGCGCTCATGGGCGACCCGCCCGCGGCCCGCACCGCCCTGGTCCATCTGGAGGCCGAACCGCGCGCCTGGCTCGCCAAGGCCGCCGCGAACGGCACCCGCATATTCGCCGACGTCGGCTGGGACCCCACCCGGCAGTGGTCCCGCGATCTGCTCGGCCAACTCGCGCTGTGCCACGCCTTCCTGCCCAACGAGACCGAGGCGATGGCCTACACCCGCACCGACAGCCCGGCCGCCGCGCTCGGCGCGCTCGCCGACCTGGTGCCGGTGGCCGTCGTGACCCGCGGCGGCCACGGCGCGATCGCGGTCGACCAGACGACCGGCGAGTACGCGGACGTCCCGGCCCTCGACACCGATGTCCTGGACGCCACCGGCGCCGGTGACGTCTTCGGCGCGAGCTTCGTCGCGGCCTCGCTCGGCGGTTGGCCGCTGGCCGAGCGGCTGCGCTTCGCGGTCCTCGCGGCCGGACTCTCGGTGCGCCGGCACGGCGGCGCCCTGGCGGCCCCCGGCTGGTACGGCGTGGACCGCTGGTGGCGCTCGCTCACCGACCCGGAACTGACCGCGGCGTACGGCTTCCTCGCGGACCGGCTGCCCGACGACCCCGGCCCTCCCGTGCGCCACGCCCCCGTCACGCCGCCCGCGCGGCCGTGCTGACCCGCGTACGTATGCGAAGACCCGAACAGATCCGAAAGGCGGTGGGAGCTGTGCGGCTCTCACGAAGAGGCGTGCTGCGCGCCGGGCTGGCCGGTGCGGCCGTCACCGGGCTCGGCGGCCTGGCGTCCGGCTGTGCCGTTCCGACCGGCTCGACCGGCCGGAACATGGTCCTGTGGTACTGGGACGGCGGCCTCGGCGACACGGTCGTCCGGCGGGCCAGGGCCCGTTTCGACGACGCGGTGGACCTGCGGGCCGTCAAGATCGGCGGCTACTACCGCTCGAAGCTGATCACCACGCTGGCCGGCCGCGCCCACGTCCCCGACATCGCGGGCCTCAAGGGCGAGGACATGGCGTCCTATCTGCCCGACGCCGACCAGTTCGTGGACCTGCGGACCCTGGGCGCGGACCGGCTCAGGAGCGGCTATCTGCCCTGGAAGTGGCAGGCGGGCACCGCCGCCGACGGCCGGATGGTCGGCTTTCCGATCGACTGCGGGCCGGTCGCGCACTACTACCAGTACGCGGTGTTCCAGAAGGCCGGGCTGCCCTACGAGCCCGCGGACGTCTCGGCCGAACTGAACACCTGGGAGAAGTTCTTCGCGGCGGGCGAGCGCCTTGGCAAGCGCCTGCCCGGCACCCATATCCTCACCGACATCACCAGCGTCTTCGAGATGTCGGTCAACCAGGGCACCCGGCGGTTCGTCGACCGGGACCGGCACTTCATCGGCGACGGAGAGCATGTGCGCACCGCCTGGGACCGTGCGGTGGAGGCCAAGCGGCGCGGCATCGTCTCCAACCTCGTCAGCGGCACCCCCGACCAGTGGTCGGCGACCGAGGACGGCAAGCTGCCGAGCCAGCTCAACGCCTCCTGGGCCACCAACGACATCAAGAACGGCGTGCCGCGGACCAAGGGCCGGTGGCGGGTGGCCGCGTGTCCCGGCGGGCCGTCCAACATCGGCGGATCGTTCCTGTCGATCACCAAGGCGTGCCGGGAGCCCGAGCGGGCCTTCGAGATCATCACCTGGGTGCTCGGCGCCGCCAACCAGGCGCAGGGCTTCGTCGACGCGGGCCTGTTCCCGTCCACGCCCGCCTCGTACGCCATGCGGAAGCTGCGCGAGCCCGACCCGTTCTTCGGCGGCCAGATCACGATGGATGTCTTCGGACCGGCCGCTCGGCGCATCCCGGTCGCCTACGACAGCCCGTACGACGTGGCACTCGGGCAGCCCGTCAAGGACGAGATCAAGAACGTCGGCGTCCTCGGCAAGAACCCCGAACAGGCTTGGAAGGACGCCATGAGCAAGTGCCGCCGCATCGCGAAACACCTGGGGGTGAGCGTCTGATGGCCACCGCGCTGGAGAAACCCCCCGTCACCGCCGAGCGGCCCGCCACCGCACGGCCGAAGACCGGCCTGCGCGGGAAGTGGCACCTGTACGCCGCGATATCCCCCTTCTACCTGCTGTTCCTGGCCTTCGGTCTGATCCCCGTCGGCTTCTCGCTGTATCTGTCGCTGCACCGCTGGGACGGCCTCGGCACGATGGAGTGGGCCGGCCTGACGCAGTATCAGTACCTGCTGACCAACGCCGACTTCTGGAGCTCGATCGGGAACACCATCGTCATCTGGGCACTGGCCACCTTCCCCATGATCTTCCTGGCGATGGTCACGGCCGTGATGCTGAACTCGGCGGTCCGCTTCAAGAACGTCTACCGCTTCGCCTACTTCCTGCCCAACGTCACCTCCGTCGTCGCCGTGGCGATCATCTTCGGCTCGGTGTTCTCCACCAACTTCGGCCTGGTGAACGCCCTGTTGCAGGCGGTCGGCCTGGACCAGGTGGCCTGGCTGAACACGCCGTGGGGCATCAAGGTGGCCATCGCCACCCTCATGACCTGGCAGTGGACCGGCTACAACGCGATCATCTTCCTGGCCGGCCTGCAGACCGTCCCCGGCGAGCTGTACGAGGCGGCGCGCATCGACGGGGCCGGGCCGGTGCAGACCTTCTTCCGGATCACGCTCCCGCAGATGCGCCCGGTGCTGCTGTTCGTGCTGGTCGTCTCCACCGTGACCGGCCTGCAGAGCTTCTCCGAACCGCAGGTGCTGCTGCAGAACACCGCCAACGAGTCGACGTACTCCGGCGGTCCGGGGCACGCGGGCCGCACCATGGTCCTCTACTTCTTCCAGCAGACCTTCGACAACAACGACTTCGGCTACGGCGCCGCCGTAGCCTGGGGCATCTTCCTCGTCGTCGTCATCTTCTCGATCATCAACTGGCGCCTGGTGCAGCGCCGGGGCGAATAGGGAGGCCGGTCCACCATGGCATCCGTCAAGGGCTCCCGGAGCCGGGGCATCGCGCTGCACGCCGTCCTCGTGGCCGGCCTGCTGCTGTCGGCCTTCCCGTTCTACTGGGCCGTCATCATGTCGACCCACACCTCCAGCGAGATCTTCTCCTACCCGCCCAGGCTGCTGCCCGGCTCGCACTTCCTGGAAAACCTCCGCAACCTGTTCGACAGCATCGACTTCTTCGGTTCGATGCTCAACTCGCTGCTGGTGGCCGGGTCGGTGACGGTCCTCGTGCTGTTCTTCGACTCCCTGGCGGCCTTCGTGTTCGCCAAGTTCGAGTTCCCGGGCAAGCGCGTGCTGTTCGCGCTGCTCATGCTGATCTTCATGGTGCCGGCCCAGCTCGCGGCCATCCCGCAGTTCGTGATCATGGCGAGGATCGGCTGGATCGGCTCCATGACGGCGCTGATCGTGCCGGCCGCGGCCAACGCGTTCGGCATCTTCTGGATGCGCCAGTACATGAAGGGCGCCATCCACGACGAACTCCTCGACGCCTCCCGCATCGACGGGGCGCACTTCCTGCGCCAGTACTGGCACGTCGCCCTGCCCGTGGTCCGTCCCGGCCTGGCCTTCCTCGGCATCTTCACCTTCATGGGCCAGTGGAACGACTACGCCTGGCCGCTGATCGCCCTGACCGACCCGGACAACGTGACCCTCCAGGTGGCGCTGTCCCAGCTCAACGGCACCCACGGCACGACCGACTACGGCATGGTGATGACCGGCGCCCTGCTCGCCCTGGTACCGCTGCTGATCGTGTTCGCGCTCGGCGCCCGGCAGATCATCGGCGACCTCGCGAAGGGAGCCATCCGCTGATGGACCCCCTGCTCGCACTGCGCCCCTGGGAGGCGCCCGAGGTGACCTCCCTCGGACGGCTCCCCATGCACGCGATCGACCGGCGCGCCGGCGCCGTACGCCTCGACGGCGACTGGCGCTTCCAGCTGCTGCCCGCGCCGGACGCGCCGCTCGGCGGGACCTGGTCCACGGCGCACGTCCCCGGCGCCTGGACCCTCCAGGACACCGGTGACCTGCCGCAGTACACCAACGTCCGGATGCCGTTCCCGCAGTTCCCGCCGCACGTGCCCGCAGCCGACCCGACGGGCGTCTACGAACGCGAGGTGGACATCCCCGCCGAGTGGGCCGGGCGGCGGATCGTGCTCCAGGTCGGTGCCGCGGAGAGCGTCCTGCTGGCGCACGTGGACGGGCGGCCCGTCGGCGTCTCCAAGGACTCCCATCTGGCGGCAGAGTTCGACCTGTCGGAACACGTACGGCCCGGTGCACGCGCGCTGCTGCGGCTGACCGTGGTCAAGTGGTCGGACGCCTCGCACATCGAGGACCAGGACCACTGGTGGCACGGCGGCATCACACGCTCGGTGCTGCTGTACGCGACGGACCCGCTGCACCTGGCCGACGTGCGGGTGCGGGCCCGGCGGGACGGCACCCTGCGGGTGGACTGCCGGGTGCGGGACGCACGCGGGGCGCTGCCCGCCGGCTGGCGGATCAGCGGGGAACTGGACGGCCTGCCGCTCGACCGGGACACGGAGTTCGACCGGGCCAACGCCGCGGACGAACGGGTCTCCGACTTCCTCGGCGAGGCGCGCCTCGCGGCCACCGTGCCCGAGGTGCGCACCTGGAACGCGGAGACGCCCGAACTGTACGACCTGACCGTCCGGCTGCACCGCGCCGACGGCACGGTCGCCGACACCTCACGGCACCGCATCGGCTTCCGCGACGTCGAGATCGTGGGCCGGGACCTGCTGGTCAACGGCGAGCGGGTGTACATCCGCGGCGTCAACCGGCACGACTTCCATCCGCTGACCGGCCGCACGGTCGGGTACGAGGACATGCGGGCCGACCTGGTGCTGCTGAAGCGGTTCGGCTTCAACGCGATCCGCACCGCCCACTACCCGAACGACCCGGCGCTGTACGACCTCGCCGACGAACTCGGCTTCTACGTCGTCGACGAGGCCGACATCGAGTCCCACGACCACGCCCATGAGATCGCCGACGACCCCCGCTATCTGAACGCCTTCGTCGACCGTGTCTCACGGATGGTGCTGCGGGACGTCAACCATCCCTCGGTCATCGTCTGGTCGCTGGGCAACGAGTCCGACTACGGCGCGAACCACGACGCGGCGGCGGGCTGGCTGCGCCGGCACGATCCGACCCGGCCGCTCCAGTACGAGGGAGCCGCGCGGACGGGGTGGGCCGATCCCTCGGTCGCCTCCGACATCGCCTGCCCGATGTACGCACCGCTGGAGGACTGCGTGGCGCACGCGCTGTCCGGGCGGCAGACCAAGCCGCTGATCCTGTGCGAGTACTCGCACGCCATGGGCAACAGCAACGGCACGCTCGCCGAGCATTGGGCGGCCATCGAGTCAACGCCGGGCCTTCAGGGCGGGTTCATCTGGGAGTTCTGGGACCACGGAATCCTCCAGCGGGTGAGCGACGGAAAACCCGCCGGGCGCTCCGGCGCCGGGCTGTACGCGGACGGCGTCGCCGGGCCCGGCCACCGCTGGGCGTACGGCGGCGACTTCGGCGAGACGGTGCACGACGGCGCGTTCGTCGCGGACGGACTCGTCTTCCCGGACCGCACGCCCAAGCCCGCCCTGTACGAGCACCGGGAGTTGGCGGCTCCGGTCCGCATCGAGTGCTACCGGCACGAGGGCATCGTCCTCGGCAACCACCAGCACTTCCGCGGCCTGGACTGGCTGTCGGGCCAGTGGGAGCTGGCCCTCGCCGACGGCCGCACGCTGACCGCGCCGGCCGAGCTGCCCGACCTGCGGCCGGGCCAGACGGCGGCGGTGCCGCTGCCCTTCCGGCTGCCGCCGGACGGCGGCGAAGCCTGGCTGACGCTGCGGGTACGGACCGCGCGGGACGAGCCGTGGGCGCCGCGCGGCACCGAACTGTGCGCACCGCAATTGCGGCTGCGGGCGCCGGTCGCCGCGCCGGCGGCGCCCGCGGCTGCCCGGGCCGTGGAGGCCGTGCAGGTGGACGCCGAGGGGCTGCTCGTGCATCCGCTGCTGACCGGCGCGCCCGTGCTGTCCCTGTGGCGGGCGCCCACCGACAACGACGAGCTGGGCGGCATGGCCGGGCGCTGGCGGGCCTGGGGGCTCGACTCGCTCGTCCGCAAGCTGATCTCCGTGGACCGGTCCGAGGGCCGGGTGCGGGTGCTGGCCGAGTACGCGGGCACGGCCGGCGTCGTCCGGCACCGGCAGGAGTTCACCGCCGTCGAGGGCGGGCTGCGCGTCGACGAACAAGCCGTGCTGCCGCCGCAGTTCGCGGACGTGGCGCGGGTCGGCTCGGTGTTCGAGACGGTGGCGGGCCTCGAACTGCTGGAGTGGTTCGGGCAGGGGCCCTGGGAGTCGTATCCGGACCGCAGCGCGGGCGCGCCGGTCGGCCATCACGCGCTGCCGGTGGACGTGCTGTTCACCCCGTATCTGCGTCCGCAGGAGAGCGGCGGCCGGCACGGCGTGCGCCGCTTCACCCTGTCGGCGCCGGACGCCACCGGACTCGCGGTCGAGCTGGACGAGCCGCGCCAGGTGTCCGTCACCCGGTTCCGTGCCGCGGACCTGACCGCCGCCGCGCACCACGACGAACTGGTGCCGCGCCCCGGGTGCGTGGTGCACCTGGACGCGGCCCACCGCGGCCTGGGCACGGCGTCCTGCGGCCCGGACACCTCACCCGCCCACCGCATCCCCCCAGGCACCCACGACTGGACCTGGACCCTGCGCACCCTGTAGCCGGGCCGAGCCGGGTCAGAACGTTCCTCGCGCCCGCCCAGGGGCGCGAGGATGGGCGCGATCGACCACCACGCACCCCCGCGACGGCGCCGACACCGTGACGAAAGGTCAGTTTCCTTACCGGGCACCGGTGTTTCTTGGCTTCAAGTCTTGACGTGCGGAGGCGCCCGGAGCACATTGGCCGCATCTTGAGAGCGCTCTCACGGATGTTCCCCGCCCGCTCCGCACCCGAGAGGCCCCCCATGCGCGAACCCTCCGGAACCCACAGACGCGGCCCGCTGCGCCGCGCGCTCGTCGCCGTGCTCGGCACCCTCGCCCTGACGGCCGCCGCCGCCACGGCCGCCACCCTGCCCGCCAACGCCTCCGCGCCCACGCCCCCGTCCGGCTGGACCCAGGTCTTCCTCGACGATTTCAACGGCGCGGCGGGCTCCGGCGTCAACACCTCCAACTGGCAGTATGCGACGGGGACTTCGTACCCGGGTGGCGCCGCCAACTGGGGCACGGGCGAGGTCGAGACGATGACGTCGAGCACCAACAACGTCGCGCTCGACGGCAACGGCAACCTGCTGATCACTCCGCGCCGCGACGGCGCGGGCAACTGGACCTCCGGCCGCATCGAGACCAATCGCACCGACTTCCAGCCCCCGGCCGGCGGCAAGCTGCGCGTCGAGGCCCGCGTTCAGATGCCGAACGTCACCGGCGCCGCCGCCAAGGGCTACTGGCCGGCCTTCTGGATGCTCGGCGCGCCGTTCCGCGGCAACTACTGGAACTGGCCGGGCGTGGGCGAGCTGGACATCATGGAGAACGTCCAGGGCCTCAACACCGCCTGGGCCACGATGCACTGCGGCACCAACCCGGGCGGCCCCTGCAACGAGACGACCGGCATCGGCGGTTCGACCTCCTGCACCGGCACGAGCTGCCAGGCGGGCTTCCACACCTACCGGATGGAGTGGGACCGCTCCACCAGCCCCGAGGAGATCCGCTTCTACCTCGACGGCGTCAACTTCCACACCGTGCGGGCCAACCAGGTGGACGCGACGACCTGGTCGAACGCCACCAACCACGGCTTCTTCATCATCCTCAACGTGGCCATGGGCGGCGGCTTCCCGGGCGCCTTCGGCGGCGGCCCGGACGGCGGCACCGAGCCGAACCACCCGATGGTCGTGGACTACGTGCAGGTCCTGCAGTCCGGTGGGGGCGGTACCACTCCCCCGCCGACCGGCAACCGGGACGCCTACAGCGCCATCCAGGCCGAGTCGTACGACGGCCAGTCCGGCGTGATCACCGAGGGCACGTCGGACACCGGCGGCGGGCAGAACATCGGCGCGATCGCGAACGGGGACTGGGTGCAGTACAAGGGCGTCACCTTCGGCTCCACGGCCGCCACCCAGTTCTACGCCCGGGTGGCGAGCGGCGCGGCGAGCGGGGTGAGCGGTCTGGTGGAGGTCCGCCTTGACAGCCGCAGCAACGCTCCCATCGGCAGCTTCGCGCTGGCCAACACGGGCGGCTGGCAGTCCTGGCGGACGGTCCCGGCCAACATCGGCGCGGTGACCGGCACGCACGATGTGTATCTGACGTTCACCAGCGGCCAGCCGGCCGACTTCGTGAACGTGAACTGGTTCGACTTCGGCCACTGACCGGCGCCGCCGCACCAAGGGGGCCTCCTCCCAGGCCGGGGGCCCCTTCCCCGCGCGCGAACCACCCTCGGCCCCGGCCCGATCGCAACGCCGCGGAGGCCGGGCCGGTGCGCGGTTCGAAGAACCTTCGCCTGTGATGAAGCCCTTCGGAGTCTCCTGCGGCGGCGACCCGGACCGCCCGGACAAGCGTGCGGCGAAAGCAAGCGGGCGCTCGGCACGGGCACTGACGCTGTGATGGGTGGAAAGCCCCCGCTCGACCGCGTCACGAAGAGCCGGTGAAGGTCGCGCTCCCACCCGGCGGGGCCTCGCACGGGCGGGGCCTCCATCGCCGAGCACGAGCCGCCCCCAGCCCGGCTCGGGACGCGTGGGCCGCACTCAGTCCCGCTCGGCTCGGAAGGCGTGGGCCGCCTTCAGCCCGGCTCGGCTCGGGCCCCGTTCGGCTCGGCTCAGGAGGCGCCGGCCCGCTCGGCTCAGGGGGCGTGGGCCCGCGGTCAGGTCAGTTCGGCTCGGAAGGCCGCTGGGGTGCGGCCCGTGCGCAGCTGGAAGAACTTGGAGAAGTTCGCCGCGTCGGGGAAGCCGAGGGCCGCGCCGACCCGGCCGATGGGCAGATCCGTGTGCGCCAGCAGCCGCTTGGCCTCCAGAACCACCCGCTTGTCGATGAAGCCCTTGGGGGTCTCCCCGGTGGCGGCGCGGACCGCGCGGACGAGGGTGCGCCGGGAGTAACCGAGGGCGTCGGCGTAGGCACTGACGCTGTGGTTGGTGGAAAAGCCCTGCTCGACCGCGTCACGGAAGAGCGTGAAGGTCGTGTCGGCCTGCTGCCCGGCCGCCTCGGCGGAGCTGGCCGCGAGATGGGCGAGGCGCAGCAGGAACGCCGTCAGGGAGTGCCGCAGCACCGCCGTGTGCAGGCTGAGCGGAAGGGTCGCCGTGTCCTCGTACTCGCGTCGCAGCTGGTCGAGCGCGGCGCGCAGGGCGTCGAGCCGTGCCGGGTCCGGGTGCAGCAGGGGCGGCAGGTCGTAGCGGTACAGGCCGGTGGCCTCGACGGTGGCGCGGGGCAGGAAACCGGGCTGCATGGCGAGGACGGTTCCGCGGTACTCGCTCGCCCGGGAGAAGCGGTGGACCTGTCCGGGCCGTATCCACAGCACATCGCCCGCCGTCGCCTCGTACTCGGCGAAGTCGATCATGTGGTGGACGGGGCCGTCGCTGAAGAGCATGACCACATGGAAGTCGATGCGGTGGACGCGGTGCAGCGCGGCGTCCGCGTGCCAGGTGCGGCCGGTTCCCATCGGGCCGACCTGGATGCCGACGCCGCCGACGCTCAGGTCGACCGGGAAGGGGAACGTTCTGATCCCGTCGCCGCCCTCGCCGATCCTGTCGCCGTCCTCGCAACCGCCACCGCCTTGCACCGTTGCGCCCACCATGTCCCCTTGTGCCGTCTCTGCGCCGCCGCCGGTGTCCCATTTTCACCACAGGCTGACACGCCCCGACCTTCCTCCTTAAAAGTCAGACTTTTACGTTTGAACGCGTTCAGCCAGAATCCCGCTGAGATCGAGGACTTCTTGAAGATGAGCACGCAGACAACCGACGGCTTCGAGTGGACCGACCTCGACCGGCGTGCCGTGGACACCGCCCGCCTTCTGGCGGCCGATGCCGTCCAGCAGGTCGGGAACGGGCACCCGGGCACGGCGATGAGCCTCGCCCCTGCCGCGTACACGATCTTTCAGAAGCTGATGCGGCACGATCCGGCCGATCCTGAGTGGACCGGCCGGGACCGCTTCGTCCTGTCCCCCGGCCACACCTCGCTGACCCTCTACACCCAGCTCTTCCTCGCCGGCTACGAGGTGGAGCTTGACGATCTGAAGGCGTTCCGCACCCACGGTTCGAGGACGCCCGGCCACCCCGAGTACGGGCACACCGCGGGCGTGGAGACCACCACGGGACCGCTCGGCCAGGGCGTCGCGAACGCCGTCGGCATGGCGATGGCCGCCCGCTACGAGCGCGGTCTGTTCGACCCCGACGCCCCCGAGGGCACCTCGCCCTTCGACCACACCATCTGGGCGATCGTCTCGGACGGCGACCTCCAGGAGGGCGTCTCCGCCGAGGCGTCCTCGCTCGCCGGCCACCAGCGGCTCGGCAACCTGGTCTTCCTCTACGACGACAACCACATCTCCATCGAGGGCGACACCGCCACGGCGTTCTCCGAGGACGTGCTCGGGCGCTACGAGGCGTACGGCTGGCATGTGCAGCGTGTGGCGCCCGCGGAGAACGGCGATGTCGACGTGCCCGCCCTGTACGCGGCGCTGGACGCGGCACGGGCCGAGACCGGGCGCCCCTCGATCGTCGCACTGCGCACGATCATCGCCTGGCCCGCCCCGCACGCCCAGAACACCGAGGCCGCCCACGGCTCCGCCCTGGGTGCCGAGGAGGTCGCCGCCACCAAGCGGGTCCTCGGCTTCGACCCCGAGCAGCACTTCGCCGTCGCCGACGACGTCCTCGCGCGCACCCGGCAGGCCCTGGACCGGGGCGCCGAGGCCCATGCCGCCTGGGACAAGCGGATCGCCGAGTGGCGCACCGCCCTGCCCGAGCGCGCCCGCCTGTTCGACCGGGTCCTCGCCGGTCAGCTCCCGGAGGGCTGGCAGGACGCCCTGCCCGTCTTCGAACCGGGCAAGTCCGTCGCCACCCGTGCCGCCTCCGGCAAGGTCCTCCAGGCCCTCGGCCCGGTCGTCCCCGAACTGTGGGGCGGCTCCGCCGATCTGGCCGGCTCCAACAACACCACCATCGACGCGTCCTCCTCGTTCCTGCCGAAGGGCAACCCGCTGCCGGGGGCCGACCCGTACGGCCGCACCGTCCACTTCGGCATCCGCGAGTTCTCCATGGCCGCGGAGATGAACGGCATCGCCCTGCACGGCAACACCCGGATCTACGGCGGCACCTTCCTGGTGTTCTCCGACTACATGCGCAACGCCGTCCGGATGTCCGCCCTGATGCAGCTGCCCGTCACCTATGTGTGGACGCACGACTCGATCGGCCTGGGTGAGGACGGCCCCACCCACCAGCCCGTCGAACACCTCGCCTCGCTGCGCGCCATCCCCGGCCTGAGCGTCGTCCGCCCGGCGGACGCCAACGAGACCGTGACCGTCTGGGCCGAGATCCTGAAGAGGCACACCACCAAGCCCGCCCCGCACGGACTCGCGCTGACCCGTCAGGGCGTGCCGACGTACGCGCGCAACCCGGACGCGGCCAAGGGAGGCTACGTCCTGCACGACTCGTCCACCCAGACCCCGGAGGTGATCCTCATCGCCACCGGTTCCGAGGTGCAGCTCGCCGTCGCCGCACGGGACCTGCTGGAGGCCGACGGCATCGGCACCCGTGTGGTGTCCATGCCGTCCGTGGAGTGGTTCGAGGAGCAGGACCGGGCCTGGCGGGACAGCGTCCTGCCGCCCGCCACCAGGGCCCGGGTCGCCGTCGAGGCCGGCGTCGGCCTGACCTGGCACCGCTATGTCGGCGACGCCGGACGCATCGTCTCGCTGGAGCACTTCGGCGCCTCCGCCGCCGCGCAGACCCTGTTCGCCGAGTTCGGTTTCACCCCCGAGAACGTCGCCGCCAAGGCCCGGGAATCCCTGGCCGCCGCCCGCGGTTGATCCGATCGCCAGAAAGAAGATGATCAAAGTGACCGAAGCAACCGCGACCGCGGGAGCACTCCAGCGCCTGACCGAGGAGGGCGTGTCGATCTGGCTCGACGATCTGTCGCGACGCCGGATCAGCAGCGGCAACCTGGCCGGACTCGTCGCCCGCAGGCATGTCGTGGGTGTCACCACCAACCCGTCCATCTTCCAGGCCGCCATCGGCTCCGTGGGCGGGTCCCCCGACCCGAACGGGTCCGACGGCGGCTCGGGGTACGAGGAGCAGCTGGCCGACCTGGCCGTGCGCGGTGTCACCGTCGACGAGGCCGTACGGATGATGACCACCGCCGACGTCCGCGCCGCGGCCGATGTGCTGCGGCCGGTGTACGAGGCGACCGGCGGCCGGGACGGCCGGGTCTCCATCGAGGTCGACCCGCGTCTCGCGTACGACACCCGGGCGACGGTCGCCGAGGCCAAGCAGCTCGCCTGGCTCGTCGACCGCCCCAATGTGATGATCAAGATTCCGGCGACCGAGGCGGGCCTGCCGGCCATCACCGAGGTGATCGGCCTCGGCATCAGCGTCAACGTCACGCTGATCTTCTCCCTTGAGCGCTACCGGCAGGTCATGGACGCCTATCTGGCCGGTCTGGAGAAGGCCCGGGCGGCGGGCCTCGATCTGTCCGCCGTGCACTCCGTGGCCTCCTTCTTCGTCTCCCGGGTCGACAGCGAGATCGACAAGCGGCTGACGCTCCTCGGCACCGACCGGGCCCGCGCCCTCAAGGGCAGGGCGGCGCTGGCGAACGCGCGGCTGGCCTACGAGGCGTACGAGGAGGTGTTCGGCGGCCCGCGCTTCACCGCGCTCGCCGGGGCCCGGGCCAACAAGCAGCGCCCGCTGTGGGCGTCCACCGGCGTGAAGGACCCGGCCTACAAGGACACCCTGTACGTGGCCGGTCTGGTCGCGCCCGGCACCGTCAACACCATGCCGGAGGCGACGCTCGACGCCACCGCCGACCACGGCGAGATCACCGGCGACACGGTGACCGGCGGCTACGCACAGGCCCGGGCCGACCTCGCGGCCGTGGAACGGCTCGGCATCTCCTACGACGACGTCGTCCGCAAGCTGGAGGACGAGGGCGTCGCCAAGTTCCAGGCGGCCTGGCAGGAACTGCTGACCGCCGTCGCGAAGTCACTGGACAGCAAGGGAGTTGACGCCCGATGAGCACCCCCGAGCAGGAACCGGCGCCGGCCGCCGCGCGCGTCCCGGCCGCACGGGCCGCCGATGCCCCACCGACCGCCGACTGGGTGAACCCGCTGCGCGACACCCGCGACCGGCGGCTCCCCCGGATCGCCGGCCCCTCCGGCCTGGTGATCTTCGGTGTGACCGGCGACCTGTCCCGCAAGAAGCTGATGCCCGCCGTCTACGACCTGGCCAACCGGGGTCTGCTGCCGCCGGGCTTCTCACTGGTGGGCTTCGCCCGCCGGGACTGGGCCGACCAGGACTTCGCGCAGGTGGTGCACGACGCCGTCCGCGAGCACGCCCGCACCCCGTTCCGCGAGGAGGTCTGGCAGCAGCTCGCCGAGGGCATGCGGTTCGTGCCCGGCGACTTCGACGACGACACCGCGTTCAAGCAGCTGCGCGAGGCCGTCGAGGAACTGAACGCCTCCCGCGGCACCGGCGGCAACTTCGCCTTCTACCTCTCCGTGCCGCCCAGGTTCTTCCCGAAGGTCGTACGGCAGCTGAAGAAGCACGGCCTGGCCGACCCCCCGGAGGGCTCCTGGCGGCGCGCGGTCATCGAGAAGCCGTTCGGCCACGACCTGAAGTCCGCCGAGGAGCTGAACAAGGTCGTGCACGAGGTGTTCGAACCGGACCAGGTGTTCCGGATCGACCACTACCTGGGCAAGGAGACCGTCCAGAACATCCTGGCGCTGCGCTTCGCCAACCAGATGTACGAACCCGTCTGGAACCGCTCCTACGTCGACCATGTGCAGATCACCATGGCCGAGGACATCGGCATCGGCGGCCGGGCCGGCTACTACGACGGGATCGGCGCCGCCCGTGACGTCATCCAGAACCACCTGCTCCAGCTGATGGCGCTCACCGCCATGGAGGAGCCCATCGCCTTCGACGCGGAGTCGCTGCTCACCGAGAAGCTGAAGGTGCTCAGGTCGGTGCGGCTGCCCGAGGACCTCGGCGCGCACACCGTCCGCGGGCAGTACGCGGCGGGCTGGCAGGGCGGCGAGGAGGTCGCAGGCTACCTCCAGGAGGACGGCATCGACGCCAGGTCGAAGACCGACACCTATGCCGCGATCAAGCTGGAGATCGACAACCGCCGCTGGGCGGGCGTCCCCTTCTATCTGCGCACCGGCAAGCGGCTCGGCCGCCGGGTCACCGAGATCGCGGTGGTCTTCCAGCGGGCACCGCACTCCCCCTTCGACCACACCGCGACCGAGGAACTGGGCCAGAACGCGGTCGTCATCCGCGTCCAGCCCGACGAGGGCATGACCGTCCGGTTCGGCTCCAAGGTGCCGGGCACCTCGATGGAGATCCGGGACGTGTCCATGGACTTCGCCTACGGCGAGTCGTTCACGGAGTCCAGCCCGGAGGCGTACGAACGGCTCATCCTGGACGTGCTGCTCGGCGACGCCAATCTGTTCCCCCGGACCGAGGAAGTGGAAGAGTCCTGGAAGATCCTCGACCCGATCGAGGAGTACTGGGCGGCGCACGGCAGGCCGGCCCAGTACGCGTCGGGCGGCTGGGGACCCGAGGAAGCCGACGAGATGCTCGCACGAGACGGACGGAGCTGGCGCAGGCCATGAAGATCGACCTGACCGACACCACGGCAAGCAAGATCAACAAGGCCCTTGTGCAGGGTCGCCGTGCCATCGGCACCCCGGCGGTGGGCATGGTCCTGACGATGGTGATCGTCACGGACGAGGAGAACGCCTACGACTCCATCAAGGCGGCCGAGGACGCCTCCCGCGAGCACCCCTCGCGCACCCTCGTCGTGATCAAGCGGCATGCCCGCACCCCCCGCGAGCGCACCCGGTCGCGACTGGACGCGGAGATCCGGGTCGGCTCCGAGGCGGGCACCGGCGAGACGGTGGTGCTGCGCACGTTCGGCGATGTCTCCGACCACGCCGACTCCGTGGTGCTGCCGCTGCTGCTGCCGGACGCCCCGGTCGTCGTGTGGTGGCCGGTGGACGCCCCCGAGAACCCGGCCAAGGACCCGCTGGGCACGCTGGCCCAGCGCCGGATCACCGACATGTACGCCGTCGAGCACCCGCTGGACGCGCTGGAGGCCCGGGTACGCTCCTACGCGCCCGGCGACACCGACCTTGCCTGGACCCGGCTCACCCCGTGGCGCTCGATGCTGGCCGCCGCCCTGGACCAGGCCCGGGTGAAGATCACCTCGGCGGTCGTGGAGAGCGAGGCGGAGAACCCCAGCGCCGAACTGCTCGCCCGCTGGCTTGAGGCACGCCTCGGGGTTCCGGCCGAACGGATCGTCACGGCCGGGCCGGTCGTCACGGCCGTCCGCCTGGGCACCACGGACGGCGAGATCGTCATCGACCGGCCGGAGGGCCCGCTCGCCACGCTGACCCTGCCCGGGCAGCCGCCGCGCACCCTCGCCCTGAAGGTCCGGCCCACCTCAGAACTCATCGCCGAGGAGCTGCGCCGCCTCGACGCCGACGAGATGTACGCCGTCGCCCTGCGCGGCGAGGGCACCAAGGAGAACGTCTGACATGGCCGAGTCCCCTCACCCCGTGCTCACCCGGCGGCCCGAGTGGGTCGCGCTCGCCGACCACCGCGCCGCGTGGCAACCGGACCTGCGCGAGCTGTTCGCGGCCGACCCCGGGCGGGCCGAGCGGTATGCCGTACGCGTCGGCGACCTGCTGA
>NZ_BAAJXA010000079.1:0-21490 GCF_057537855.1 Streptomyces diversicolor
TGTACATGAACGAGCCACGCCGGTCCTTGACGCGCGGGTAGGTCCCGGCGTCACAGGCCCAGACGGCGAAGAAGCCGTCGGGGCTGTCGAGGAGGGTGCGCTCGGCGGCATAGGGCGCTCCCTCGGTGACGGGCTCCATGGAGACCTGTTCGGGCAGGGGGCCCCGCGCCACCTGGCGGGCGTCGAGGTGGACGGACGGCACGGGCCGCGGGTTGACGGTCACGGATGTGTTCCTCGGTCGCGAGCGGGGACGAGCGCGGGTTCGGCGGGCGCCGGAATCCCGAGCAGGTCGAAGGACGGGCGGTGCATGAGGTCGTGCAGTTCCTCGTCGGTGACGGGTGTGTGGGCGATCTGCTGCATGCGGGCGACGACGCGGCTCAGGGTGGCGGCGGCGCCGCCGGCCGCCACCATGGGCGAGTCGCTGCCGAAGAGGACCTTGTCCAGTACGCCGTACTCCTTTGCGGCGGACAGCGCGGTGGCCAGGATCGTCGGGCGGCCGGCGATGGCGGAGGTGTCGGCGAAGACGTGCCGGTGGCGCCGCATGACGACGGCCGTCTCGTGCACCCATGGGTGGCCCATGTGGGCGATGACCAGGCGCAGCCGCGGGAAGGCGATGGCGACGTCGTCGAGCAGCAGCGGGTTGGCGTCGGCGAGCCGGCCGGCGTTGGCGAAGATGGCGCCCTGGTGGATCATGACCGGCAGTCCCAGCCGCTCGGCCGTCGCGAACACCCGCATGGTCAGCGGGTTGAGCGGCGAGGTGCCCTGGTAGATGGGGCCGAGTTTGAGGCCGCTGAGGCCGAGGTCGGAGTGGCAGCGCTCGATCTCGTCGACCGCGTCGTGGCGTGTGGGGTCCACCGACATGAAGCCGACGGTCTGCCCGCCGACGGCGCGCACGAACGCGGCGACGGCGTCGTTGGGGACCATGATGCCCGAGGCCTGGGCCTGGAGTCCGAAGACGATGGTCCGCTCCGCCGGGGCGGTCTGTCTGCGGTAGGACTCGACGGTCACCCGGTCGATGGCGTCGGCGGCCAGGCGGGTGGAGACGCGGCCCAGGCCGTCGGTCCAGGGCGGGCCCTGGTGGTCCGGCAACCAGAAGTGCGTGTGAACGTCGGTGATCATGGCTGACGCTAGACCTCGCTTCGCAGATAGGGGACGGCCAGCGCCCCGGGGGCGCGGTGCCGCCGTTTGCCTTCGGTGCCCAGGGCGACCAACGCCAGCAGATAGGGCATGCCGAGCCAGAGCGGTACGGGCACGGTGAGGGCCGGGGCGGTGACGGCCAGGGCGGCCAGGGCGGCGGTGCAGACCAGGCCCGCGGTCTCCACCGCGGTGGGCCGGGCGCGGGTGACGCGGCGCCGGAGGCGGGCGAGCGCCGCCGCCAGCAGGACCAGGACCGCCGCGGCGATCCACACCTCGCGGGGGATGCTCCCCACCGCCTGGATCCGCAGCTGGGTGGCGTCGGCGACCGCGAAGAGTGCCACCGCGGCGCCGAGTCCGGTCATCCGCCAGCCGCCGAAGAGCACCGCGGCGATGACCAGGTAGCCCCGGCCGCCGGTCATGCCCTCGCGGAACACCCCGACGTCGCCGACCGACAGATACGCGCCGGCCGCCCCGGCGCACAGGCCGGAGAAGAGCACCGCGGCCCAGCGCATGCCCCGTACCCCGACCCCGGCGGCGTCGGCCGCCACCGGGCTCTCGCCCACGGCCTTGAGGTCGATGCCCCAGGTGGTCCGGCCCAGCGCCAGTGCGGCCAGGACGACGACCACGGCCACGGCGTAGATGAACGCGTCCTGGTCGAACAGTGCCGGGCCGAGCACGGGCAGGTCGCTCAGGCCCGGTACCGCGAGCCGGGGCAGCGGTGCGAAGGTGCGCGGCGAGCCGAGGAACCGCTCGCCCAGGAACGCGGTGACACCGTAGCCGAGCATCGTCAGGGCGATGCCGGCCACGATCTGGTCGACCTTGGCCTCGATGGCCAGCACGGCCATCACCGCGCCGAACAGCAGGCCGGCGCCGATGCCCGTGAGGAAGGCAAGGAGCATCGAGCCGGTCAGCCGCATCCCCAGGTATCCCCCGAAGGCGCCGGCCAGCAGGACGCCTTCCAGGCCCACGTTGAGCACGCCGGCCCGCTCCGAGACCAGTTCACCGGTGGCCGCCAGCAGGATGGGCGCCGCGATCGTCACGACGGAGACGAGGAACGCCACGTCGAAGATGCCCATGTCACCCCTCCTTGGTGCCGACGAGGGCCGGGACGTCGGCCTCGGTCCGCGTCGGCGCGGCAGGGGGGCGCGCCGTGCGACGGCCGGTCAGGACGGCGGCCAGCAGCACCAGCACGATGACAGCGCCTTGAAGGACCTCGGCCAGGGACGACGGCACGTCCAGACCGGCTTGCAGCGCCGTTCCGCCGACGGTGAGCGCGGAGAAGGCGATCGCGGTGAAGACCGCCGGCACGGGCGAGTTCCCCGCCAGCAGGGCGACGGCGATGCCGTTGAAGCCCGCGCCGCCCTCGAAGCCGTCACTCATCCAGGGCGCCGTACCGGCGAAGAGCAGGGCCGCTCCGGCCAGTCCGGCGAAGCCGCCCGAGACGAGGATGGCGATCACTCCGGCACGCCGGGGGTCGAGGCCCGACCACCGGGCCGCCTCCGCGTTGCCGCCGCAGGCCCGCAGCGCGAACCCGAAGGAACTGCGCGACAACAGCAGTGCCACGCCGAGGGCGCACAGCGGCAGCAGTACGACGTCGTAGGAGAGGGTCTGGCCGGGCACGGCCGCGGAGCCGGGCCAGAGCGTGGACGGCGGGAAGGTCGCGGACTGCGGCTCCTGGCTGCCCGGGCCCTGGAGGGGGCCGCGCACGAGCCAGGCGGCGACCTGGGTGGCCACGAGGTTGAGCAGCAGCGAGGAGATGATCTCCAGGACGCCTCGCGAGGCCCACAGCCAGGCGGTCAGCCCCGCCCACAGCACACCGCCGGCGATGCCGGCCAGTGCGGTGGCGGTGACGGCCAGCGGGCCGGGCAGGCCGCCGCAGTGCAGGCCGACGGTGGTGGCGAGCGAGCCGCCGACGATCACCTGCCCGGGGTAGCCGACGTGCAGTCGGCCGGCACGGGTGGCGATGATCCAGCCGAGCGCGATCAGCAGCAGCGGAACGGCCTGGGTGAGGGTGGTGCCCGCGTTGGTGCCGTTGCCGAACGTGCCGTCCCAGAAGACGGCGGCGGCGTCCGGCAGGGTGACCCCGGCGGCGAGCAGGATCAGCGAGGCGACGGCCGCCGCGGCGGCCACCACCCCCGCGGTGGTCAGCACCCGCGGCAGGTGCCGTGCGATGGTCATGGCGTGTCCTCCGCTGACGTCATGAGGGCACCGATGCGCGTCCTCGTCGCGTCGCGCGCCTCCAGCACCCCGCGGATCCGGCCGTGGGCGAGCACGGCGATCCGGTCGGACAGCGCGATGACCTCGTCGAGGTCCATGGAGACGAGCAGGATCGCTCCGCCGCGTTCGCGGTGTTCGGCGAGCCGTCGGTACACGAAGTCGGTGGCCCGCACGTCCAGGCCACGGGTCGGCTGCACGGCCACCAGGAGCGTGGGCTGGTCGGCGAACTCCCTTGCCAGTACGGCCTTTTGCTGGTTGCCCCCGGACAGCCGCCCGATGGCCACCTGCTCGGAGTCGGCCCGTACGTCGAACTCGGTCATCAGGCCGCGGGCGCGGGCGCGGGCCGCCGCCGTGTCGATCACGCCCCGGCGGCGCAGCGGCGGCCTTCGCAGCGCCCGCAGGTTGATGTTCTCCCACAGCGCCATGCCCGGCACGATGGCGGCGTGGTGGCGGTCCTCGGGGATGAGGGCGCCGCCCGCGGCATAGAAACGTCGGGGTGTGAGGTCGTCGAAGGGCCTGCCGTCGAGTTCGATCCGGCCCGAGCGGGCCGGGTGTATCCCGGTGAGGGCGTCGACCAACTGGTTCTGGCCGCTCCCGGCCACCCCGGCGATGCCGACGATCTCCCCGGCGCGGACTTCCAGATCGGCGCCGCTGAGGACCGGCGGGCTGTGCGGGTCGAGCGGATCGCGCGCGACCTCAAGGCCGCGGACGGTGAGCACCGGCCGCCCGGGGGTGATGTGCGCCCGCTCGGGACGCGGGGCGACCACGTCACCGACCATCATCCGCACCAGTTCGTCGGCGGTGACGCCGCTGATCGGGCCGGTGCCGACGACGGCTCCGGCGCGCAGGACGGTGTACCGGTCGGCGACGGAGAACACTTCGGAGAGCTTGTGCGAGATCAGCACGACGGCGTTCCCGTCCGCCGCCAACCGCCGCATGAGGCCGGCCAGTTCGTCCCACTCCCCCGGGCTGAGCGCGGCACTGGGCTCGTCGAAGATCAGGATCCGGGCACCCCGGCAGAGGAGTTTGACGATCTCCAGCCGCTGCCTCTCCCCGATGGAGGCGTCGGCGACCAAGCGGTCGGGGCTGATCCGCAGGCCGGTGGCGGCCGCGATCTCCTCGGCGCGGCGGCGTACTTGGGCCGTCGCGTCGCCCCACGGCAGGCGTGCGGGGCGTATCGCCAGGTTCTGGGCCTCGGTGAGGGTCGGTACGAGGGTGAAGTGCTGGTGCACCATGCCGATTCCGGCACGCAGGGCATGTTCGGGCTTCTTGAAGTGCACGGCTTCGCCGTCGAGCCGGACCTCGCCCTCGTCGGGCTGGTACAGGCCGGTGACGATCCGCATCAGGGTGGTCTTGCCCGCGCCGTTCTCACCGAGGAGCACATGTATCTCACCTCGGTGGACGTCGAGGTCCACCCGGTGGTTGGCCGTGAAGGCGCCGAACCGCTTGGTGACACCGCTCAGTCTGAGGGCCGGGGCCCTGCTCGCAGTGGTGGCCATGGCGGGTCCTAGCGCTGCTCGAAGGCGTAGGAGGGCTTGGGCAGCAGGACCTGGTCGGCCGGGGTGATGTCGCCCGCGATGATCTGCCGGGTGACCTTGTCGGCGATCTCCTTGGCCTTCCCGGTGGCCTTGCCCGGACAGAACTGGAAGGAGACCGCGCCCTTGGCCATGCCGTAACTGATGGCGCCCGCGGGAAGGTCACCGCGTGCGGCGTCGGTGACGGCGTCCTTCAGGATCGCCGACCAGTCGACCACGCCGGATCCGACGACGTTCTTGCCGGCTTCGCAGTCCAGACCGAACACCTGGTAGACGCCCACCTTCGAGCCGGCCGCGTCGGACGCCTGGTAGACGCCCTGGGAACCGCTGTCCAGGTCGGACAGGATCGAGTCGACGCCGGTAGCGATCATGGCCTCTGCGGCCTGTTTGGCCTTGCCCACGTCGTTGTAGTCGCCGGTGTAGGTCTGCATGACCTTGGCGCCCGACCTGTCGAGGCCGACACCCTGCACCATGCCGTAGTACCAGCTGGCGGAGGCCGGGACCTGGAGCCCGGCGATCATCCCGAGTTTCCTGGACGTCGACAGCGCGGAGGCCACCGCGCCGACGACCACGGCGTCGTAGCCAACAGCGGCGTCGACCGAGGTCACGTTGCCGGCGAAGGACTCGGTGTGGGCGGCGACCAGGATGAATCTGACCTTGGGGAACCTGGGTGCGACGGCCTCGACCGCCTTGTTGAGCGAGGCACCGTCGGCGACGACGACGGCGTTGGCGGCGGCCAGCCTCCGCAGGCCCATGATCTGGTCCTGCGAGTTGGAGACGTTGTCGACGACGGAGGACAGTCTCAGGCCCTTCCGGGCGGCGATCGCCGCTTTCACCCCGGCCAGGCCGTACTGGGTGAACCCGGCGTCGTTGCGCGGGGCTTGGGAGATGAAGCCGATCGAGACCGATGGGCCGGCCTGGCCGTGGCTCGTGGTGGAGGTGGCGCCGCCGGACGCACCGCCGCACGCGGCGAGGGTGAGGGTCAGGGCGACGGTGGTCGGGACGAGGGGGATCGCGGCACGCATGATGACCTTTCCAAGGCCCGACTCCTCGGGCACGGCATGAGCGAGATGCGGAAGCGGCGCCCACATGAACTGGTATGCCAGCCGGGCAGTAGAGGTACCACGTGGTGTGACGGTGCGATCAGATTTCCATCTACCATACTAGGTGTCAAGGGTCGTGCACGGGCCGTCTTTCCCCGCGGAAATGAGCTGTTGTCCAGCCCTCTTGACGTGCGAGGGAGCGTCAGGACCCCGCGATCAGAGCGCACTGTGATCCGTCTGCCATGTCAGATAGGAGAGCGCGTACTGACATTCCAGAGGGGGCAACGACGGGGACGTGCGCACGAGGGGACGCGGTGCCGGGTGCGGCATGCCGGAGAGGGCGCCAAGAGGGCCGCGGCGCCGCGGGCCGGGCCGAGCCGGGCACGCAGCATGCTCGCGCGCCGGCGCAGCACCGGCAGGGCCCGGCGTCAAGGCCCCGAGGCCCATGAGCACTTGGGCATGCCGCTAGGGCACCGGCGAGAGGCCGGCGGGCCTACCGCTCGCCGGCGTTCCGGTGCGTCGCGGACCGCATCCGCGTCCCGCGGGGCCGCGCCCGCCTCACAGCGCGAACTTGACGCTGACCTCGTCGGCGAGTTCGAGACGTCCCTGCTGGACGTGGGCCCGCATGGCCCGCTCCGCCGCGTCGGCGTCATGGGTCCGGATCGCCTGGACGATGGCCTGGTGTTCCGCCAACGACCGCTCCATGCGGCCCGTGCGCCGGGTGACTATGGAGGACAACAGGCCGCGATGGAGCTGCTGGACCAGCAGGCGGTAGTGGTCGGTCAGGCGCTCGTTGCCCGCGCCCTCGGCGATGAGTTCGTGCAAACGCTCGTCCGTCGCGCTGTAGCCGTCCTTGTCCCCCGCCGCCACCGCCGCGGCCAGGGCCATCATCGTCTCGTCGAGCCGGGCGACGGTCTCGTTGTTGGCGCGGTTGGCGCACAGTCGGGCCGCCATGCCCTCGACGGCCTCCCGGACCTCGAACAGGTCCAGGATCTCGTGCCGGCTCAGCCGCTTGACGAACGTGCCCCGGCGCCGCTCGATGGTGACAAAGCCGGCGCCCTCAAGTTCCTTGAGCGCTTCGCGCACCGGCATCCGGCTCACGCCGAACCGCTGCGCCAACCGGGCCTCGGACAGCTTCTCGCCGTGGGCGATCGCTCCGGAGACGATGTCCTGGCGCAACTGCCGTACGATCGCGTCCTTCATGGAGCCGCCGTCCAGGGCGTCGACGGACAGCGGAGCCTGCGGCGACGCGGCCGCGCCCTGCGGTTCCCGGTGTGCCCCGGCGGCACGGCCGCCTGCCTGAGCCCTGGTCATCGGACTGCGCCCCGCCTCCTCGTCGGACCCCCTCGCGGCTGATCGATTTCTACCATACCAGTTGCTCGTCACGCGTCGACGGGGGCCCGCTACGGCGTCAGGTGTCCTGAACTCTTCGGCCGTACGGGGCAGTTGCGTTGCTCCCTCGGTTCACTTCGGCAACGAGACATCTGCCCGGGCCTCATCCTCGTGCATAAGGCCGGAGTCAGGCCGGAGTCACGCCCCCGACCTCGATAAGTCCTGCTTATTGCGCGCGAAATTTTCATCTATTGGACCTCCAAAGGACGCCCGTGTTCCACTCCTGAGCAATCACCGAACAGGCCGATCAAGGAGATCACATATGGGAGGCACGGTCGCGCGCGGCCTGGCAGCGGCATTGCGCCGGCACAAGGTCAGCGATGTATTCGGACAGAGTCTACCGTCGCTGTTCTTTCTGGCCGCCCCCGAGGAATCGATACGGCAAATCGTCTATCGCACGGAGAACGCCGGCGGCGCGATGGCCGACGGGTACGCGAGGGTGTCGGGCAAGGTCGGCGTCGTGGCCGCCCAGAACGGCCCCGCCGCAACGCTGCTCGTGCCGCCGCTGGCCGAAGCCTTCAAGGCTTCGGTGCCGTTGATCGCCATCGTCCAGGAGGTCCCGCGGGCGGCCCGGGACCGCAACGCGTTCCAGGAACTGGACCACGGAAAGCTCTTCGCCGCGTGCACCAAGGCGATTCACCGGATCGACGACCCCGCCCGGGTCGACGACTATGTCGACGCGGCGGTCACCGAAGCGACGTCCGGCCGTCCCGGACCCGTCGTGCTGCTGGTCCCCAAGGACGTCCTGGCGGAGCCCGTTCCGGTCGCCTCCTCCCGCCGCGCCAGCTACGGCCACTTCCCGCTGGACCGGTACGTCCCGGGCCCCGCGCAGATCAAGCACGTCGCCGACCTGCTCGCCACGGCCGAGCGGCCGCTGGTGGTCGCCGGCGGAGGCGTACACATCTCCGGGGCCGGGCCCGAGCTGGCCGAGTTGCAGCGCCTCGGCTCGCTGCCCGTGGCGAGCACACCCATGGGCAAGGGATCGGTGGACGAGACCGACCCGCTGTCCATCGGTGTGATCGGCTACGCCATGGGAGGCCACTCGGCCACCCACTACGCACGCTCCCTGGTGGAGGACGCGGATCTGATCGTGTTCGTCGGCACCCGGACCAACGAGAACGCCACCGACGCCTGGCGGCTGTTTCCCCCCGCGGCGACATACGTCCACATCGACATGGATCCGGTCGAGGTGGGGCGCAACTACGAGGCCGTCCGGCTGATCGGCGACGCCAAGCTCACCCTGCGTGCGATCGTGGACGAGCTGAAGTCCACCTCGCTCGACACCCGCACGGCGGCCCGCGACCAGGTCATCGGCCAGATCGCACAGGCCAGGGCCCGGCACGAGGAACGTATCGCGCCTCGGGCGGCGGCGGCCGGCTCACCGGTCAGGCCCGAGCGCATCATGCGGGAGCTCGATGCGCAGCTGACCGCGGACACCATCGTCGTGGCTGATGCCAGCTACAGCTCGATCTGGATGTCCAACTACCTGCGCGCCCGGCGCAGCGGTCAGCGGTTCCTGTCTCCTCGCGGCCTGGCCGGGCTCGGCTGGGGTGTTCCCATGGCCATCGGCGCCAAGGCGGCGAGCCCGGACAGCCCTGTGGTGGCTGTGGTCGGTGACGGAGGGTTCGCCCACTGCTGGTCCGAGCTTGAGACGGCCGTCCGGATGAACCTGCCCCTCACGGTCATCGTTTTGAACAATGCGATCCTCGGCTACCAGAAGCACTCAGAGCTGCACCAGTTCGCCGAGCACACGAGCGCCATCGACATCACCCGGATCGATCACGCGGCCATCGCCACCGCCTGCGGCGCGCGGGGAGTCCGTGTCGACTCCGCGGACGATCTTGCCGATGCGCTCCGTGACGCGCAGCGCTCGGGCGCCGTCACCGTGATCGACGTGATGACCGCCGCGGACGCCTTCCCGCCGATCTCCGCCTGGGACGACGACACCACGCTGCGCGAGCTGACAGCTGGGGCCGCCCTGTGAACGAGGAGACCTTCAGCGGCTCGCGCACGTACATGCGGCGTGCTCACCAGGTCATCCCACGCGGGGTGAACTCCTCGCGCCGGGCGGCGCTGCGCCCCACCCCGCTGGCCTTCACCCGCGCACAGGGCAGCCGGATCACCGACATCGACGGCACCGAGTATGTGGACTATGTCGCCGGGTACGGCCCGATGCTGCTCGGACACCGGCCCCGCCAGGTGATCGAGGCCGTGCACACACAGCTGGCCGCCGGGGTCCTGTACGGCGGTCAGCACGAGGCGGAGGCCGAACTGGCCGAGCGAATCGTCCAGATGGTGCCCGGCGCGGAGATGGTGCTGCTCAATGTGACCGGCAGCGAGGCCGTCCAGGCGGCGTTGCGGATCGCCCGCGCCGCGACCGGACGACGCAAGACGGTCAAGTTCGAGGGCCACTACCACGGGTGGCTCGACCCGATGACCGCCAACGGGCCGGGCAGCCCCGCGGGATCCGGCCCGGTACCGCGTGGGGTGATCGCTCCGGGACACAGCGTGATCGGGCCGGAGATCCTGGTGTGTCCCTGGAACGACCCGGGGACGCTCGCCGACCTGCTGGCACGTCATGGTGCGGACGTCGCCGCGGTCATCATGGAGCCCGTCGCGGTCAACGGCGGCAACCTGTGGGCCGACGACGGCTATCTGGCCACGGCCCGCCGCCTGTGCGACCAGCACGGCTGCCTGCTCGTCTTCGACGAGGTCGTGACCGGCTTCCGGCTGGCCCCCGGCGGGGCGCAGCAGCGCACCGGTGTGACCCCGGACCTCACCGTGCTCGCCAAGGCCCTCGGCTCCGGGTTCCCGATCAGCGCGGTGGCGGGGCGCGCCGAGGTGATGCGCGTCGCTGAGGACACCGTCGCACATGGCGGAACCTACAACGGCAACGCCTTGTCGGTCGTCGCGGCCAACGCGACCCTCGATGTCCTCAAGACCGATCAGGACTCCCTTTACCCCCGTCTCGAACGCCTCACCGCACACCTCGCGGACGGCATCGAGCAGCTTGCCGCCCGGCACGGGGCTCCGTTGCAGGCTCTGCGCGCCGGCGCCCTGATCCGTCTGCACTGGGGCGCCCCGAAACCCCTGCGTAGCTACGCGGACGCGCTCGCCGGCAGCACCGAACCGCTGCGGCACTTCTCCGAACACCTGATCCGCAACGGCGTCCACGCCCGCGAGAGCGGGCTGTGGTACGTCTCCGCGGCCCACACCGACGACGACGTGGAGGGGACCCTGTCTGCCGTCGACCGGGCGCTGGCCGAGGTCTCCCGGCAACTGCTCGGCAGCGCTCGGTAGCCAGGGCGTCCGCACCGTCCCCCTGGGGCCGCTGCCGCGCCACGTCCCGCGGTCGCCGGCCTCGCGTCTCGCCGTCGCCCACCCGAGAGGCACCCATGCGTTTTTCTGTCTCCGCCGACACCGGCGGCACCTTCATCGACGTCGTCGTCCGCGACGACGAGAACAACCACTACGTCGGCAAGGCACTGACCACCCACCAGCGTGTCTTCGACGGCATGCGCGAGGCCATCGAAGGTGTCGCCGACGGCCTCGGGACAACCGCGCGGGCCCTGCTGGCCGACACCGACCTGTTCATCTACGGCACCACGCGGGCGACCAACGCCATCGTGACCCGTCAGGTGGCCAAGACCGCCCTGCTCACCACCGAGGGCTTTCCCGACATCCTCGTGCTGAAGGAGGGCGGCAAGCGGGACGTCTTCGACTACGCGACCGAATACCCGGCCCCCTACATCCCGCGGCGCAGGACGTTCGAGGTTCCTGAACGTGTCAGCTCCGAGGCACGGATCACCAGGCCACTGGACGAGCAGGCGGTGCGGGACATCCTGCACCACCTGCGCCTTGACAACTACGAGGCAGTGGCCGTGTCTCTGCTGTGGTCCGTCGTGGAGCCCGCGCACGAACTCCGTATAGGCGAACTCATCGAAGAGATCCTGCCAGGCGTCCCGTACACGCTTTCCCATCAGATCGCGCCGATCGTCCGCGAGTACCGCCGTGCCTCGGCGACTGCCATCGACGCCTCGCTCAAGCCGCTGATGCAGGACCATTTCCGCGCGCTTGAGTCGGACCTGCGGGAATTCGGCTACGCCGGTCAACTGCTGGTTTCCTCAAGCATCGGCGGCGTGATGACCGTGCGGGAGATGATCGCCGCGCCGATCAACGCCGCCAAGTCCGGACCCGCGATGGCTCCGGTCGCGGCCGTCAGCTTCTCCAACGCGGAAGGTTTCGGCGGAGACACCATCGTCTGCGACACCGGCGGAACCACGTTCGATGTCGGCCTGTCGCACGATTCGGGGCTGGTCCACACCCGTGAGACATGGCTCGGCGGCGAGTGGGAGGGAGATCTGCTCGGTATCTCGTCGGTCGACATCCGCTCGATCGGCTCCGGCGGCGGGTCGATCGCCTGGGTGGACGACGGTGGGCTGCTGCGTGTCGGCCCCCAGTCGGCCGGTTCCGAACCGGGCCCCGCCTGCTACGGACGTGGCGGCACCGAGGCCACCTTGTCGGACGCCGCCTGCGTCCTGGGTTTCTTCGACCCGGACTACTTCCTGGGCGGCCGCATGGACCTGGACGTCCCGGCGGCCCGTAAGGCCGTGGCCCAGGTGGCCGGGAAGCTCGGCAGGACCGTCGAGGAGACGGCCTGGGGGATCCTGACCCTGGCGACGGACCACATGGTCAAGGCGGTCCACGACATGACCATCTCCCAGGGCCTGGACCCCAAGGAGAGCACGGTCGTCGCCGGCGGCGGGGCTGCCGGCATCAACATCATGCAGATCGCAGCCGAACTGGGCAGCAGCCGGGTGATCCTGCCCAAGACCGCGGGTGCCCTGTCGGCGGCGGGCATGCACTTCGCCGACATCGTCAAGGAGGAGTCGGCGCCGCTGATCACCCGAGGCTCGGCCTTCGACGCGGACGGCGTCAACGCGGCGCTGGCACGGCTGCGCGACCGGCTTGCGGCCTTCGCGGGCCGGGTCGGCCTCGACGAGGACGACTATGTGATCGAGTACTTCACCGAGGCCCGTTACGAGGCCCAGGTGTGGGACATCGTCACCCCGGTGCCGGTGGGCGAGTTCCGCGGCGATGAGGACATCGCTCGGCTCCGCAAGGCATTCGACGACGAGCACGAGCGCCTGTTCGCCTTCTGTGACGGCTCCGCGGACCTGGAGTTCATCAGCTGGAAGGCACGGCTGACCGCCGACCTGCACACCAGTCCGCCGCCCGTGCCAGCCGTGGCCCGGACCGAGGGCGCCCCGTCGAAGACACGTGTGTGCTACTTCGGCCCGGCCGGACGGACCGACACACCCGTGTACCTGCCCAAGAGCCTGCGACCGGGCCAGTATGTGCCCGGCCCCGCGATCATCCAGGAGCCGACCACCACGTTGGTCGTCTTCCCGGGCATGGCCACCGAGGTCAGCGGGTCCGGCAACTACATCCTGCATGTGACGACTTCGGAGGGAGACCGGTGACGGTGTCCGACGACAGCACGCCCGCCGTGGACAAGAACGAGTTCGACCCGATCCTGACCGCCATCCTGGCCAACCGCCTGGACGGCATCGTGCGCGAGATGACCACGACCCTGCTGCGCTCGGCACGCTCGGCGGTGATCAACAGCGGGCGCGACTTCTCGTGCGCCATCACCACGGCCGACAATGAGCTGCTGGCCGCGGCGGAAGGTCTGCCGGTGCACATCTTCGGTGTGCAGTTGCAGGCAGAGGAGGTTGTGGCCGCCCACCCGGATCTGGCCGAGGGCGACGCCTACCTGGACAACAATCCCTACGGGGGGAACTCCCACGCCGCGGACCACTCCGTGCTCGTACCCGTGTTCATCGACGGTGAGCACATGTTCACCGCGGTGGCCAAGGCCCATCAGGCCGACACCGGGAACTCGCTGCCCACCACCTACTTCGCGGGTGCGAGGGACGTGTACGAGGAAGGTGCCCTGATCTTCCCCGCGGTCCGGGTGCAGCGGAACTACACCACCATCGGCGACATCATGCGCATGTGCATGGCCCGCATCCGCGTGCCGCAGCAGTGGCACGGTGACTTCCTGGCGTCGCTCGGGGCCGCACGGATCGCGGAGCGCCGGCTCAAGGAACTGTGCGAGAAGTACGGCAAGGACCAGGTCAAGCAGTTCGTCCGCAGCTGGTTCGACTACTCCGAGGACCGCATGCGCCGGACCATCGCCCAGCTGCCGCAGGCCCATCTGCACAACACCGGCAGACACGACCCGTTCCAGCCCTACCTGCCCGACGGGCTGGAGTTCCGGGTCGGCATCGACATTCACCCGCAGGACGGGCGGATCGTCGTCGATCTGACCGACAACGCGCCGAACGTCGACTGCGGGCTCAACCTCACCAAGGCCACCACGCTGGCCGGGGTGTACAGCGGCATCTTCCACGGCCTGTGCGGACAGGTGCCCAAGAATTCCGGCGCGTTCCGCCGTGTGGAGGTTCGGCTCAAGAAGGGCGCCGCCGTCGGCATCCCGGAGTTCCCGTACAGCTGCTCCGTTGCCACGACCAACGTCGCCGACCGGCTGACGAACTGTGTCGGTGCGGCCTTCGCCCAGCTCGGTGAGCCGTACGGGATCGCCGAAGGCCCGGTCGGCATGGGTGTTCCGCACGCGGTCGTCTCCGGTCACGACTCACGCACCGGCGAACGGTTCGTCAACCAGTTGCTGATGGGCGCGGCCGGCGGACCCGGCAGCGCCACCGCCGACGGCTGGCTGACGTGGAACGTGCCCAGCACGGCCGGCCTGACCTACCGGGACTCCGTGGAGATCGACGAGCTGAAGATGCCGATCCAGTACCGGCACATCCGGATGATGGCCGACTCCGGCGGTGCCGGACGTCACCGGGGCGGGTGCACCGTCGACCTGGCCTTCGAGTCGAAGGAGGACGGTGTCTCGGTCATCTACCCCTGCGACGGACAGATCGTCCCGCCGAAGGGAGTGCTCGGTGGACAGGACGGCGCCCTGGCCGCCGGCTGGATGATCGACACCGACGGCAGCGAGACTGTGCTGCCCAACAACGCGGTCGTCACACTCGACACCGGCCAGGCCGTCCGGGGTGTGGAGTGTTCCGGCGGTGGCTACGGCGACCCCCTGGACCGCGACCCCAAACGCGTCCTCGACGACGTGCTCGGGCGCTGGGAGAGCATCGACCACGCCCGCGAGGTCTACGGCGTCGTGATCACCGGCAGCGGAGACGGCCTTTCCATCGACTGGAGCGCGACCGCCACCGCCAGGGCCGCCCTGCGCGACCCCTCCCCGGTGTCGTCCTGACCCCCGCGAGGGCCACCCCCCACGACCATCCGGCTGACCCGGCGTCGTCCTGATCCCACGGCCTGGTTTCCGGTCCCGGCAGGGCTCGGAGACCAGGCCGCGCGAAGCCCTCGCACACACATCCCGCCCCGTCAGTCCACGCTTCATCCGGAAGGCGCCACCTCAGGCCAACGACGTAGTCGCCGCCTCGGCGACGAGAAGGACGAGCCATGACCGCCACCGCACTGACCCCGCCGGGCCGGCCGACGAACCGACGTACGATCTTCGGTGCCGTCGCCGGGACACTCACGGAGTATTACGACTTCGCCATCTACGGGCTGCTGGCACCGACCATCGCAAGCCAGTTCTTCCCCGAGGCCGATCCCACAGCCGCGCTGCTCAGCACCTTTGTGGTCTTCGCCCTGGGGTTCCTCTTCCGCCCGCTGGGCGGTTTCGTCTTCGGTTACGTCGGCGACAAGTTCGGACGCACGAAGGCGCTGACCGCGGCGATTCTCCTGATGGCGGCGACCACGACCGCGATCGGTCTGCTTCCGACATACGCCGGCGTGGGGCTCCTGTCCCCGGTGCTCCTGCTGGTCTGCCGATGTCTGCAGAGCGTGTCCAACGGCGGCGAGTTCGCCGGGGCGACGTCCTACCTGGCCGAGTCGGCGCCGCACGACAAGCGGGCGACGTACGTCAGCGCCATCACGGTGTCGTCCGCGATCCCCGCCGTCCTCGGCGCCCTCGTCATCCTGCCCGTCTCCGTTCTCCTGGACGACGCCGCCTTCGCCACCTGGGGCTGGCGTATCCCGTTCCTGCTGGGCGCGCCCCTCGGACTGATCGGCCTGTACGTGCGGTTGCGCCTGGCCGAGCCCGAGGTCTTCACCGAGATGAAGGCGGCAGGAGCGGCGCCCCGCAACCCGCTGCTCACCGGCATCCGCACCCAGTGGCGCAAGATGCTCCTCGTGTTCTGTGCCGCGGCGGTCACCGCGTCCTCCTACTACATCCTGAACTCCTACATGGTCACCTATACGGAGACGAAGCTGGGTGTCAGCCGCGACGCCTCGCTGTTCATGAACAGCACGGCCATCGTGATCTTCTGCGCGGCGGTGCTCCTCGGCGGCCGGGCCGCCGACCGGTTCGGACGCCGGCCGGTGATCGTCACGGGCCTGGTGGCCCTGACCGTGCTCGGTGTTCCGGCCTTCCTGCTGATGCAGACCGGCCATCTCGTCGGCGTGCTGCTCGGGCAGATCGTCTTCGGCCTGTGCATCGCACCGGTCTCGGCGGTCGTGCCGGCTCTGTCGGCCGAGCTGTTCCCGACGTCGGTCCGGTACAGCTGCAACTCGATGAGCTACAACCTCGCCTACACGATCTTCGCCGGAACCGCTCCCTTCGTCGCCGCGTGGCTGGTCGCCCTGACCGGGCTGCTCATCTCTCCGGCCGTCTACGCGTCCTCGATCGCGCTCGTCGCCGGTTTGATCATCTTCTGCTTCCTCAAGGAGACCGGTGGCACTGCCCTGGAACAGGATGTGGATACCGGAGAGGTTCACGGCGATAATGAGGTGTCCGGCTCACCGGACGACGGCAGGGAGCGGCACGCTCCCGCACGGTTGCGCGGCTGACCCCACCGATGAGGCTGCCACCTGGGTGCACGGGGTCGGACGTGCACCCAGGGGGTACTGCGATCCGGCGGTCGCTCGCACACGGCCGGCGGCGCCGCAGGTCGTACCGCGCCTGCCCCGGGGAGCAAGCAAGCAGCACCAGCGGAGGGCACACAAGGGCAGCGATGGACTTGAGAAGGTTGGAGTACTTTCTGGTGCTCGCGCGCTTGCAGCACTTCGGCCGTGCGGCTGAGAAGCTGCACATCTCGCAGCCGGGCCTGTCCCAGCAGATCAAGGTCCTGGAGCACGAGGTCGGTGCGCTGCTGTTCGACAGGAGCACCAAACCGATCTCTCTGACGACCGCAGGCGAGGTGCTGTGCGAGCAGGGTGAGCTGGTCCTCGCGCAGGTCGATCTGTGTGTCGAACGCGTACGGATGGCCGTTGAGCAGCCCACGGGGACACTTCGGGTCGCCTACACCCGCTCCGGAGCCGACCTGAACATGCACGAGCTCGTCGAGCGCTTCCGCGCCCACTGTCCCGGAGTGCAGATCTCTCTGACCTCGGCCTGGACGAGCCGCAACCTGGAACTGCTCGAAGCCGGAGAGGTGGACGTCGCCTTCGCCCGGTCCATCGTGCGTGACCAGGCGGTCGACTCGATGGTCGTCGCCACCGAAGAACTCGTCGTCGCCTTGCCCGACGATCATCCACTGGTCGCCTTGCAACGCGTCACCTACGACGACGTGGTGGACCTTCCGCTCGTGCACTGGCCGCGATCGCAGGGGCCCGCCTACCACGACGAGATCAGACGGCAGATCTGGGGCGATCGACCACAGAAGATCGTCATGGAACAGCCTGAGGCGGAGCACATCCTGCGCGAGGTTGCCAACGGTGTCGGCATCGCCGTGCTGGACGAACGACGAGCGACCAAGCTCTGCCCGCCCAGGGTTCGCGTGCGACGCTTCGCAGCCCCCGCTCCGACCACCACTCTCGTGGTGTCCTGGCTGCCTGGTTCCACCCGGTCATCGGTGGTGAACCGCTTCATCGGACTGTGCCGCAGACACGCGCTCCAGCCCGGCGCGGACCCGTGCCCCTGATCGTGACTTCGGTCCGTTCGCTGTGCCGTTGAATGGGGGTGGGGATGGGGCGTGATTACTGACCCGGCTCCCGCCGCTCAAGCGCGTCCATCCGCTCCAGGACGCCCTGTGCCTCATCGGCGGACTCCAGCCTTGTGCGGGTGGCGGACGGAAGGCGGCGGAAGGCGCGTTTCCTCGGTGTCAGGCCGCCTATGGGTCGATGCGTATGCCGTCCGCGTCGAAGAGGTGCAGACGTTCGACATCGACGCAGAGGCGCACGGTGTCGGCGGTGACGGTGCCCACCGGCACCCGGGCCTTGAGCTTGTGGCCACTGGCGAGAGTGATGTGGGCCAGTTCCTCGCTGCCGAGCAGTTCGAGGAGCCTGACCCGGCCGGTGAGCGTGACCTGGGGGCGGTCTGCCGAGGTGTCGGCCGCTCGAAGGTCCTCGGGCCGGATGCCGACGCACGCCGTCGCGGCGGCCTTCGGCGCCCGGAGTTCGACGATCGGCGACCCGTCCGACGTCCGGAAGTACCCGTCCTGGACGATGCCGTCGACAAGGTTCATGGCCCCGAGGAACGAAGCGGTGAACCTGTTCGCCGGGCGGGAGTAGACCTCGCGTGGGGTGGCCTGTTGCTGCAGCCGTCCCTCGTTCAGGACGGCCACCTGGTCGCCGAGTGTCAGCGCCTCGGTCTGGTCGTGGGTGACGTAGACGACCGTGGCGCCGAGCTTCTGGAACAGCTCGTGCAGTTCGGCGCGCATATCGACCCGCAGCGCGGCGTCGAGGTTCGACAGCGGCTCGTCCATCAGCAGCACGGACGGCCGGCGGATCAGCGCCCGCCCGATGCCGACGCGCTGTTTCTGCCCACCGGACAGCTGGGCCGGTTTCTTCCCCAGATGCGAGGTCAACCGCAGCAGCCGCGCGATCTCGGTGACCCGCCCGGCGCGCTCGCCTCGCGGCACCTTGCCCATGACCAGCGGGAACTCGATGTTGGCGGCGACCGTCTTGGCCGGGTACAGGGCGTAGTTCTGGAAGACCATGGCCGTGCTCCGACGCTGGGGGTCGGCATACGTCATGTCACGGCCGTTGATCCGGATCGTCCCGCCGGTGGGATGGTCCAGTCCGGCGATGCAGCGCAGCAGGGTGGTCTTGCCGCAGCCGCTGGGCCCGACCAGGGTGAGTATGTCGCCGGCCTGGCACGACACGGTCACCTGACGCAGGGCCTGGTCCGCCGGCCCGAACGTCTTGGTCACGTCGACGCAGTCGATTCCCTCAGCCATGGTTCTTCAGGATTTCGTCGACCGCGTTCTGCGACTCGGTGAGCGCCTTCTCAGGGGACTCGCTGCCGCCCAGGGCCTGGAGGAGGCTCTTCTCGATCGCGTCGTTGGCCTCGACGTCGTGGCCGCCGGGGTAGGTCTGCCACTGGTTCAGGTAGGGGATGGCGTCCAGCGGTGTCCGCCGGTTGGGCTGCTCACCGAAGTACTTCTTCAGCTCCGGGCTCTTCAGGGCGGCGGAGTTGACGGGCATATAGCCCGACGCGACGGTCAGTGCCGTGCTCGCCGTCGGACTGACCAGTTGCTGGATGGCCTTGAGGGCGGCAGCCTGACGGTGCGGGTCCTTGGTGAGCAGGACGATCGCCGCGCCCGACGCGGGTGCGCTGCGTGTGCCGCCGTCTTCGATGGGAACCTGTCCGGTGGCGACGGTGAACTTCGCGCTGTTGTTGATGTTGCCGAGGTTTCCGTTGGACTGGATCAGCATGCCGGCATCGCCGTTGATGAACGCCTGGATGTTGGGGCTGGTGTCCGCCGTGCGGGCGAGCAACGGCATGGCCTTGTCCTTGACCAGGCCGCGCCAGTAGGTGAGCACCGCTCGGCCCTGGGGGCTGTTGAACGCGGCGCTGGTTTCGCCGGAGTTGAGCATCGCGCCGCCGGCACTTGCCAGTTGCTGCTGGAAGTCGATGTTGCTGCCGCCGTTCCAGTCCATCACGATGCCGTACTTGTGCTTGGCCGGATCCGCCAGCTTCATGGCGTCCTTGCGCAGCTCACTCCATGTGGTCGGCAGATGCGCCGGGTCGAGCCCGGCGGCCTTGAACATGTCCGCGTTGGCGTAGAGGATCCGCGTCGCGACGCCGTAAGGAAGCCCGTACTGCTTTTGGTTGTACTGGGTGAGCTTCAGGAACTTGGGGTCTATGTCCTTGGTGTTCAGGCTGCCCTTGGCGATCGCGGTGTCCAGCGGCTGGGCGATGCCGAGGTCGACCAGTCCGCGCAGGTTGTTCAGCCCGACCAGAGCCACATCCGGCAGGCGGCCGGTGCCTGCCTCGCGGATGATCCGCTGCTGGACGTCGTTGTAGTTCTTGCCCGCGAGGACAAGGTTCACCCGAGGGGCTTTCGGCTCTTTCTCCAGTGGCTTGACAGCGGTTTTCAACGGATCGGCGTAGAGACTGGCCTGCGTGTAATAGACGCGGACGGCGGCGTCCTCGGTGTTCGAGGTTCCACAGGAAGTCACCCCGGCCAGAAGGCCAATGGAGGCCAGTGCTGCGGCGATTCTCCATCGCATGGTTTTGCTCCTTGAAAACGGGACCGAACGGGGCGTTCAGTCCGGGGTGTTCGACAGCACGAGACCGCGAACGAAATGACGCTGGGCGAACAGGAATCCCACCACCAGCGGAAGCACGGCCAGCGTGGCGGCGGCCATCTGGGCCGCGAAGTCATTGCTTTCCGAGTTGGCGAACGCCGAAATACCGTAGGGCACCGTCGCCGCGTCGTCGCTCGACAGGACCAGGCTCGGCCAGAAGTAGTCGTTCCAGTGGGAGACGATACTGAAGACCGCGAACGCGGTGAGCGCCGGCCGGGCCATCGGAAGGACGATGCGCCACACCGTTGTCCAGTTGCTTGCTCCGTCGAGCCGCGCCGCATCCAGTACGTTCTGCGGGATTCCCAGAAAGAACTGGCGGAGCAGGAACACGCCGAAGGCGCTGGCAAGAAAAGGTGAGATCAGCGACAGGCGATTGTCCAGGAGGCCGGCCTTGGCGAACAGCAGATACAGGGGTATGGCGACGACCTGCATCGGCAGCATGGTGCCGAACAGGACCAACCCGAGTGCCAGCCTGCTGCCGCGGAACCGCATCCGCGCCAGCGCGTAGGCGGCCGGGACGGCGAGAAGCACCTGGCCGAGGAAGATCAGCCCGGTCACGGCCACGCTGTTGAGGAAGTACCGTCCCATCGGCACCGTGTCGAAGACGCGGCGATAGGCATCGACCGTCGGATGCTGCGGCAGGAGGCCGCTGCCGTAGATCTCGTCGTCCGGTTTGAAAGAGCTGAACACCATCCAGGCGAACGGCGCGAGCATGACGACGGCGCCCACGGCCAGCAGTATGTGCCGGGGTAGGTCACTGGCGGCGGCCCGCCGCAGGACGCTTCCCCAGCCGTGGCCGGATGCGTCGGGTGCCCCCGCTCGGCCCGGCGCCGGATGGCCGGCGGCATGCCGCGATGTTGTGCCGGTGGTCATCGGGCGCCCGCCTCGCTGAGTCGTCGGCCGAATGACCGCATCTGCACCAGCGTCACCAGCATGACGATGACCAGCAGCACGATGCTGATGACGGCCCCTCCGCTGATGTCCTGGTAGAAAACGCCTCGCCGGTAGAGTTCGTAACTCAGTGTCGAGGTACTGCCGATGGGCCCGCCCTCGGTCATCAGCGCCACGGTGTCGTAGACGCGCAGTGCGCTGATGGTGCTGATGACGACGGCGAACACGGTGGTCGGCCCGAGAGCGGGCCACTGGACGTGCCAGAACCGATGCCACGCGTTCGCGCCGTCGAGACGGGCCGCCTCAAGATGCGCGGTGGGCACGTTGGCCAGCCCCGACAGAAACAGCACGACCGCGTATCCGAGTTGATGCCACACCCCGACGAGAGCGACCGCCGGGAGGGCGAGCGAACTGTCGCTCAACCAGTTCGTCACCCCGAACAACTGGCCCACGGTGGAGTCGATCAGCCCTCGTTCCGGGTAGAACATCCATTTCCAGACGATGCTCATCGCCGCGAGGGTGCTGGCGAACGGCAGAAAGTACACCGTCCGCCAGAAGACCTTTCCACGCCGCACACTGTGAATGGTGAGGGCGATCAGAAGACCGAGCACCGTGACGGCCGGCACGGTGAAGAGCGAATACAGCAGAGTATTGACGATTGCTTGGCGCAGTTCCTCACTGCCCAGCACCCGG
>NZ_BAAJXA010000080.1:0-21178 GCF_057537855.1 Streptomyces diversicolor
GCGCGGGGGCGGGACAGGTGCGGGCCGAATCGGGCGAGCACGGAGAGAGGTGACGGAGGGTCATGGCGGGCGTGCCGCAAGGAGGGGGTGATCCGTTCGAGTGACACGTCCGGACGTTGGGCCGCTTCACTTTGAAGCGCTAGATAGACTCTGGAACTAGCAGGCTGCACCGGGCGCGGGTAAAAATCCTTGCTGCATTTCTGCTGGCCGTTTCTCCTAAAAGCCACCAGATACAGGACTTGAGAATTCGTCGCACTGGACTGACCTTAGCCATAGAAAGGCACCTCGGATATGGGGAATTTGAAATTCGGCGTGCGGAGGTACAGAAGTCGATCGGCCCCCAGGGCCGGACGGCGGAACCGAGTTCCGGCCTCAGCCTCGCCTTTGGTGCTGCTTGTCCGTCACGGCCGGCACCACCCGAGACTCAGAGCCGCTGGTGCCGCCTACGGTCCCGCAGCTGGTCGACGGAGCCGCACGCGAAGCCGCCTCAGCCGCGACGGTGCCCGGTCCGCAGGTTTCTCGTGCGACATCAGATAGGGGCAGAGTCCGTGTTTCCGCTGGTCACAGCGTTACCCGTGGGGTGCTTGTGACTCCTCAGCAGTGACACAGGGCTCCTGCTATGTCCCTCCTGGGTAGACACATCGCCCGTGAAAGGTCGGTATTCCTGACGTGGTTCCGCGCGGAAGGTCAGAAATACCGACCTCTTGGGGCGCGGAAGGTCAGCGGTGCTGACTTTCCGCGCTGGAAGTCGAGTCCGTTGCGACACCCCCATACATGCCCGGCGCGCAGGAGTTCGTGCAGGAGATGTGTCACCCCTGGGGGGACACAAGACGCGCCGGAAGTCAGTAATGCCGACCTGTAGGTCAGAACTACTGACCTTCTGCTACGTTGCTGCACGCCCGGGATCTTGGAACTTTGGAGAGCTGCTCGTGTCCGAGTCACAGCGCCGCCGGCGTCCCGCCAGGCCCGCGCCCAACCCCGGCCTGGCGCCGGACGATCCGCTGCGGGTCTTCAGCGAGCGGCTCCGGAAGATCGATGGTCTGGACGACCTGGCGCGGGCGTATCCCGGCCGGGAGATCAGCATCGGCCGCCAGCGTCAGCAGCTGGAGTTCTTCTCCGACCCGGACCGGCCCAACGCCTTCGCGATGGTGGCGCTGGAGTTCTTCCTCGTGATCGCCCAGTACTACCGCGAGGCGCTGCCGCTGCGGCTGATCCTGCTGCTGATCGCCGGGCAGAGGGCCGGCGGGCGGATCCCGCTCACCCAGGACGACATGGCGCAGATCCTGGACGTGCCGCGTCAGAAGGTGAACGAGGCGCTGCGCGAGATCATGGGCCACGGCATCGTGATCAAAATCGGGCGGGGTGTCTACCAGTTCAACCCGCCGTACTCCTACGTCGCGGCCGAACTGGTCCGGCTCTCCGACGGGACCACCGAGTATGTTCAGGTGGACCAGGCCGACGCGCTCGCGGAGCTGCGGGCGGCGGCGCTGCCTGACCTGGTCCGGTTCCCCTCGCTGCAGCACATGCGTGAGGCGATCGAGGAGTTCCGCCAGGAGAGGGCCCGGCAACGCCGGGAACGGCGGGAGCGGTTCGAGGCGATGACGACGCAGAAGGAGGGCGATCGGTGAGCAGGGGCATGTTGGTCACGCCGGTCAACGCGGAGGGCGTCGTCGCGGCCCTGGACCTGCCGGGGCCGGCCTACCGCGTCCTGTTCACCCTGCGCTCCCGCAGCGAGCCCGGCGGGCGCGTGGAGATGGGTCAGAGCCAGATCGCCGACCTGCTCGGACTGAGCCGCCCCAGCGTCACCTCCGGCCTGCGCGAGCTGATACTGGCCCGCCTGGTGAAGAAGCAGCGCAACGGTGTCTACCGCATCAACGCGATGCTCGCCGCCTACGAGACGCCCGCCGACGCCCGGGCCGCCATCGACGCCATGGACCCCGCGGACCGGATGGACGACCCGCACTTCGTCGCCCGCTACCACCAGGCCGTGGAGGACTACCGCGAGCAGCTCGCCCGCGAACGGCGCAAGAAGCTGCGCGTCGCCTGACCCGTTCCCCGGCCGACACCACGGCGCTGCACCCCACGGTGCAGCGCCGTTCGTGTGTCTGGTGTCGGTGCCGACACCAGAGATCCCTGCCAGGAGGGACAAAGGTCCCCGCGCGCAGGGACAACCTGGTGCGCGGCGCCGCTTTCGTGCGCTGGCGGCGAGTGTCAGATCGGGACGCACGGTTCCCGCAGGCGGGAAACGCCCAGCTCGGGAGCGGGGCGAAAAGAATCATGGGCGGCCCTCTTCCCTAGGTGTATGAAGTTCCATACAGTGTATTGAAGTTCATACAGCTACGGGAGGAACCCGCCGTGTTAGTCACCCTCGTCACCGCCGCCCTCGCCATCGTCGCCACCCTTCTGGGTGCGATCGTCTCCGGCCGGTTCCAGGAGCGCGCCGCCGAACGCGGTGTCCGCGCCAGCCACGGTGAGGCGATCCGCCGCGACCGGCTGGAGGCCGTGACCACGCTGGCCTGCGCGATCAGCGACCACCGGCGGGCGATGTGGATGCGAGGCGACGCCGTCCTCAAGGAGGCCGGCACCGAGCGGATCGAGGCCCTGCGCGGCGAGAGCCACATGACCCGGTCCGCGGTCACCCGCCCGCTGGTCGCGCTGCGCGTCCTCATCGAGGACCAGGCCGTGCGCGCCGCCGCCGATCACATGGTCACGCTGACCTACGCGATGCGCGACGCGTACGCCACCGCCCAGGAGCTGACCGCCGCCCGCGAGGCCGCGAAGGTCGCCCACGACACCTTCGTCGACACCGCCGCCGGCTACCTCGCCCGGACCGCCTGACCGCGCCGCACCCGCGTGCCGTCGGGGCCGCCGACTCGGAATGTCATCGCTCTCCGGCGGCCCACCCCACCACAGCCTCCCCCTCGCATCCACGCACCAGATCGGAGTCCCCATGGAGCAGCAGTCGAAGGCCCTCGCCCGGATCAGCAGTGTCGAGACGTCGGCCGAACGGACCGCCGGCACTTCCGGCGGCGAGGACCTGGCCGTGCTCGCCCCGGCCGCGGCCGCCGCGCTCAACCTGCTCGCCGACGCCGTCCGGCGCGGCGGCGCGGACCACGACGACATCGTCCAGGCCCTCAAGACCGCCGGTGTCCACGAGGCGTTCGCCAGCGTCTTCGACGCCGCCTCCGAGCGCGTCATGGCCGCCGTCGACGACCCGTACGACTTCGACGACCGGCTGCACGCCGACAACCTCGCCGGGGCCGCGGGCGACGTCCGCCGCGCCTTCGAATGGCTCTAGAACCCGCCCAGCACCCGACACCGCCCCATGGGAAGGCCCCCGATGACCACCGAGCCCGAGCACACCAACCCCGTCCCCGACCTCACGATCCCGCTCTCCACCGCCGACGCTCAGGCCCTGGGCGATGACGTCGGGCAGCTGGCCATGCGGCTCGGCTCGGTACTGCACGGCCTCGCGCAGCTGCGCGCCGGCGGGGCGAGCACCGAGGACCTCGCGAACACGATCCTGGTGTCCAACGGGCTGATGAACCGGCTGGAGGGCGTCCGGGACGCCGCCGTACGCCAGCACGCCGCACAGGGCGGCTCGTACGGGGCGCTGGCGAGCTCCATGGGTGTCACCCGGGCCACCGCGCAGTCCCGCCGCGACACCCTGGTGAAGAAGGCCCCGAGCCCGATGGAGCGGTGGGCCACCGGCGAAACGGAGTAGCCCCGAGCAGCAGCGCCGTGCAGCAAACAGCCGTTTGGTTGCTGCACGGCGCTGCTGCGTGCAGCAACCGGCCGCTGCCCGTGCAGCGCCCTTGTGCCGCCTGGCCTGAGGGCCGAAGTGTCAACGGCCCTCAGGATCACGAGCAGCGCTCCACCCGCCCCCGGGCAGCGGCCGGGCAACACCGAGTAGCGGACCCACTGCAACCGGCGCTGCACGGTGCAGCACAAGCAGCAGCGCCCCGGACGAGGGTGGTGTCCGGGGCGCTGCTGCAGGGTGCTCGGGAGGCCCTACGCCTCAACGTACGCGACGATCGTGATCGACCCCAGGGCCGTCACGTAGTAGATCACCCGCACGCCGTCGATCTCGTCGACGTAGTCGCGCAGCAGGGTGCCGGGCACCTCGGTGCCGAGCGCGGGGTTGACGCTGATCGCGACGATCGCGCGGTCCAGGCGGTGCGTCTCGTTGGCGGTGAGCTTGGCCAGCTGGGTGAGCGCGGGCTCCACCAGGATGACCCGGGAGCGCCGCGCGCCGTGCTCAGGCGACACGGGCCTGCCCGTCGGCAAGGCGGGCGAGGTGGGCGTCGCGGGCGACCTCCCACGGCACGCCGGCCTCCGGCGAGGGGTAGCCGTTCTCAGCGATGTCCTCGAGCACGGAGGCGAGGACGTCGACCTTGGCGCGCTGGTCGGCCGCGTACTTGCGGACCGATTCGGCGGCGGCTTCGTCGATCGGCTGGCGGTCGGGCGCGGCGGCCGGCTCCTGGCTCATCGAGGGCTCCCGGGGCGTCATCTGGCGTGTGTTCTCACGGTATCGCCGGGGCGCGGCACCGGTCTGCGGTACGGACGAAACCCGCCCGATGACACAGATGACACAGATGAACAGTGACACAGATGGTCACGACCACCTGGGAAAACAGGGGGTCGATGACACAGTCCGGCGCCGATGACACAGATCCGCGGCCCCGGCTGGACCCAGGACCCAGGGACCCTGGTTCGTACGGCGCTGCTGGGTCCCGTCGGGCGGGTCAGGCCAGGGTCATTGGCCGGACTGCGACAGGCCTTCCACGAGCTGGGTGACGACGTCCAGGATCGACTTCCCGAACGCGGTCGGCGCGATCAGCACCCCGAACGTGAGGCAGATGACCACGGTCATCTTCTCGTCGAACCGGCTCCGGGCGTGCGTCCGGCGGCGCAGCCGCACCACGATGATGATGGCGAGCAGCACCGCCACGTTGATGGTCACGATCACGTGCCCGGACCTCCCCTAAGTCCACAACTGCCCTGCGAGCACCGCACGTTCACTCCGGTGTTCTTGTGTAGCGCGAAAGGACCACGACCGCTCCGGGGTTGACCTCGGTTGGCGGCAAAGCGGGCCCTCCTGGCTTGAATGCGCAGGTCAGGGACGCGGCGGGCGGGGGTGAGCGAGGCCTGCGGGCGCGGATACAGACCGTGACTCGCGGGTGGTCCGGCGGGGGCGCCCTGTCACGCTGTCACGTTGTCACGCGGATCCGCCCTGGAGGGGGTGCAGGCCCGATCCACACCCCGAGAATCGGACATTAGCGGGCATTTTCGCGGGCACTGTCACGCTCCAACCGGGGAGTGTGACAGTGGCGTTGGAGGTGCGTGACAGCAAATCCCGTCACGTTCGGTGAGCGTGACGGGTGCCGGGTGCTGTCATGTCACAGGGCTACAGGTCACCTCACATGAACCTGTCCACCTGGGAAAACGAGGGTTCGACCTCACAGGTGAACAGGGTGAATAGGGCATTCGGGCTCACAGGTTCCCGCTTGTGTCACAGGTGGGCCGGGAACCTGTGAGGTCGACTCTCCGTGATCAGATCCGGGCCGGGGGCCAGATGTGCGGGCCGCGGCACTGCCCGCAGGCGGCGCAGCCGGCGCACTCCGTGCAGAACTGCTTCGGGACGCGCGGGCACCAGCAGATCGGGTTGTAGTCGGGATCGTCCTCGCCCTCGAACCAGGGCTCGCCCAGCGGGGGCCGGTAGTCGACGTGGACCTCACCGTCGGCCGTCAGGTCTTCGTACCGGGTGCCGCAGCCGGTCGACGTCACCCACGTGGCGATCACGTGGTCGGCGGCGCTCACCGGCTGCTCCGGCCGCGGGCCTCGATCCAGGCGGCGAGCGCGAGCACGGCGTCCGGGTCGGCCTGCGCCAGGCGCACCGCGTGACCCGCGTCGAAGTCCTCCAGCGTTCCGGTCCGCGCCATGGCCCGCAGCAGCGCGCTGTGCGCCCGCACCGACGCGGGGACCGCGTCCAGGTCGCTCGGAGGAGCCATGCTGTGGCCCTCCAGGATGCGGAACATGTCGTAGAACTCGCCGTACTCGTTCAGGTAGTCGAGGGCGTGGCGGTCCTCGGGCTCGTGCAGTACGAGCGGGCCTTCGGCGCCGCAGCGCCCCTCGGTCCTGCCGAGCAGGCCGGCCTTCTCCAGGGCCACCAGCATGTGGGCGCGCTCGGGCAGCCCGTTGGAGTGCAGCCACTCCTGCCGCTGCTGCTCCATCTCCAGATCCCGCAGTTCTTCCTCGGCTCTGGCCGCTGCTGCGGCTTCGGCGGCGAGCTCGTCCTGGACGACGGCGTCGGCCTTCGGGTCGTACGTCATGCCGGTGGTGGCGAGCAGCTGCGCGATGCGTTCCCACTCCGCCACTTCGGCCGGGCCGCGTACGTCGTCGGCCAGGTCCTCGCGGTCGCGGTCGATGTGCTGCTGCAGACGGGCGTCCTCGAGCGCGGCCGCGGCCTCCGCTGCGGTCATGCCGGTGGCGCGCCGGCGGACCCAGCTGCGGCCGACCTTCGCCCGGTCGACCGGCTGGCGGGGCGCGGCCGCGCCGGGCGCGGGTACGCGGGGACGCCGGGTGGATCGGGGAACAGGGGTGCTCACACGAGCCTCCCAATCGTTGCGGAAACGGTGACGGGAAATCCGGCTGCCGCGCGGTGGGCGCAGCAGCCTTAGACAGGTTTATAGCAGCCCTGAATTCGGCGTGCCTAAAACCTGATATCGAGCCACTCCACGTCCGCGAATTGCACCTCCACGCCCGCGCGACCGCCACCGCCTTGGCGGAAATAGGCGTCCGCTATGGCCTCCGCAACCAGTGCATGCAGATCCTTGTCCGTCGCTCCGGACTCCTGTGCCGCCAGGATGGCGCGGGCGTGGGAGGACGAGACGGCCACCATGATGTCCCGCACCCGGCCCGCATCCGAGGTTCCCTCGGGGCCGAATCCGAAGTAGGCGCGGCAGGAGATGACGAACCCGGCAGAACTGCCCGCGCGCTGCCTCGCCTGTGCTCTGACCTGCGGTTGCCACTGTGACTCGGTCTCCTGCACCAGAGCCTCCTGGAGGCGCTTCTGCGGCTTCCTGATCGCACCCGAGCGGTAGCGCTCCACCGTGCGGCGGGAGACGCCCAGGCGCTCGGCTACGGCCTTCGTGGAGCCCTTCGCGCGCGTGAGGAGGAATTTCATCTGAGCTTGCGCGGATTTCGGTGCCGGACGGGTGAACAGGGCCCGTTCGGCGCGTCCGAGGCCGTCGAAGAGCTTGTGCCGGAGCAGGGCCGACGCCCTTGCGCGCTGCTGATCATCCATGCCGAGCAGCGTCGGGCCGGTCGCCTGTGGACAGAGGCCAGCGGCTGAACGAACTCTCGCTGCACGTCGGAGGGGTTGACCCCGCAGATCAGCGGGTCTTGGGTGGAGGGTCACGTCCAGAGCAAGGGGGCTGGCCATGGAACTGCTCAGGTTGTCCGACCGACTGCCGCAGTGTTCACGCTGCCGGGGCGATCTCATCATGAGCGGTGTGGCGCCCCAGGACGACGAACACGGACGTCCTATCCATCTGGAGCTGTGCCCGGTCTGCGACACCGGCGACGTCGACCGCCCGGCGGCCGGCCTTCTCGTCCAGTGGTTCGCGAACGACGGCGGTCATGACGTGAGCCGCGTCCAGGAGGGCGCGCACCTGCTGATGGAGTTCACGAAGGAGTGCATGGCCGCACACGGCTGGTACTGGCAGGAGACGCCGCCCGACCAGGCCTGAGCCGTCGGTCGGCGGTGCGGCCGTCGGATCGAACTACTGTTGGGCCGTGGCGTACGACTATCCCGACGATCTCCTGACCGCGCAGCGGGACCTCAACCAGGTGCGGGCCGACCTCGCGGCCCTGTACGAGCGGCTGCCGTACTCGGTGGAGCCAATGGAGGCCTGGCAGCGTCCCGAGGGCTACTGGCTCGCCACCTCCCGCGCGTATCCGGACTCGCCGGGCTGGTCGGAGCAGGAGCAGCAGGAGGTTGCCGCGCTGCGGGAGCGGGAACGCGACCTCACCGCCGTGATCCTGACGCACGCCTTCTGGAACGACGTGGCCGGCCCCGAGCGTCCCGACGCCCGCAGCAAGCTCAGGCACGCCCTCGAGGCGGCCGCGGACCGCCAGGAGCAGGAGGCGTAGCAGTGGCGGACACGCCGTCCGAGCCGCCGCCCATCACGGTGGTCCTCCCGGACGGCCAGGAGGTCACAGGACGCCTCCACGAGCGCCAGCAGACGCCCGAGGGCTGGCTGTTCCGCGTCTCGGTCCCGGCCTGGCAGAACACCGCTGAGGGGACCGTAGAGGCAGCCTGGTACACGGTGTGGGTGCAGGCCCCCGCCCACGTCAAGCGCGTTGCGGGAGCCTCGTACGACGACGTGCCCACGACGTATCTGAAGGCGCCGCCGTCGCGGTCGGTGCGGGAGGTCCTCGGGCCGCGCCGGCCGACGGGCTGGGTGCTGCAGAAGCTGGACGCCCCCGGGCCCGACCGCGGCGTCCTGCACGCCCCGGACTGTGACGAGGCCCCGGAAGGCGCACCGGTGCTCGAGCTGGAGCGCGCCCTGGACGCTGCCGAGAAGGCGGGCGTGAGGCTGTGCTCGCTGTGCGGTGCGGCCGCCGAACTGGACCCCGTGCTGCGGGGCTTCGACCACGGCTTCGACTCCGGACGCTGACCGCCTGCCGCAGGCCGGAACGGGCGGGCGCCGATTGCACCAGGCGGCGGCCGACGGGCATCCTGCGCGTCCGGAGAGAAGGGGAGAGCGTGTCCGAATTCGACGAAGACGCGGCAGGGGAATCGCTCAGGAAGGCCGCAGAGCTGCTGCCGGACGACGACGCAGACGACGGAGCCGGGGCCGCGCAACAGGCCGTCCAGGAGGCGCTCCAGGCGCTCCCGGGCACGCCGGAGCCGGGATGGACACCCGAGCAGGAGAAGCAGATCCAGGCGATGGTGACCGAGCTGCGCACGGTTCGGCAGCTGGCCGGGCCGGACGCGGGCTGGCTGCGCCGGAAGCGGCAGATGCGGGCGCGGAACCGCTACGTCGACCTGGCCATGTTCAGCGACCCGGCACTGGTGGACGAGGCCGAACTGCGCATGTGGAAGCACCACATGACGGTGGCGCTCCTGCTGGAGTTCGCGGTCGGCCCGATGCAGCGTGACGACGTACAGGCGGCAGTGAACCGTCTGGCGATCGTGAACGCCGCCACCTACGAGGACATCAAGAAGGTCAAGCAGAAGATGGCCGACGGGGAGCAGGACGACCCCGGCAGCCCGTGACGTACAGCGGTGCGCCGCGTTGGGCACGGCAGCGCGTGCATGAACATCCGACCCCCCGCGGATACGCGTGTGAGGCCCCGCCGGCGCAGCAGCGCGGTGCGGGGCCTCACGGCTGTTCTGGCGCGGTGACCAGGGGCAACAGCTGCGTACGGGTTGTGCGTCAGATACGCAACGAGCCGCACGCGGGGGCAGGCGCACCATCAGCCTGCGGGGATGGACAAGTTGATCGAGTTGGTCAGCACGCTCGTATCGGGGGCGTTCATCGCCGTCCTGGCGGCGTGGCTGACCAACCGCTCCCGCAACCGCCAGGAGCAGCAGGCCGAGATTGGTGCCCTGCGCGTGCAGGCCGACGCGCTGACGGTGGCGGTGGCGGAACTGCAGGGCGCGGCCGCCGCCAACCGCCAGCTGTGGGAAGGCCCGGCTGAACGGGCGCGGTCGTTCCTGCTGGCCGTACTCGCCTTCGCCGGGGGTGCTGCCCGGGCCCGGATCGCCGGCGGCACGGACAACTTGAGCGGCCTGGTGGGGCTCGGGCAGGCGGCGGAACTGCTGAGCTGGGACCGGCGGGCGACCAAGCAGAACGTGGCCGCCGTACGGGAGCCGCTTGCCCGGGCCGCCGCAGCAGCTGCCCCGCTGATGCGCTACCCCGACGCGGACGTCGCCGCCACCACCGAGCAACTGCTCAACGCCTGCACGGACATTGAGAACACCGAGCGCCTCGAGGCGGCCCTGGAGGCGTTCGGCCAGGCCGTCCGCGCGGCCACCGCACCGCGCCTGTCCTGGTGGGCGCGGCGCCGCGCAGCCCGGGCGTCCTCGTAGGATGCGAAAGCGCCCTGTCCCTGGCAGCTGCAATGCCAGGGACAGGGCGCTCGCGTGTGTCAGAGCTGGATGTCGATGTCCTCCACGTCGGTGAACTCCACGCCCAGGCCTCCGGCCCGGGTGTTGTTCGCGCGGAAGTACATCTCCGCCAGGCCCTCGGCTGCAATGCGCTGGAGCTGCTGCTCGTTGGCGCCACCGTCGCGGGCCTCGAACAACCGGTCCGCCCAGCGCGGCGGCAGGGCCTGGGTGATGTCGCGGATCCGGGCGTCGTCGGTCGTGCCCGGCGCGGCGGTGAACCCGAACCGCGCGCGGGTGCGGACGACCAGGCCGCCCGTGGACGCGGCCCGCTTCTTGGCCTTCGCGCGGATCTGCGGCTGCCACCGCCGCTTGACCTCACGCTCTATGCGGTCGCGCAGGTCGCGGCGGGGCCGCTTGAACTTGCCCGCGACGTACCGCTCCACGGTGCGCTGGGACACCCCGAGGGCGTCCGCGGCCGCCTTGGTGCCCTTGAGCTGCTTGACCAGGTACTTCATCTGCGCCTGGGCGCTCTGCGGGATGCGGCGGGTGAACGCCCCCTCCAGCGCGGCGTCCAGGCTGTCCCCGATCGAGTCGGCCATCGTCGGCTACTCCCCTTCTCCGGCGCTCTGGTCGGTCTTGATGAGGTTGGCGAGGTTGAACACGGCGCCCGCCTCTTCGAACTGGGCTTCCGCCCACAGCACGGTCTGGGTGCCCTGGTGCTTGACCATCCCCGGCGAGACACCGAGCCGGAACGTGCCCGGCACCGGCTTGCCCTCGTCCGTGTACGGCAGGACGTCCAGCGGGGACGGCCCGGAGGAGGGGTAGACGATGCAGTCCGTGCCGATCGCTACCGGGTAGCGGCCGGTCGCCGCGGCAGTCTTGAGGATCTTGCGGTGCATCCCGATCCGGACGGTGGCCAGCACGGCGGCCCGGATGTCGGGGCGCCACGTCTCCCGCTTCAGCGCCGGCCATTCCTCGTAGTACGGCACCGCTCCCCGGCTGCGCTGCCGCAGCTTGCCGATGCCGCCCTTCGCCGTCGACTTGATCGCGTTCAGCAGCAGCGCCATCGTCGGGTCGACCTGCTTGTGCACCGCCATCGCGTCCAGGAACTCCTGGCCGCCCATCTTGGTCGTGACACCGAGGTCGGCCATCGTGGCCACGTACGCGTCGCGCAGCCGGTTGTACCAGGGATCCAGGTAGCGGCCGGACTCCAGACGCACCCACGCCTCGATCGGCGCGACCTCGAACCCGAGCTCCTGCGCGTAGGCGACGGTGGGGGTGGCGTACCAGGCCGGGCCGGTCGGGCGATCGCCCTTCGGCGTGAACGGCGAGGGCAACAGGTCGCCGTCCAGGGTGCGCCCGTCAATCTGCACGCGGGACAGGTCGACGTGGGAGAGGTCGACCAGCCACGAGCCGGGCACCTTCGGGTCGAACGCCGGGCGCTCGAGGCGAGTGGGAGCGCCCAGGCCGACGGTGAGGCCGTTGGTGGCCGCCGCGAACGCCATGTTGACGTCGATCGCGACCAGGTACGGCAGCATGCACTCGTCATCGGTCAGCGCCCGGCACCAGTCGTACGGCTCCTCCATCAGCATCTCTGCCGGGGTCCGCAGGTGGTGGCGCTCGAACTTCCCCTTCAGGAGCGGATGCTCGTCCGGGACCTCGCACGCCACGTGCTCGTACACCGCCGTGAGCGCGTCCGCGTTCTTCGCGGGCTTGAAGGCGCCGGTGGCCTCGTCCTTCTCCGCGCGGGTCGGCGGCCGCAGCGCACTCATCAGCTCCAGGCCGGTCGTCGACGTGGTGCCGCGCGGCGTCATCACCCGCTGCGCGTACGTGCCGAGATACCGGGCGAGGTCGGCCGGGTGCATGCCCGGCAGCTGCGGGTCGTCCTTCTTGTCCCACTCCCGCGCGTCCAGCGCGTTCCAGGACGGGACGCACAGCTGGACGCAGCGCCGGCGGGAGCCCTCCGGGTCGCGGAAGACACGCGCCCACGGCCCCAGCCCGCGCTGGGTGAGCTGGAGTCCGGCGCGCTGGATCTGCTTGACGACCTTGTGGCTGTCCTTGAGCCGGCCCGCGCGCCGCTCTTCATCCGACAGCGCGGCGGGCAGGCCGTAGCGCTCCAGAGCGGCGGGGGTGAGGACCAGGATCGGGTCGGCGTCGCGGCCGTTGCGGTGCAGCCGGGGCTGACCGAGCTTCGCCTCGGTGATGGTCCAGTCGACCAGCGCGGGCAGCGACTTGGCGGGCACGTCCAGGACCAGGCCGCCGACGCAGTACGCCGACACCTGCCCGTCCTCGAAGTCGACCACGGCGAGCGGGCCGTTCTCGAAACGCGGGTCGACCGCGGCCGCCGACGGGGCGGCGTCCTTCTTCACCGCCTTCTTCGCGGCCGGGCGCCGCGACGTCGACGACGGCCTGGTGGTGCTCGCCGCCGCACGGGCGGGCGGCTTCGCGGCGGCCGGCGCCGACGGAGCCTCAGCCGCCGGGGCGGGTGCGGCGGTGAACGTATCCGGCACCTCCGGCTCGGGGACCGCCTCGGTGGCGGGGGCGGGGAAGCGCGCGGCGAGGCCTTCGAGCAGCCGGGCGTACGCGGTGCGCTGCGGCGGCCGCGGTTCGTTCTTGCCTGCCTCCCAGCTCGCCACCGCTTCCCGGCGGGTGCCGAGCGCCTTCGCGATGTCGGTCTGGGTCAGATCGGCGGCCTCGCGCAGACGCCGACGTTCGGCGGGCGGCGGCAGGTCGTTCTGGTCGACCTGGTTCAGCAGCGCATCGACAGCGCTGAGCAGCTCGTTCTCAGTGGGCACAGAGCTCACCTCCACTAGACACCCTACACCAATCGCGCATTGGATCACTTACTGATTCGCGCATTGGATCGCTCATTTTCGGGATGAGGTCAGGCCGTGCGCGGCGTGGCCGGTGCAGCCGGCGCTGACGGAGCTCCGTCGCGGTTCGCCTTCTCCTGGCGGGCCCGGCGCAGCGCCAGGAGGTGCGTGGCGGCAGCCTGCTGGCGTCGCTGAGCCCGGGCGGCTTCGATCGGGGACGGCTGGTCGTCGGCCTCAACCTCGGGGAAGGCGCGCAGGCTCAGCGCCCTCATCGCGCGGCCCTGCCGCTCGGCTGCCTCAGCGATCGCCGGGTCGACGGTGCTCGCCGGGCGGGCCTCCTGGTGCGCGGCGAGCGCGCGACGGTAGCCCTCGCACGCGGTCTCCCTGGTCTTCACCGGCTCCGGCGGCGCGGCCGCGGACTGCACGGCGGCGTCCTCCAGGTCGGCCGCGGACACCGAGCCGGGCGCGAGGATCCGCAGGGCGCGCACCACGGTGCGGCCGGCCGACTCGTTGGCGGCCGCGATGAGACGGGTCTGATCCAGGCGCAGCTTCGTCGCCCAGGCCGACGACTCCGGGCACACGGTGAGCCGGCCGGAGTCGGCGTCGTACCCGACGGCCACGACGTGCCCGGCGAGCTCGGGGGCGATGGCCGCCCAGCGTTCCCGCAGCGCCGCGCCGGCGGCCGGGAGCTCCCAGGCCCGCTCGGTCACCAGCGCGCCGATCGCGGCACCGAGCCCCATCGGCTCGCGCCCGCCACGCCGGACCACCGAGGTCGTGCGTGGCTTCGCCTTCGACGTCGCCGTGCGACCGCCGTTCTTCTGCGCCGCCACCTTGGCAGCGCGCAGTGCGACGCGGGCCAGGTCGACGCCACTGAGCTGCGGAGTCTCGGTCATCACGCGACCTCTCCAGCGAGCTCCTGGACGCGGTGGACACCGCAGACGCTGCGCGACGGCAGGGGCTTCCGCCCGCAGGGCACGTCTCCGTCGCGGCCCGAGCAGGCCTCCTGTCCGGCCGGTGCGGTCTGCGCGGGCACGACGGCGGCGCCCAGTACGGCGGCCTCCTCCCGGCAGAGCTTGCACAGGCCGTCCTCGAGGGCGCGGCCGATCACGACGATGCGGGCGCCGCAGTCCCCGCAGGAGCCGCGCGGCGGACCCTCCGGCTCGCGCTGCGCCGGGACCGACGCCGGGTTGCGGATTGCGTCGTCCAGCACGCAGTCGACGCAGCGGCCGCCCGGTCCGGGACGGGTGCCGTGCTCGGGACACAGGCCCTGCTCGATGCGCTGGGCACGACGCCGGGCGGCGGCCTTGTCCTGGACGATCTCGGCACACACCTCGCAGTCCTTGCCGGTCGACCACAGCACGCCGGCCTCGCAGTCCTGGTAGCCGCAGCCCCAGCGCGGCAGAGCCACACCCAGCAGCCACCGGCCCGGGTCACGGATCTCCGAGACCATCACCTTGGCGAACCGGGCGGTCAGCCGGTGGTGCAGGCGTTCGGCGTCGGTGCCCTCGCGCAGCTGGCGGCCCACCTCACGAGCGATCTGCCGGGCGACGAAGTCGCTGGTCACCCGCTCCAGCAGCAGGTGCACCGGCTCCAGCACGGCGTAGATGTGCGGGCTCATGGCCAACTGCGGTCCGTCGTACGACGACCGCCCAGACCCCCCGCCCCTGCTGCTGCGCTTTTCCGTTTCCGGCATCGAGGGGGAGGGCTGGCTGTTTCCACCCGCGCGAAGCGCGAGACCACCGCCGGCTTCCGTACGCGCAGCAGCGCCAGCCGGGTTTTCCACAGCCCCAGCGCCCTCAACTACCGGTACCTCGCCTACGGCGGATGAGAAGAACGCGCACTCGTCATCCGGTGAGTCAGTCCTAGGTGATTCCTCATTCGCGAGGGATCCCTCACCAACCGGCGAACCCGACCCCTCACCAACTTGGGAACTGACCGACTCCTCAGAACCACTGGTCACAACCGCCTCAGCAGCCCCGGCGACCGCCGCGCAGCAACCATCCGGACGGGCCTCGGGAGCGATGTCGTGCGCGATGTACCGGTGACGCCCCTGCGCCCCCACACGCCGCTGCACCGTCACCCAGCGCGCCGCCTCCACCGCGTCCACGACCGCCGAAGCCGCCGTCACCGAGATCGGCTGACCCGCCTTCTTGCCCGAGTGGTGGAGCAGGCCGGCCGCCAGCTCCGCCTCCGTCAACGCGATCCCCCGAGCCTGCGCGAAGGCGATCAACGCGAACGCGCGCAGCTGCCGGGGCGTGAGGTCCTCCGAGGCCGCCACCGGCAGCCACACGAACGCCTCCGTACGCGTCATCGCCCGCACCGTCCGCACCGCCGACGTACCCGTACCGCCCGGCAGCGTCCGACGATCCGAGAACAGCTCCACCACACCGTCCAGGCCCGGACGGCACAGCTGCGTCATTCCCCGCTCCACCGACGCCGTCGACAGCCCCAGATACGAGGCGATCGTCGACGACTTCGCCTGACACCCTTCCGGCCGCAGCCCCAGCGCCTTCACCTTCACGTACACCGACAGCGCCACGTCCTGGTACTGCGGCGAGGACACCAGACGCATCGGCACCCGAACCCGCTGCCGCCGAACCGGCACGGACTCCTCCACGGCAGCGGCCGACACCGCGACCGCGCTCATCGGCCCACTCGCACGGACGAGAAAGAGATCATCTCGGCAGCCTTGCGCAGGTCGCCTGTGGACAGATTCCGAGCAGCGGCGAAACCCCTGCTCCCTCCCGCCCGGCGGGCAACAACTTCGGATCGCGTCCCGCCCCGCGGGACGGAGCTCCGGAACACCGCGGCGGCCGGCGCCACCAGGAGGACATGGGCCCCCCTCTTGGTATTGGTGTCGCGGACCGGGGTGCGTGTGACACTCCGACCCCAAGAATCTTCGTGATTAATGCCGTGAACAGGGCAAACAGGGTGTGCGAATCCCGTCACGCGGGAAAGGCGGGGGGCTCGAACCGGTGTGAATCGGGCACGGTCGAGCTGACAGGGGGACACCACTTCGGGCACTATGAGAAACGACCTGCTCTCCATATAGCTGGACCGACCAGAGCCCCTCGGGGCTGGACCGACCTCCAGGTGTGCGGATGTGTCAGGGGCCGCCCCCTTCGCGAGAAGAGGGCGGACACCGATCGGGCGGGGGGAGATTTCTCCGTCCCTCCCGGTCCTGCTGAACCGCGTGGCCCCTGTGGTGGGGGCACCGCGGGTTATGCGGGGCGGTACTGATCTGGCTGTGGTGGCCCGGTTAGTGGCCGGTGGTGCACATGGCCCTGATGAGGGGCCGAGGGAAAACGAGCGGCTTGATGAGCCGCAGCTCAGGACCGGCTGGAATCCGGACTTGAGCGGCCGACGCGGGTGGTTATTCCGGTCGGTAGACGGGCCGCGCGAGGCCAGCGGGTGGTTATTCCGCTTCTTGGCGCGCGCGGCCGATGGCCACTAGGTCATCCCGACCCCCTGGATTCAGAGGCCGGCGTCGGCATGCCCGCATTCGCCTCAGCGGCTGCGGGGAAGCGTTCTGCGAGGCGCTTGAGAAGGTGGATGTAGGCGTCACGCTGCGGGCGCCGGGGGTGACTCTTGCCCAACTCCCAACGCACCACGGCAAGGCGCTTCACGCCCACCGCATCCGCGACGTCCTGCTGCGTGAGGTTCGCGGCGAGGCGCAGTTGCGCACGCACGCGCGGCGGCGGGAGGACATCGTCCAGGCCGTCCAGCAGGGCATCGACCTGCTTCAAGCGGTCCGGGTCGGACATAGCGCAGCCTCTCAAGATCGATAGATCTCTGAAACATACACCATTTGATCTCCGATGGAGAGGGCCGGGCGCTACGCGGTGCTCGTGTCCGTTGTGAGGGAGAGTCATTGGCCACCCCGCAGTTCGCGGAGGTGGGTGACGAACTCCTGCGCCTCGGAAGCGTGTCCGTAGTGCGCCTGGAGGGCCTGCCCGAGGTCGGCGGCAACCATCGCGAGGCTGGGAAGCGACTTCCGGTCGCCAGCGAGAGCCTTCTCCCCGTACGCGAGCGCGGTCTGGAGATCGCCCTCGCGGGCCGCGACCACCCCGAGGGTGACCCGGGCCTCCGCGTTCCGCATGGGCGAGCGCTCCGTACCGTCGAAGTCGGTCCCGGCCCGGAGCACCTGGTTCGCCAGCTGCTCCGCGAGGCGGTTCTCCCCCACCCTGCGCAGCGCGTCCATCCGGTAGAAGTCATATTTGCCCGGGTCGACGACGAAGTGGTCCTCAATGTTCTCCGGGTACGGGAGACGCTCCAGAAGCTGCCGCCCCTTGTCCAGGGCCACCTCGGTCTGCGATCGGTCGCCCAGCCGAGCCCACGCCTTCGCCTGCTGCGCGTACAGCTGCGCGGCCACGCTCTCGTTCGGCGCCACGGCGATCCCGGCCTCCGCGGCCGCGATGACGCCGCGATAGTCGCCCCGAGTCAGGGAGAACCAGGCGCGCATCTCGTGCGCCCATCCCTGCACGCTCAGCTCTCCGGATTCCTGACCGAGCATCAGCGCCGCCTGCCGGGTCGCCTCCGCGTCACGCGGGCGCCCGGAGTCGTACTCGACACAGCCCACCAGGAGCGCCAGCTTCCCGGCCAGTGCGACGATCTCGCGATGCTGCGCCAGGCTGACGCGCTGGTGCTGAAGGCCGACGACCCGGGCCAGCCACGCCTTCCCCTCAACGAGCAGTTGGTCGGCGGGCATGTACGCGTACTCGCAGCACAGCCGGTCCGCCGTGATCCGCAGCGCGTCCAGCGTCGCGACGTCGACGTCCGACGCACGTAGCCGCGCGATGATGTCCACGGTGTCCATGCCGCTGACCTGCAAGATTTCGGCTCGCCCGTCGCGACGGCTTCGCTCGGGGAAGAACGCGCCCGTCGTCGTTCCGAACGTGCTGGCGATGGCCGACCGGTACTTCGTGGGCTGCGCGTCGCCCCGTTCCCAGCGCTTCCACTGACGAAGGAGATCCTGCTCGCTGACATCGTGGTCCTCGGGAAGCCGAACCATCAGCGCACGTACAGCGTCAGCCTGCGACCACTCCCGCGCAGCCCGCTCCTCAACCATCCGGCGTGCCCAGTCAGGACGCTCGTCAGCCATCGCCGATCCCCTTCGCCGTACGGTCCTGCGGCGCAGCCTGCGCCCCGACAGGGTGATGCCCGCGGAGCGGAAGCCGGCCCTTCTGCGGCCGAGCATGGCACGGCCGCTTGATCGCGCGGAGGTGACAAGTGGTGGTGACATTCGGAATGTCACCGGCCATCGTCACTTTGCGCTGGCCTTCGACAGGAGCACGGTGGCTGCTGATCACACGGATTGATCCACATCCCCGTGGGAGGCACACCGCCGATGTCATGTTCATCAGGACCAGCTCATTCGCTTGCCGCACACTTCGCCTGGACGATGTATGCGTACGCGGCTCCCAAAGCTCCGTACTGCGCACTGCCTTCGGTGACGAGGGCGGCGTCGGCGGCGTCGGCCGCGTTCCTGAGCTGGCGGGCGACGGCTTCGGGCAGTGTGGGTGCCTCCGCGAACTCCTGCAGTCGCCCGACCACTACGTCCAGTGCTGCTTCCTTGGAGATGCCGACGGGACCTTCGGGGCTTACGAGGGCCGGAAGCCAGCCGTTCTCAGCATCGAGCGCGCTGCGGAGCTCTTCCACCAGCTCGTCACTGGTCAGGCGCTTTCCGGCGTTCATGAGGGGCTTAGTCTCCAGGGGTTCAGAAGAAGGGTGCTGGTCGGTGCCCTGCCATGGGCAGGGCACCGACATGTGCCGTGCGGAATTAGGCCAGCGGCACGGAGAACCGAAGCGTCCAGCCCTTAGCCAGAACGTGCTGGGTCACCTCGACGACCCGTCCGTCGGCCGTGCGGCCGATGTGGTTGATGGTCAGAACGTCCGAGCCTTCCGGCAGACCGAGGCGAGCCGCCTCGTCTGCGGTGGCCGGCCGGAGCGCGATGTCCTCGGTGGCGGCATCGCCCTGGTCGAAGCCGGCCTCCTTCATACGGCTGATGATGCCGCCCACGCCGGTGTCGACCTGCTCGATGCCAGCGGCCTCGGCGACGTCGACGGGGATGTACGTGGTGGCGAGTTGGACCAGGCGGTCGCCGTCGGACATCGCTCGGGCGCGGACGACAACCTCGCCGTCGGTGCCCAGCAGCTCGGCAACGTCGGCCGGGGCGGCCACGCGGCTGACGGAGACCTCGGAAGTCGGCGTCCGACCGGCACGCTGCAGCTCAGCGTCGAACGCACCGTGCGCGCCGTTCTCCTCACGCCGGGCCGTGGTGTACCGGGTGCTGGCGTCGCGCAGGATCGTGCCGGTCTCGTCGATGCGGTTGCTAGCCATGTGGTGCAAGCTCCTAGCTGTTGTAGTCAATGGGTATTGGGTCTGCTCCGGCTCTTGCCGGAGCAGGGCGGAACTTCCTACGTGTCACCCGGGTTCCGGGGAGTCGATGGGCCACTCGTATGCGAGTCGCCACTTAGCTCGCGGCAGCACGTGGATGCAGACCTCCACAACGCGGCCTTCAACGGTGATCCCCTTGTGCGTGATCTCCAGGACAGCCTGTTCAACCGGAATGCCGAGCGCCGCAGCTTCGTCAGCAGTCGGGGATCTGACCTCGACTTCTTCGCGAAGGCGTACCTGCTTGAAACCGGCCTCCGCCATACGCGATTTGCTGCCTCCGACTCCTGTCTCCATCTCGGCAAGCACAGGGACTGCGTCGACGACGTCCGGAGGGAACCAGCTCGTGGCCACCTGGACAACTTCGATCGCTTCGTCGTTGCCAGGCAGACCCGCGGACATGATCCGCTGACGCTTCAGGGTCTTGGCGCGGTGGTGCATCTCGAAGATCTCCGCCACCTTCTTGGGCGGCACATCACGGTCGATGACGACGGTGTTCTTGGGATCGAGTCCCCTCGCCCTCATCTCCGCCTCGTAGGCCCCGGCGGCGCCGCCGGCCTCACGAAGTACGGCCAGGTAGCGGGTGGTGCGATCAGAGATGATTTTTCCGATCACCAGGGAAACGAACGTCCCCTTGCCGCGGCGCGAGAACACAAGGCCCTCGTCCTCGAGCAGGCCGTAGATGTCGCGGGCCGTCTGGTAAGCGATGCCGTGTTCCTTCTGGAGCTGAGGCACACCAGGCAGGCGCGACCCAGGTGCGAGTGCGCCTCGCTCGATCTTGTCCCGGATCTCGGATGCGATCCGTTCGACCTTCCCGGGTTCCTTCTGCTTGGTGGCCACTGCTCCCCCTCCCGTGCGCATCGTGCGGCCAGCGGATCTCGCTGCCCGGTGCGCACAGCATCGCATGTCTAGTTGTTTCTCGAAAGCCGAGACTCGCAGTCGTTTAATGCCACCCAGAAACTAGCAGGTCAGAGCGGGTGTAGAAAACAAGTTAGCTAGACAGGTTGACCGAGGGGGGATAGCAGGGTTCTAATCGAAGAGCGCCAGCAAGCGGTGAGTAGCCGGATGCGGGGCGTAGCCGGTGCTGTACCTGCACTTTTGGGCGCGTCACCGGCCGTAAGACCGTAGGAAGTCGTCCACCTCGCAAGAGGGGGCCGGGTTGATGGCAAGAGCAAATCCCCGGGTTCTCGACTCTCTATTGCACGTCGCAGCGCTATGCGCTGTCCGTCCGTCAGGACGCCGGGACCTTCCCGTGCTGCCTGGCGGGCGGAGAGAGCACCGCGACGCACCCCATCCCCTTCGCACCTGAGGAGATCCTCCATGGCCATCACCGCCGCGATGCCCACCGCCAAGGAACGCCCCCGGACCCGCCGGAAGCGGGCCAGCACCCTCCCCGCCATCAAGCTCTCCAAGCTCCTGCCCTCGCACATCGACCTGCGTGACCCGCTCAAGGCCGTCCTGGTCTGCCCGGACTGCGAGACCTTGGTGCCCATCACCGGCATGTACAGCAAGGTTCAGAAACTGGTCCCGCACCACACCGGCCAGGCCGGCGTCGACGCCGCACTCCGCTGCCGGAGCAGCCACCGCCGTGTCGAGTTCGACATGACGATCCCCGAGTGGCGCCAGGCCCTGACCGACGCGGTCAAGGAAACCTCCTGCCGCCAGGCCACCACGGTGCTGCCCAAGGCATTCAGCCTGCAGACCGACCGGACCCTGCGGGCTCGTGCCGAGCGCACGCCGGCCGGGCGCCTGGCCGACTGGGACGCGGTGCTGCCCCTCGTGGCCGACACCGACAAGAACCGCCGGGAGATCCCCGCTGGTGACGCCCCCACGGAGGGCCCCGCGGTTCCGCTG